>NCCR01000029.1:4157-35684 GCA_002279765.1 Verrucomicrobia bacterium 12-59-8 | reverse complement strand
GATCGAAGCGGCCAAGGGCGCAGTGGTACTGCTGGCAGGTTTCGGGCTGCTGGGACTTCTGCACCGGGATCTGCATGCCCTGAGCGGCGAGATCGTGGCGCATTTGCACCTGAATCCCGCCAGGAAGTATCCCCATATCTTCATTGATCTGTTTTCATCGCTCGATGACCGGCGCTTGTGGCTCATGTCCGGCATCGCGCTGCTGTATTCCAGCATGCGTTTTGTGGAAGCCTACGGGCTCTGGAAGCAAAAAACCTGGGCGGAGTGGCTGGCGCTGGTGGGTGGCTGCATCTACCTCCCGCTCGAGGTGTATCAAATCTACACCAAAGTCACGCTCCTTCATGTCTCAGCCCTGGCGGTCAATCTGGTGATTGTGCTTCTGATGGCGAAAGTACTGCTGCAAAAACGTCAGCAAAAGCGACCGCAAGCCACAACTGGGGAAGGCGAATAAATTTCATCTTCCTTGCCAAGGTTTTACATCGTTCTGACACATCGTTCTGAAGCTGTGCGAACATGCCACCAGACAACGAGAGCGGAGCAAGACCGCCTGTCGCAAATTTCGGATAGTGGTTCCTGCATGGCTGTTGGTACTCACTTCAAAGAACCGGGGTGGATCGAGTGATCCACCCCGGTTTTTTTTAGCCGTTGGCACACGGAATTCAATCACTTCATTTTCAGCATCTTAAACCACAGCGCGTTGCCGACGAAACTCCCCCGGCGTCAGTCCTGAACGCTTCCGAAACGCCTCGGCCATGTACTGCGGGTGCGTGAAGCCGCAGCGCGCGGCGATGGCATCCAGCGTGAGATCGGTCTGAGTGAGTAGTTTTTCCACCGCCGCAAATCGAATGCGGTTGATCTCCTCCCCCGGGCTGCGGCCAATGAGCGCCTTCATGCGGCGCTCCAGCACACTGCGAGACAGCGCGGTCTCACGCGCGACACGCGTCACGTCGATCTGCTCGGTGGCATGCTGACGGATGAAGCGCAGAGCAGCGGCAATGCGGGGATCTTCCACCGCGACGATGTCGCTGGATTGACGCACGACGATGTCCCCCGGCACCAGCAGATGTTTTTCACCGGGCTTGGGGACACGCCGTCCCGCCATCCATTCATCAAGAAGACGCGCAGCTTCGTAGCCCACGGCCTGCCCGCGCAGGCGCAGGCTCGAAAGCGGCGGCGAAGCGGTTTCGCAGAGCATGTTGTCATTCTCGGCCCCGACCACCGCCACCTCCTCCGGCACCGCAATGCCTGCACGACGCGCCGCATCCAGCAGCCAGAAGCCGAGCTGGTCATTGACGGCAAAAACTCCCACCGGTTTCTCCAGAGACGTCAGCCATTCGGACAAAGCGCGCTGGTGCTCGTCCCAGCGGAGACGGCGGCTTGATTTGAACACAGAGCACTCGAAGCCATGCGCGCGCAGGGTTTGAACAAAGTACTCGCTGCGTTCGACGAAGAACGCCTCGGCGGTGTCAATGTAGCAGGCGAAGCGTTGGAAGCCGCGATTGCGCAGATGCTCCGCCACCCGCGTGCCGACGATGCTGTTGTCCATGCCGACAAACGGAAATGAATGCGGCAACACGGTGGTGCGCAGCTCGATCACCGGCAGCTTCGTGGCCTTGAGCTGGCGCAGCATCGCGGCATCGACGGTACGTGAGAGGATGCCGTCTCCAGGCCAGTCCTTGAGCCAGTCCGGGAAGCGGCTGTGGAGGTCACGCGGCTCCAGATACAGCGACCACGGCCCGTGCTCCGCCACATAGCGACGGATGCCGCGCACGATGTCCCGGCCATAGGAGCGCGAGGTATCGACGAGAACGGCGACCTGCGGAATGCGGGCGGGTTTGGAACGTGAGACCTTCGACATGACCGGATGCAAACCGGAATTCACCCCAGGAAGCAAGCAGGAAACGTGGAGAGGGATGGAGGATTATTTTTGTAACGAAGCAACACCCCCAGGCTTATCTTTCCCGACATGCGATCAACCCGACCCAATGCCACCCCTGCCCTGCTACTCAAAGTGGGATGCACCGTTTTTGTGTCCGCCTGCCTCGCGGCTTCATCTCAACTGCCGCCGAATGTGGTGAAGATCACCACAGATGACAATTACCGCCACATTCAGGCCAACGGCATCCCAGATCACACACCCGGCCAGTTTCCCAATCGGCACAATCCGAATGTGATCGCGCCGCAGAGCTATGATTACAAAGTGCCGCTGCATCCGAAGGTCGCGGAGAAGCCGGCGCCCTTTCACATGCAGCCTTTCGGCATCGCGGTGAACGGCGTCGTGTTTGATCCCTTCGCCGCCGAGTGGTGGCAGCGCAATCCGGCGAGTGGCTGGCAGTATGAACCACACGGCGGAGCGATTGATCTTGGGCTTGATTCCAGCAACGCGCATGTGCAGCCCAACGGAGCCTACCACTACCACGGCATTCCCAACGGCATGGTCGAAAAAATCAGCGGTGACAAGCCGCAGATGGTGCTCGTCGGCTGGGCGGCAGATGGTTTTCCCATCTATGGCCCCTGGGGCTACAGCGAGGCCAAAAATGCCGACAGTTCATTGAAGCAGCTCACCTCCAGCTATGCCGTCAAAACCGGCAGCCGTCCCGCAGGCTCGCCCGGTGGCAAGTATGACGGTGCCTTTGTGCAGGACTACGAATACATCGAAGGGAAAGGTGATCTCGACGCCAGCAACGGGCGCATCGGTGTGACGCCCGAATTCCCTGAGGGCACCTATCATTACGTGCTTACCGACGAGTACCCCTACGTCCCGCGCCAATTTGCCGGCACTCCGGATGCCAGCTTTGCACGACGCGGACCTCCTGGGGGCGGCTTCGGCCCGCCTGGACGCCGTCGCAAGGGTGGACCGGGGGGGCCAGGCTTTCCACCACCACCAGGCTTCGGCCCGCCACCGTTTTGATCTCGTCACGCGGTTGCATGCGTGATGACCGCAGGCGATGTGCAGGGACATGACCGACCACCCGCTGCTGCGCCGACTGCCAAAATCCACCGACTGCTCCAATGACGAGCTGCTGGCGGCCTTTCTCGACTATGTGGCAGAGAAGAAGCTGGAGCTGTACCCAGCGCAGGAGGAGGCGATTCTGGAGCTGTTTGATGATCGCAACGTCATCCTCAACACGCCCACAGGCTCTGGCAAATCGCTGGTGGCGCTGGCCATGCACTTCCGCTCCCTAGCGAAGGGGCGGCGCTCCGTGTACACCTGCCCGATCAAGGCGCTGGTGAATGAGAAGTTTCTCGCGCTGTGCCGTGACTTTGGCCCTGACAACGTCGGCATGGCGACTGGAGATGCGACGGTGAACCGCACCGCACCCATCCTCTGCTGCACCGCAGAAATTCTGGCCAACTACGCACTGCGCGATGGAGCCAAAGCCCCCTTCCGCGAGGTGATCATGGACGAATTTCACTACTACTCGGATCGGGAGCGCGGCGTAGCCTGGCAGGTGCCGCTGCTGACCATGAGCGACTCGCGCTTTCTGCTGATGTCCGCCACGATGGGCGGCACCGAGTTTTTCAAAGAAGGGCTCACTCGGTTGACGAAAACGGAGACCACCGTGGTGGCCGCCTATGAGCGTCCCGTTCCGCTTGAGTTTAGCTATGCGCAGACCTCTGTGGATGTGACGCTGCAGGAGCTCATCGCAGCCAACAAGGCGCCGGTGTATCTCGTCCACTTCACGCAGAACGATGCCGCGCAGGCGGCGCAGGATTTGATGAGCCTGAACTTCTGCACCGCAGCGGAAAAGGCATCGATCAAAGAGGAATTGGCGGGGGCGAAGTTCACCAGCCCCTATGGCAAGGAGGTGAAGAAGTATCTCAGCCATGGTGTCGGCATTCATCATGCCGGGCTGCTGCCAAAGTACCGCATTCTCGTGGAAAAACTCGCCCAGCGCGGCCTGCTGAAAGTCATCTGCGGCACCGACACCCTCGGCGTCGGCGTGAACGTACCCATCCGCACCGTGCTGCTCACACGCTTGAGCAAGTATGGCGGCGAGAAGGTGGCGACTCTGAGCGCGCGTGATTTCCACCAGATCACCGGACGTGCCGGACGACGCGGCTATGACGACGTGGGCTATGTCGTGTGCCAGGCACCAGAGCATGTGGTAGAAAATGCCAAGATGGAGGCGAAGGCCGCCGGCGATGTGAAGAAGATGCGCAAGATGGTGAAGAAGAAAGCACCTGAGGGTTTTGTTGGCTGGAATGAAGACACCTTCAAGAAGCTGCAAAGCGCCGCGCCCGAACCGCTGACATCGCGCTTTCAGGTTTCGCACGGCATGCTCTTGCAGGTGCTCAGCAGACCCGGCGATGCCTGTGCGGCCATGCACCAGCTCATTGCCGATTCGCATGAGACTGCCAATGCCAAGCTGCAGCACGAGAAGCGCGCATGGCAGTTGTTCCACGCGCTGGTGCAGCGCAAAATCATCGAGATCATCCCCACTGCGCAGCGCTCAGCGGATGGCACCAAGCTGCGGCTCAACGTGGAGTTGCAGGAGGATTTCTCACTGAACTACACGCTCTCGCTCTACCTCATCGACACGCTCGCTCTCATTGATCCTGCATCGCCAACGTATGCGGCGGATGTGATGACCCTGTGCGAATCCATTCTCGAAAACCCGGACATCATCCTGCGCCGTCAACTCGATCAGGTGAAGGACGAGGCCATGGTGGCGATGAAGAACGAAGGCGTGCCGTTTGAAGAACGCATCGCCAAACTGGAGGAGCTGGAATATCCGAAACCCTGCCGCGACTTCATCTACAACACCTTCAATGCCTTCAGTGAAGCGCATCCGTGGATCGGCCAGGAAAACATCCGCCCCAAGAGCATCGCCCGCGAGATGTTTGAGAACTTCCGCACCTTCAGCGACTACATCAACGACTACGAACTGCACCGCGCCGAAGGCGTGCTGCTGCGGCATCTCTCCGGCGTACACAAGGTGCTGGCGCAGACCGTGCCTGAAAATTTCAAGACCGAGCCCGTGCAGGAGATGGAGGCATGGATTGCCGGAGTGTTGCGCGGCACGGATTCCAGCCTGCTGGATGAATGGGAGCGCATGCGTGATCCCAACTTCAAGCCTGACGAGCAGGAAGAAAAGCCAGCAGAAGCACCGGACATCACCCGCAACAAGCGCGAATTCACCGCTCTCATCCGTACCGAGATTTTCCGCTTCCTGCGTCCGCTCTCCGTGGAAAACTACGCTGCGGCAGTCAGCACCGTCAGCAGTGCATGGAATGCTGAATCAATGGCAGCCCTCATGGAGCCGTACTACGCCGAGCATGAGCGCATCCGCCTCGACAACGAAGCCCGCAACGGCCGCCACACCTATGTGAAGCCGAGCGACGACAACACATCGTGGAGCATCTGTCAGGTGCTGATTGATCCCGAAGAGCTGAATGACTGGCAGGCGGAGTTCAGCGTGGACCTGGCGCAGGCCCGAGAGGATGGCAAGCCCGCATTGAAGCTGATGACCGTGCGGAAGATTGAGTAACGGTTCACAAACAAACTCGCACCGCCGAATGCTTGTAGCTCGGCTGACGGCTGTGGGGATCAAAGGACGCATGCGTGAGCTGGTTTACGCGACTGTCATGCATGGGCAGAAAAACTTCACCGGGAGAGACGCAGTTCGTCAGCCGCGCTTTGGCGGTCAGTTCTGCTCGCTTCGAAATGATGCGGACATGCATGCCTTCGCGAATCCCCAGAGTGTCTGCGTCTTGAGGATGCAGATCTAGCATCAGTTCCTCCGGCATCATTTTCGCCAGCACTGCAGACTTGCCGGTGCGCGTCTCCGTGTGCCACTGCGCGCTGGTGCCACGCCCGGTGATGAGAATCAGCGGATACTCGTCACTGCGCTGCTCTGGCGCGGCTTCTGGCGCATCAAAGACAAACTTCGCCCGTTTGTCTGGGGTGTAGAAATTCCCATCTTCAAATAAGCGTCTCTCCTTCCAGCTTGAAACTTCAAACCTGGCGCTTTCATCTCTAGTAAGTGGCCACTGCACGCCGCCGGATTTGCGCAGCATCTCATGGCCATTGATTCCGGTGATGTCACATGGCTGGTCTTCCGTGCAGCGTTGCAGCACGCGGAAGACCGCCTCCGGGCTGCTCCAGCCACGAAACAAATCATCGCTGCCCCAGTAATGGGCGATCAGACGGAAGATGTGGAAATCTGCCAGCGCCTGACCGGGCGCACGCCGCACCTTGGGGCTGTAGCCAATGCGGCGTTCGCTGTTGATGAAGCAGCCTTCCTTTTCACCCCAGCCCGCCGCTGGCAGAACGAGATGAGCACGCTTTGCGGTTTCGGTGGTGCAGTACATGTCCTGCACCACTAGGAAGTCGAGCTTGTCGAGTACCCGGTTGATTTCGTTCTGGTCGATCCACGAGTGGCTTGGATTGGTGGCGACAAACCAAAGTGCTTTCACCGTGCCTTCGTCAGCGGCTTTGATGATTTGATCGTAAGCCAGGCTGGGCTGGTCAGGAACGCGCTCGACCGGAATGCCGGTGGCGGCAGCTATTTTTTCGCGATGCCGTGGATTGCGGAAGTCATGCCCTCCCAGCAGGTTCGTGGTGTTGGAGAACAGGCGTGATCCCATCGCGTTGCACTGACCCGTGATGGAATTGGCCCCGGTGCCCGGCTTGCCAATGTTCCCTGTCATCAAGGCCAGATTGATGATGGCCTGTGCAGTGCGCGTGGCTTGATGACTCTGGTTGACGCCCATCGTCCACCAGAAGGAGACACGCGGAGTGCCAGAGATGATGGTCTGCGCAAAATGGACGAGGCGATGCACGCTGATGCCAGTCTCCTGTGACACTCGCTGCGGATGAAACGCCGCCAGGAATAAAACGAATTCATCGAAGCTGCTGGTGTGCTCTTCGACAAAGGATGTGTCCACTCCAGCGTCCCGAATGATGAGATGCGCGAGGCCGTAGAGCAGCGTGAGATCGCTCTTGGGCTTGATGGCATAATGCTGAGTAGCGGCCATCGCCGTTTCCGTGGTGCGGGGATCAACGACGATGATCTCAGGCTGGCGCTTGTTGCGCAGTACACGCTGCCACATGATCGGATGTGCAATGCACGGATTCGCACCAATGAAGACAAGCACATCACTCTCTTCAAAGTCGGCATAGGTGAAGGGCGGCGCATCAAAACCAAAGCTCTCCTTGTAGGCGGCGACAGCGGTGGCCATGCACTGACGCGTATTGCCATCGCCATGGATCATGCCCAAGCCAAACTTCGCGAGGGCGCCAAGAAAGGCCATCTCCTCAATCATGATCTGCCCGGTGCTGAGAAACGCAGCGGCCTCGGGACCATGCTGGTCGAGAATACCGCGCATCTTGTCGCAAAAGTAACGGAGCGCGGTGTCCCAATCGACCTCTTTGCCATGCAGCAGCGGCATCTTCGCACGATCCGGTGAATCCAACACACTTAGAGCCTCCCATCCCTTGGGGCAGGCGGTGCCGAGATTGACCGGATAGTCGGGGTCCGGCGTGAGATTGACCGCAGCGCCATCCTTCAGATGGACTTTAAGCCCGCAGCCCGTGGAGCAAAAACCACAGATCGCTGTCGTCGTCGCATCCGGCATCAGGTGGGATGGCACCTGCCCCAGACCAAACTTGGCGGGCTCACGCACGAGATCGGCCGTGAGCGGGCCATCCCATTCGCGCAAGGTCATGGCTGGGAGTTTCATCATGGTCAGTTCCCCGGCATTTTTGAGCCTGCGGCGGCAGTGAAGAAATACAGCCGCTCGATCAACTGGCTGCCAAACATCAGCAGCAGTGACAGGCTGAGCATCCAAGGCACCGAGGCACCTGCGGCAAGCATCACAGGAATCACCAACCCGACGGCCATGAGCAGCAGACCGCGAATTTCGATCCGCCCAGCCAGGTGCTTCTGCAACACGCGTGCCGATTGATGCCAGGCACTGCTCTCATCGACCAAGGCCCGCCGATAGCTGGAAATCTCCCAGAGCGACAAACTCCAACGGCACACCAACGCGAATGCCAGCGCCCAGGAGGCGATAGCCATGCCAGACCAGCTCCAAACGGCGGCGCACAATCCGGCCCCCAACAGCAGCATCGTGCCGAAGAATTTGGCGGCCACATGGGTCATCGACCAAAACGGCCTGCGAGTGTCCACATAGACCATCACGGAGCACCACACGGCGACCACGGCAGCGGCGGATGTGCCCGTAACAGCCAGCCGCATCCATTCCATATTTCCCAGCCACCAGGTGACAAAGATTGCCTGGCCACCCGCAGGCAAAGCACCGAAGGCCATGATCTCGCGTGACAGCCATGATTTGCGCCAGCCGAGAAAGGCGCGCCAGGCTTTCAAGGGCTGCCCCAGATGCAGCGTGCTCAAAGCCACCCCAGCTAGACCAACTACAAGAGCTGCTGCACTGGTGATGGCGGCTTGCTGCAAGGTCAGCAAATTCATCCACATGGCAATGGCGCAGCCGATGAAACCACCGGCGCTCATCTGTGTGAGCACGAGCATCCATGCGAGCGGATCATGGCCATGATCGAGATCAAGCCGTCCGGCATCCGCTGGTCTGGCAGCCGCAGGAGGCGGCTGTGCGGATACATAAGTCGTCGTGGGCCGAGTGTAGCTTGAATCAAAGGCTCCCACGACAATGCTGCCGCGATCCGGCACGGCATCGAGCTTCACGACCTTGATTTTGATCGCTTCGTTCGGGCAGGATTGGACACAAGCGGGTGCTTCACCTTCAGCGAGACGCCCCTGGCACATGTCACATTTCCGCACAATGCCACGCTTCAGATTGAACTTCGGCACATCATACGGGCACTTCAAAATGCAGTAACTGCAGCCGATGCACTGATCATCCAAATGACGCACGATCCCTGTGACGGCGTCTTTGTCATAGGCCAGCACCGGGCAGCCATCCGCGCAGGCGGGATCGGCACAGTGATGGCAGGCGGTGGTGACGGTTTGCAGATAGGGCTGCTTCCGCGTGCCAACGAGCAGCCCCATGTCGCGCCAGCTTTCATCGTCATCGAGTCCATTCAGGGAATGACAGGCTGCCACGCAGGCCTTGCAACCGGTGCAGGCATCGAGATTGACCTCAAAGGCATACTGCTCCCCGGGGTTTGGCTTGCTAAGTGGAATCAGGTGCGTGAACCGCTCGCGAACGGATTTGGCATCGTATTCATCCGCGAAAAGAGCGACTGGAGTGCGCAGGGTCTGCTGCTCACGGAGCGCCGCGTCGATGATACTGACGGCGGAGCCCCCTGCTGAAATCGAACGCTCCAGGTCACAAACCATGGCTTAGAGGCTGAACACCTCCTGCAGTTGACCAACGGTGTGCCGATTGCAGAAGGAATGGAAGGCTTCGCCTGCGGTGCGTTGGCCCAGATAGCCTTTAAGCATCGCCTCCAATGTGGAGCCGAGCGATTCAAAGGCCACACCGCTGAAGATCTGACGGCCAATTTTTCGGTTCTCGCCAAAGCCACCCCCCACAGTGATGTGGTAGCCTTCCCCGCTCTCGGATTTCACCTTGGCACCGAGCAGGCCGATGTCTCCCATGAAGTGCTGAGCACAGGAATTTGCGCAACCGGTGAAGTGAATGTTCACGGGCCGGTCAAGCTGCACACGCTTGTCGAGATACTCCATCATGGCAATCGCGTGGCCCTTGGTATCGCTCGCGGCAAATTTGCAGTACTTGTTGCCGGTGCAGGCCACAAAACCGCTTTTGAGATTCGACTGCTCGCTGGGAAAGCCGAGCTTCTTCAACGACTTCGCCACGGTGGCTGCGTAAGCGGTCTTGATATTCGGAATGATGAAATTCTGCCAGACAGTGAGCCTGATTTCCCCCGAACCGTAGCTGTCGGCAAGGTCGGCGATACGATCAAGCTGCTTCGCTGTCATCTGCCCAACAGGAACGCTGGCACCGATGTAAACCAAGCCTTCCTGCTTCTGCGGGAAGGCACCCACATGCGAATGGCCCTGCTGGGAAAATTCACGCTTCGCCTGACACGGCGCATCTGGAGCGAGACGAGTCAGCTTGAATTTCAGAAGTTTCTCGGTTTCCACGAGCACGCCATCCAGCCCCTTGTCTTCAATGACATATTTGAAGCGCGCCTTCTTGCGGTTGGTGCGATCACCGAACTGGATAAACACGCGCAGCAGGGCGACCATGACATCATTCAACTGCTCAGGCTTCACGATGACGCCCCAGTCGCTGGCAAAGGTCTGATGTCCGGTGACACCGCCCAGTGCGATGCGGAAATAGACTCCGGGTTCGATGCCATCACTATTCTCGCCGATCTTCACCGCACTGGCACCGATGTCGTTGGTGTCCTCCACCGCTGAGATGAGACCGCCACCATCATAGGCAATGTTAAACTTACGTGGCAGATCGTAGAACTCCTTGGAGGCAATGATCAACGTGGCGAGTTCGTTGACCAGCGGTCGGACATCGATGATTTCATACGGGTCATAGCCAGCGCATGGGTTCATCGTGATATTGCGAATGTTGTCCGCACCAGCTCCTTTGGAATGCAGACCACAGCCTTGAATGCGGCGCAGCACTTCAGGACAGTTCTTCGGCTCGATGAGACGAATCTGGAAATTGTTCCGAGTCGTGATCTGAATGTAGCCCGTGGTGAGTTCGCGGGCGATGGCGGCGAGTTCGCGGAGTTGATAGCTCTTCACGATCCCACCCGGAATACGCAGCCGGCACATGTAGCCGTCCTTGACGGGATTGAGCCAGAAGAGGCCGTTCCACTTGTAACGAAACACCGACTCGGGTTCCGGCTTGGAGTTCCAGCGTGCGTCCAGGACAAGCTGCTCAATGGCATCAAAGGGATGCAGTTCGCGCTTAATGCGCTCCTCCTTGGTCAGGTCGTCCAGAGCAGGACCTACGGGCGCAGTCGCAGGTGCGGGAGCGAGATCGCCGAAGGAAACGCCACCGGCGGCAATGCCGGCAAAGAAGCCTTCGAGGTAGCGCTTCTGCTCGCCGGAAAAGTCCTGCTCAGGCGGCGTGAAGGTCACAGCAGGGCTTGCTTTGGAGATGGTGGCGGCAATATTCATGGCATGAATGATCTCGAACTGGTTTTCAGCGTGCGTCCGGCGGAAGAGGGCGGCTTCACGGCTAATTGCCGGCTGCCGGACGGATTTATCGCCACCCAGGGCGACTCGTGGGAGGAGTTGGAAATCATGGTTCGTGACGCCGTAAACTGCCACTTTGCCGAAGCGCCCCTGAAGCCGGGAAGAATCCGGCTGCATCTGGAGGAAGATCGCATCCTGGAGGCGGCATGAAATTGCCGCGCGATGTGACGGGCGAAGAGCTGCTGCGGGGACAGCGACGGATCGGCTACGTTTTCGAACGGCAGGCTGACAGTCACATGATCCTGCGCAGTGACTCCCCCAGAATGCACTCGGTGACCGTGCCGAACCACAAGCCCCTCAAGGTAGGCACGCTGCCCTCTATCCTGCATGAAGTCGCGCTTCAGCGCAGCATGAGCGTGGAGGCGCTGATCGGAGAGATGAAGCTGTGAAAGTTCAATAGACGTCGCGGGCATAGCGTTTCTCCTTCTTCATTTGAGCGACGTAAGCAGCGGCTTCGTCGGCTGATTTGCCTCCTGCGGTTTGGATGATGCTGTGAAGCGCCTCATCGACATCTTTGGCCATGCGTTTGGCATCGCCACACACATAGAAATACGCACCTTCTTCAAGCCACTGCCAGAGTTCGTTCGCCGCCTGGAGCATGCGAGTCTGCACGTATATTTTCTCCTCCTGATCGCGGCTGAAAGCGGTGTCGAGACGCGTGAGGTGGCCTTTCTGCACCCACTCGATGATTTGGTCGTGGTAGAGAAAATCGCTGGCGCGTTTTTGATCACCAAAGAACAGCCAGTTTTTACCGGAGGCTTGCGTGGCTTCCCGCTCCTCAAGGAAGGCGCGAAAAGGAGCGATGCCTGTTCCCGGACCAACCATGATCACGGGCTTCGTGAGGTCCGTGGGCAGGCGGAAGTGATTCGCCGGATGAAAGTAGATGCCGGTGGTTTCCCCTGGTGGCAGACGATCTGCCAGGAAGGTGGAGGCCACGCCTTTGTGCGGGACGCCATCAGCGCTGTAGCGCACCGCAGCGATGCAGAGATGCACTTCATCGGCATGAGCCTTGATGCTTGAAGCAATGGAATACAGACGTGGCTGCAGCTTGCGCAGGTTTTCCATGAAAGCAGTCAGTGTGATGCCTGGCTCCGGAGTTTTGCCGAGGAGCTGGCGGACTTCGTAATGCTTGATGAGAGCCTCGCGCAGCGGTGCCAAACCACCGTCAGGCAACGGCACATCAGCCTGTGGGTCAAACGCATGCGCAGAAATAACCGCATCCACAACTTCAGAACAGTTTTGCACGAATACCCCGAGCGCGTCTCCCACCTCGTAGGTGAGGCCGCTGCCCGTGAGCGAGAAGCCGATATGCCGGGTGTCCTTGCTGCTGCCTCTGGAATTGAGAGGCGTGTTGACGATCAGTTTTGCTGGAAAAGGATTTTTCTTGGTAAAGCCTGCCTCTTCTTCCGGTTCTGCGGAGGCCACAGGTGCAGCACTGCCAGTCAATGCCGTGAAGGCGCTGGTGCTCCATGTTTTCGCGAGATCGTCAAACTCCACATCGCAATCGACGCGTTCCACGATTCGTCTGGCGCCTAGTTCTTCGAGACGTGCGTCCAGTTTCTTGCCCGCCATGCAGAAAGTATCGCCATAGTTTTTGTCCCCCAAGGCCAGGACGCTGTATTGCACGCCATCGAGTTTGGGACTGCTGCCGTTTTGATTGATGCTGTCCCAGAAGGAGACGGCATTGTCTGGCATATCCCCATCCCCCCAGGTGCTGGTGATGAGCAGGACGTTTTGTTCTTTGATGAAATCGGCGGGTTGCAGCGAGTCGAGGCCCGCAGCGCGCGCTGCAAAGCCCCGACCCGATGCTTCCCTGGCCAGCCGCTTGGCCAAACTTTCCGCATTGCCGCTCTGACTGCCGAAGGCGATGAGCAAGGGGCGTTTCCATTCTGCCGATGCCGCGCCATTGGGAGCAGCACTTCGATTGAGAACACCGGCCAGGAATCCATTGAGCCAGGCACGTTGTTCTGCACTGAAGGGCGCGTTGTCGGGAATAAGTGGAACGATGTTCATCTGTCAGAGCGGCTTGTGTGACTGCAGTGGATTAAGGGGCGGGCTGCTTGGCGGCATCCTTCATCACGTCCGCGAGCAAGGTGTAGGTGGCCGTCCAGGCCTCCGCGACGGGAGGCGTGTAGGCTTCGCCAAGGCCCTTCTCCAGAGTCCACAGCAAAGCAGCAGCCACCGTGGCGTAGTGCTCGTCTTTGACTCCATAGCCGACGTGGCGTCGGCCGAGTGCCTGCACGGCCGGCACGACCTCTCCGAGATTGTCGAGTCCCTTCACGGCAGCGCCAATCATCATCATGAGCTTGCGGCCCTGCTCTTTGATGTCGGAGGTGAAAAGGGAGCGGAGGGTGGGGTCGAGTTCAAAGAGACGGTTGTAAAACAAACCGGCGGCGGTGTCCGCAATCGGCACAACCTGTGCCCAGGTGGACTGCACGAGTTCTTTCTGCGTGGGTGTAATCATGGCGGCGAAAGGTGGAAGTTTGTGAGGTGGTGATGGTGATGGGCGCTTATTTGGCCGTGAGAGGGATGCGGATGACGACGCCCCCCATGACATCTCCTTCGACAAAGTCGGTGCGGGGAGAGTCTTCATGGCCGTTGTGGCACTTCACGCAGGCAGCGGCTACGGCGACGTCCGGATACACGGCGGTGAAGTACTTCGTGCCACCGAGTGTCTCCTCGGTGTAGTAGTTCTGGCCCTTGTTCTTCACGATATGAGTGAGGCCGGTTTTTTCAGCCTCGGTCTTTGGGGCGTTCTGCTTGTTAATAGGCCACTCGGAAAGCAGCGAGTAGGTGAAGCCCTTCTTCTTCTCGGCCACCATCTCCGCCCCCATGCGGAACATCTGCGCTGGCAGAGGAAGAGCCTTCTCATCCTTCCAGTGCTCGCTGGCCTTGATGATTTTTTCCTCGTTCTGCAGGCGGTTCACCACCTGCTTGGTGTAAACGATGCGGTCAGATTCCATGACGGCATGCAGTGCATCCGCCATGCTTTGAGGGGAGATGCCTGCAGCGGCGTTCTCCTTTCCCCCGCAGGATGAAAGGAGAATGGAGGCAGCGGCCGTGACCGCCACGGCGCCGACGATGATGAGTTTGGACGTTTTCATGGATGAGTATGGGAGTGGTGTTGCTTTGTAGTTATCGATGCTATTTGGGTTTGACGGACGACGACCGGCGGCGAAGAACCATGTCGATGGAGTCAACATGATGCCCGGGAGGCCCGTCAAAATTGGTTTGGCCGAGGCCGGGGTCGGCCAGGGAGTCAAGGGTGAAGCCCAGGCCGTGGCAGCGGATGCAGACGCCACGCGCCATTTTCTCAACGGGGCGGAGATTGAGGCTTTGATTGTGCTGCGCCCGCACCGTGGTCACGCCCGCCACCACGTGCTCCTCACGCGGCATGTGGCATGTGGCACAGCTCACGCCACTGCCTGCGGGTGCTGCACCGGAGAGCTCAGCCTGCCACAGGCGGTAGTGCTTGGAACTTTTGTAGGCTAGGCTGTGGCCGTCATTGTGGCATTGCAGGCAGGAGTCCACGGCGGCACGCCGTGTGTCCACATCATGCGGGCCATGGCAGGAGATGCAGGTGAGCGTGCTGTGCGCCGCCTCGGGTCTCATGGGCAGGCGGGCCATGGCGGGCTCCATGGAGGAAAGTCCCTGCGCCAGGCGCATGCCATGCAGCCCCTCCCGGAAGCCTGCATTCTCCTCCTTGTGACATTCCATGCAGGAGTCCTGCCCCGGCTGGTCTTTCCACTGCCCGTCACCTGCATGGCAGGCCGTGCAGTTCACTGATGCCGCCGCATGGCCGGAGCCCTGCCACGCCGCGAGTATTTTGCTGCCGCCGTCTGCAGGCGTAATACCATGATCTGGTGCCGGCGCTTTGTCCTGAGATGCGGCATTCGTCTTCGCCTTTTCTGTCAGTTCAGGCAACAGCGCCTTGAGCAGAGTCGCCGGATCCGCAGCATGCTTGGCAAGGAAGTCCTCATACAGCGCCGTGTTGTCATGGTAGTTGTGACAGCCCACGCTGGAGCAGGTGGTGAAACTCATGCCCTTGTGGCTGGGCCGCTCCTGAGTGATCTCCGCATGACATTGCCAGCAGAGATCCTGGGGCTGCGTGACGCCCATGGCCAGCGTGGTTTCTGGCCGGTGCTCCACATGACAGGTGACGCATTTGTCCGCAGCGATGGCGAGGAGCCGGTCCGCATTGCGCGGATCCGTAAATTTGGCCTTTGGATGCGAGTCATCTCCCGCAGCCAGAGCGGCACCATGGCAGTCAATGCAGGACTGCTCACGCACGCCTCCCCAGGCATCATGGCAGACGGCGCATTTCATTTCGATCTGATGATGCCCATGCGTGGTGGGGCCGGGCAGGAAAACGGTGGCATCCTCTTCCGTGCGGAAAAAGCGTGATGACAAATACCCTGCGACCAGCAGCAGCATGAGCACACCGAGCACTGTGGGGAGGATGGAGGGCTGCGGGTTAATAGCGGTAAACGGTTAAAATGTGAAACACCACCAGCGCCAGCAGCGGCCAGCACAGCAGGACGTGCAGCAGCGTCCAGCCGGTCTGCAGCCATCTGGCATGCGCCGGAGCCAGACGATGAGAAAGGGAGACCACCACACCTGCGAACGAGCCAGTGGCGGCAAGCATGAGCACATTGAGCATAAGCACCTTGTTCAAATTGTACCCCAAGCGGAAGCCGGTATGTACCGTGAGGGCCACGAGCGAGGCCATCCCCACCGCTGTATGCATAAGACGCCACCAGGAGAAATCGCCCGCCCGTGCCAGCGCACGCAGGCGCTTGCGCGCGGGGAGCAGCATGCCCAGCAGCATGATGCCGAGCAGCACAAAGCCGGTGATCTGCTTCAAGCCGCTGTCGAACCAGAGCACATCAAAACGCAGAGACTGCACGCTCTCCGGCAGGGGCAGCGGCCCGCTGAGCCAGGTCGTGGCAGCAAGCACGGCAACTGCAACGCAGGTCCACATCAAAGCCGGGGCAAACCTGACTGCCGGGGTGGCGCTGGCACCGCACAGCCGCGCCAGCAGCGGGCGGCATGAGCCGCACACCCCGCCTGCGCCAGTGCGGGCGCAGAGAGACTCCACCGTGCCGCAGCCCTGGGCCACTGCGCTGGAGAGCTGGCCGCGTGTGACACCCGTACACTGGCAGATGGCGGTGCCCGCTGGCCAGAGGCTGACATCTTCCGCTGCGGGTCTCCACAATGTGCCGACCGCCAAAAACCGGCGGCGCTGCCACGGCCAGAGGCGCTGGTGCCTCAGCACGGCGGTATGCAGCCGGCCAACATCCTGCGTGGTGCCTAGAAGGCTCACCCCATGGATGCGGCCCTGTCGCAGCAGGATCTGCCGCAGCATGCCCTTGCCACGATAGGTGATCAGTTCCCCATCATCACGCACGTTGCCGATGGTAACCACATCCGTGCCCAGCAGCTTGAGCCGCACGGGATACTCCGCTTCCTGAAATTTGATGTCTGCTCCATGCAGACGCTCGGCCAGTACCCGTGCCATTTCAAAGCCTGGCGCGGCAAAGCCATGCACCGCCCCATAGGTCAATGCGCATTCACCGATCGCGAAGACATTCGGCTTGGAGGCCTGCAGTGTGGCATCCACCATGATACCGCCTCGCGCCCCGGTCTTGAGCCCACATGCGCGGGCGAGTTCGTCACGTGGCTCCACACCGGCGGCCATCACAATGAGGTCCACGGCCAGGCTGCGTCCATCGCGGAAGTTCAGGCACAGGGCTTCCCCATTCTGGCTGATGGATTCCGAAGAGCAGCCGGTCAGCACGTGAATGCCGGAGGCACTCACCCGCTGCTCCAGCAGCGCCGCAGCCTCCGCATCCAGCTGGCGGGCCATCAGACCGTTCGCGGCCTCGATGACATGCGTGCGCAGTCCCAGGTCCGCCAGAGCGCGTGCCGCCTCCAGGCCAAGCAGGCCTCCTCCGAGCACCGCAGCAGCAGTGGCGCTGGTGGCATGTGCGCGGATGCTTCGCAGATCCGCCACCGTACGGTAAACATGCACACCGGACAGGCTGGCTCCGGGCAGTGGCAGACGGCGGGCTGAGGAGCCTGTGGCCAGAACGAGAACATCATAGTCATGAACGGCACCCGAGCGCGTGGTCACTTTCCTCTCCTCGCAGTCGATGCCCACTACCGGGTCATCCAGCCGCAGAGCGATTTGATGCTTTTGATACCAGTCCGGCGGGGACAGCTCCAAGGACGAGGCATCCGCCTGTCTGAGGCTGTCGGTGAGATGAATACGGTCATAAGCAGGCACCGGCTCCTCCGCCAATACAGTGAGGGAGTCTCTGCCTTGAGAGAGTCGAGCCCACTCCAGGCAGAAACGATGGCCCACCATTCCATTCCCTATGAGCACCACATGCCGCCCAAGCACCGCTACGGGGGCGGTCTGGCGCGAGTTTTGTGATGTCATGACGATGCTCATGGGAAGAATGGACGAGTGAGAATGACGAGCGGTGAGAGCGGAACGGAGTTAGAAGTCAATCTGCACCTGCACATAGCCGAACTGGGCGTTGCTCCCCGCGCCGGTCTGCTTCAGATAGTCACCGGCGATGAAGTAGCTGTAGCCGGTCAAAACCCCGACATGTGGGTTGAGCTTGTAGCTCATGGTGATGTCAAACTCCTGGCCGCGGAAGCTGCTGGCATTGTTGGCGGCAGTGCTGAGCGGACGCACCTTGGTGGAGCCATTGGCACGATACCAGGAGTCCGCATTGCTGGCGTTCCAATAGAGGTGGTAGTCCAGCATCACCTTCATCTTGGGCGATGGCATGAAGCTGAAGTTAACCTGGGGGTTATGCACGTTCATCCACGCCGTGGTGTCCATGTAGCCGTAGAAGAGATGATTCGTTGGATACAGGTTCTGGAAGGTGCCGACTTTCTTGTCATTGGGGTTACCGTCACCGCTGGCATAGTTATACTGCAGGCCAAAACGTGGCTTCCAGGCGTGCTTGAGCCAGTTGTAGCCAGCACCCCAGTGGCCGGCGTAAGCGGTGAGCGAGCGTCCACCGACCTTGCCGGCCTGGAAGTCCATCTCGGTGTCATAGTCAAAGCCATGCAACTTTTTGGGGTCCCCTTTCCAAAGCGTCCCAAGGGTGACAAAGCTCGTCGAGCCGATGGGAGCTCCGAAGTTTGCCGTGCCGTCATCCCGGTTGTGAAACACGTAGAAGTCCGTGGTGGTGTTGAAGGGAACAAACAGCGTGCTAAGATAGGCTCCACTCATGAAGGCATTGCGGTGGTCATGCTGGTCAATGAAGTCCGACTTGTTCCACTGGTTGTTGGTGAAGTTCACCGGGCTGGCAGTGAAGAGATCGAGAGACCATTTGCTCGCCGTATAGCGAAATTTGAAGGCATCAAAAGTGCGCGCCTGGTTGGCCCACTCCAGCGGCCCCAGCAGACGCTGGTCTCCATAGGATAGGAATTGCCGGCCCAGAACGGAACTGAAACCCTTTTTGAGGTTCCCAAGCTGCACATAGGCTTTGAGGACGTCGAAAACGTCATCCCCTTCCGCGCCATTGACACCAATGGTGTGACCGCGATCACCACCGATTTCCCGCACGTCCTGGCCCTGCACGTAGAGCTTGATCCATGGGTTGATGTCATAGCCAAGGCCAAGGCGAAAACGCTGGAGCAGCCAGGCGGCGTCCTGCACGCTGTTGAACTTGCTGTTGAAGTCAAAGTTGTTGTCCCGCATTTCGTAGCGCATCTTTTCCTGCACATCGAAGGTAAACTTGCCCATCTTCATGGGAGCGTACGTAGGGGGAGGCGGTGCCAGCGTAAAGCCGGGGACTGGCACCGGGGCGGGTGCCGTGGTTTTGGGTGCGGGGGTTTGGGCAATTGCGAGCGATGTGGTCGCCAGCAAAAGCGGGAGCAGCCTTTTCATATGGGTGTAGTGGGTGTGTTGTTGATTCGGCTAAGCGGCGGCTTGCAGGGAAAAGGATGCGCGGCGGAGCAGTGTGCCCGCAGCGCGAGTGTGGTGTGTGGTCACGCCACGCACGTGAGCGCGTTCTTCGAGGAAGGAGAGCAGGTGCTCGCGGTAGTGAAGCCACTCTGGGCTTTCGATCAGCACCTTGCGGTCACGTGGACGAGGAAATGAAATGTGCAGAATCTCCGCAGCAGTGGCGGCAGGGCCGTCACTCATCATCACAACCTGGTCGGAGAGGTAGATGGCTTCATCGACATCATGCGTGACCATGATGGCCGTGGTGCCGGTGCGCTCGCGCAGATTGAGCAGCACATCCTGGAGTTCGAGCTTGGTGAGCTTGTCGAGCATGCCAAACGGTTCATCCAGCAGCAGCACCTTTGGCTGCAGAGCAAATGCACGGGCAAGTCCCACGCGCTGGCGCATGCCCTGGGACAGTGCGCCGGGCTTCTTGTCAAAGCTGCCGCCAAGACCGAGCGTCTCAAGATAATGCGCGGCGATGTCGTGCTGCTCCTTCTTGTTGAGGTGGTAAAACACCTGGCGCACTCCCAGCATGACATTCTCCAGGGCGCTCATCCATGGCAGCAGATTCGGGCTTTGAAAAACCATGCCACGATCCGGCCCCGCACCTTCGATTTCACGACCGTCAATGATGACGCCGCCAGCGGTGATGCTGGAGAGTCCGGCCACCATGCTCAGCACGGTGCTCTTGCCGCAGCCGCTGTGACCAATGATGGAAACGAGTTCACCACGTTTGATGTTCAGATCAAAGTCACGCACGATCACTGCCGCTCCGCGCGGAGTCTGATAGGTTTTCCCCAGCTTGGTGATGGTGACAAAACCCTCCGCCGGCTTGTGGCTCTCCTTGTGCTTCGGCACGGCAGGGATCCCCGTTTCCGCTTCAGCGCGGTCACGGACCCAGCGCATGGCAAAGGTGGGGCGCGCCTTGCTGATGTCGATGGGATCGGCGTCTGGAAGCTGGCTAATGGAAACGTTTTCCGCAGTGTCCTCCCGCTGCGCGATGAGGAAGTCCAGCAAACGCGTTCTGGCGGCAAGTACTTCAGGCTCTGCGAGAAGCGTCGCACGGTCACGCGGGCGGCGCAGCCGGATTTCCTCCATCGGCCCAAATGTGGCCGCAGGTCCCATGGTCAAAGGAATGACACGGTCAGCCATGTAGAGAGCTTCATCGACGTCATTGGTGATGAGCAGGATGGTCTGGCCGGTGCGCTGCTTCAGCTCCAGGATTTGATCCTGCAATTCCGAGCGAGTGAGCGCATCGAGTGCGCTCAGGGGTTCATCGAGCAGCAGCACCCGTGGCGCAAAGGAGAGAGCACGTGCCACCGAAACACGCTGGCGCATGCCGCCTGAAAGCTCGCTGGGAAGCTTGCTCAATGCAGGCGTGAGCTTGACCTGATCCACGGCATCGGTGATCCGCGTATTGCGGGCCTCCAGCGATTCATCCTTGCAGACCTGATTCACCGCCAGTGCCACATTCCCCCGCACGCTTAACCAGGGAAGCAAGGCGTAGGTCTGAAACACCAACCCGCGCTCCGGTCCAGGACCGGTGATCGGATTGCCATCAAACAACGCCTCCCCTTTGTCCGGGTGAACCAGCCCGGCGATGAGATTGACTAAGGTCGATTTGCCGCTGCCGGAGAAGCCAACGATGGCGACGAGTTCTCCCTCATTCAGCGTGAGGTTGATGCCACGCAGCACCTCGGTGCGCGTGCTGGCGGCACCAAAACCCACGGATACGTTGTTGAGTTCAATCAAGGACATGGCGCAGGTGGGATTAGAGAGTCTGACCGCCGAAGGTGACGAGGCGCTGCAGAGCCAGCATGATGCGGTCGAGGACGAAGCCGATAAAACCGATGGCGAACACAGCGACGATGATCTGCGCCATGCTTTCGGTGGAGCCGTTCTGGAAGGTGTCCCAGACGAACTTGCCGAGGCCTGGATTCTGCGCCAGCATGTCTGCTGCGATCAACACCATCCAGCCGACTCCAATGGAAAGGCGCATGCCGGTGAAGATGAGCGGCAACGCGGCGGGAAGGATGATTTTCCAGATGCGCTGAAAGGCGTTCAACTTCAGAACCTTCGCCACATTGAGGTAGTCACGATCCACACCCGCCACACCGACCGCTGTGTTGATCAGCGTGGGCCACAGCGAGCACAACGTCACGGTGCCTGCGGAGATGAGCAGCGCCCGCGAGATGCTGGCATCTGCAGCAGGATGATAGAGCGCCGTCACAAACACAAACACGATGGGCAGCCAGGCCAGCGGAGACACGGGCTTGAAGATCTGAATGATCGGATTCATCGCCAGATTGAAGCGGGGGCTCAACCCACAAAGAAATCCAAGAGGCACGGCGATCAACGTGGCCGCACCGATGCCAATCGCCACGGTGAGCAGGCTGGTCATGATCTGTGTGCCGAATGTCGGCGGACCTGCGTAGTATTTGCTGCGGTAGCTGGCAGCCTTTTCGCCAAACTTGGTGGCCGAAGCCTCATTGCCAGCGGCCTTGGCCTCCGCTGCTTTCACATCCCACTTGGCAGCAATCGAGGACATGCTGGCAAGAAACTCCTGCTTCTTGACGGCCTCGTTACGTGCGAATTCACGCATGCCCTGCCATGCCTTCCAGGTTTCCGTCGGAGTCGGGATGCGCTGGCTGTCCGTATGCACCGTGTGTGAGCACAGCGTCCAAAAACCCATGAACAGGATGATCACGACTCCAGGCAGCACTGTATTTGTCACCACCTGCTGCCACTGCGATTTCACGTCGTAACGGACACTCATGCGGACAAACGGACTGAAATAGCCGAGGCCGATTTTTTCCAGCAAGGAGGCAAACGCAAGCATGCGCAGGGGTTCACGCTTCGGAGCGGGCACCGCAGCAACTGCGGTGGTGGGAATGACGGTGATGGCGTTCATGATGGCGGCGGCTTTTCAGGGACGTGATCGAGATTTATTTAAGGCCAATCTCGAAGGCCTTGAGGTACTCGTTCGGCTTGTGACCATCGTAGGTCTTGCCGTCGATGAATTCGGAGGACGGCTTGCGGTAACCGTCAGTGCCAAGCGGAAAATCCTTGTCGGTGAAGAAGCCCTCCTTGATGAGCATTTGGGCGGCCTTCTCGTAGATGTCGGCACGATAGACAGACTTGGCGGTCTCTGCATACCAGGCGTCCGGCTTCTGCTCCTTCACCTGCCCCCAGCGCACCATTTGCGTGAGATACCAGATGCAATCGCTGGCCCATGGATAAGAGGCATTGTGCTTGAAGAAGACGTTGAAATCGGGCGCGGCACGTTTGTCGCCAGGCTCATATTCAAAGGTGCCCGTCATGCTGTTGGCGATCACCGCCTCGTCCGCACCGACGTAATTGGGCTTGCTGAGAATTTTCACCGCTTCTTTACGGTTTTCAGGACTCGCATCCAGCCAGGCACAGGCACGGATGATGGCCTTGGTCAGCGCCAGCGTGGTGTTGGGATTTTTCTCTGCGAACGCCTTGGTGATGCCGAAGACTTTTTCCGGATTGTAGGCCCAGATTTCATGATCGGTGATGACCGGAACGCCGATCTTTTTGAAGACTGCCTGCTGGTTCCAAGGCTCACCGACACAGTAGCCGACAATGGTGCCAGCTTCGAGCGTGGAGGGCATCTGGGGTGGTGGCGTCACGGAGATGACCAGATCACCATTGAGCACGCCGGGGATGTTTTCTTCACCGCTTTTCGGGTCGAAATAGAACCCGGGATTGATGCCACCGGCAGCGAGCCAGTAGCGCAGCTCGTAGTTGTGGGTGGAGACGGGGAACACCATGCCAAACTGCAGCGGCTTGCCGGTGGCCTTGGCTTCCATGACAATGGGTTTGAAGCTGTCGGCCTTGATCGGATGCACGGGCTTGCCGTCTGCACCCTTCGGGATGGCTGGTTTCATTTTCTCCCACACAGCGTTGGAGACAGTGATGGCGTTGCCATTGTAGTCGAGGCTGATCGGGGTGATGACCTCCGCCTTGATGCCGAAACCGATCGTGGCACCGATGGGTTGGCCAGCAAGCATGTGCGCACCGTCGAGTTCGCCGGTAATGACGCGGTCGAGCAGCACTTTCCAGTTTGCCTGGGCTTCCACTTCGACGATCAGCCCCTCATCTTCAAAGAAGCCTTTTTCCTTGGCAATGACGAGAGGCGCACAGTCTGTCAGCTTGATGAAGCCGATTTTGAGCTGGTCTTTTTCGACATCGAGCAGTTCGGTGGTGCCGGCAAATGCAGGCGCTGTGGTCAGAAGCGCTAGTCGCGCGAGTGTGGTGAGAGTGAATTTCATACTTTGGCTGTTGAGGGGCGTTTTTTGGATTTGGCAGGTTGGGGGGCGGTGCTGGCAGTGGACTCGGCTTTGGGAAATTGGAGTTCGGCAGTCCAAGCTTCACTCAGTGCTGCAGCGGCTTCGGTGTACTGGTCCCTGGCAAGCAGACCGTGGGCGATGAACTGATCGAGCAGCCAGCGTCCGCGATCACTCAGGGGAATATTGGCGTCACGGCGGTGGAAGATGTGGAAGTCCGAGACGGGGGCGGATTTCTCGGAGCCGAGTTCCAGTGGTCCGACGAGCGAGCGTTTCAAAATCTTCTCGCAGCCAGCGAAGTAGCCGCTGTCGGCAAGCAACCGGACGACCTCAGGGCGATTTTCCGTGATGTCACAGTACTCGCAGGCCTCTTTCAAGGCGTTGATGATGGCCTGCGACTCTCCCGCATGAGCAGTGATAAAGCGCTCGGTGGTGAGCAGAACTTTTTCAGGGTGTCCGGGGGCAAGCTGTTCACTCGTGGCAGCGATCCAGCCAATGCCACGCTCGACGGCATAAGAGTTCCACGGTTCACCGACGCAGTAACCATCAATGAGACCCTCAGCCAAGCTGGAAGCCATCTGCGTGGGCGGCAGCGCGACGATGCGCACATCCTTCTCGACATCAATGCCACCTGACTGTAGCCACTGGCGCAGAAGAAAATAGTGGGAGGAATATCGCGACACCATCCCAAAGGTGAAACGCCGGCTGAACGCGCTGCGGATGAGCTTTTTCAAACCGGCGGCATCACGCACACCTCGATTCCAGAGATCACGGCTGAGGGTGATGGCATTGCCATGCAAATTGAAAACGAATGGTGCCACCACCCGGCAGGGCGGACTGCTGAGCCCGAGACGCATGGCCAGCGCCAGGCCGGCAATGGCATGAGCGGCATCCAGCTGCCCATAGAGCAGCTTCTCCCGAATGGTGGCCCATCCGACCTCACAACTTAACTCGACATGCACACCGTGTTTGCTGAACAGATCCATGTTCCTAGCCACCAGCAGCGGAGCGCAGTCAACCAGGGGGATGAACCCGATGCGGACCGGCTGGACGACGCCAGCGAGAGAGGTTTTTGAAAATGTGGAGCGTTGCGGCATGGCTTCCCTATCAGCATCAGAGCGGCCACCTGCGAGAATTTAGCTATAAACAACACGCAATGTTTTTCAATTGATGTATGAATTGCATTCATGGATCAAGCCATCGACACCCGACAGCTCCGCGCCTTCGTCCGCCTCGCGCGCAGCGGCAGCTTCACCCAGACTGGGCGCGAACTGCACCTCACGCAGAGCGCTGTTAGCCACGCCATTAAATCCCTGGAGTCAGATCTCGGCAGCCGGCTGTTTCACCGCCAGGGCAAGCACGTTCACCTCACGCATGCGGGACGCGAACTGCTGCCACATGCGGAGACGATTCTACAGTCCATGAGTCATGCACGCGCCGTGCTCGGCACTCTGGACCAGACACCGAGGGGCAAACTAAAAATCGGCTGCACTACGACGGCGGCGCAGTTCATTCTGCCCACCGTGCTGCGTGAATTTAAGGAATCCTTCCCGCTCTATGAAATCAAAGTCACCTGCGGTGAGACGCCGGACACCATAGAACGGCTGGTGAGCAATGAGGTCGATCTGGCGGTGAGCCTGCGTCCGCCGGATGTCTCGCGCATGAACTGCAACGCCATCTTTGATGATGAGCTGGAGTTTCTCGTCTCGCCGCTCCACCGCTGGGCACAGACACGACCAAAGCTTAAAGATGCCATGAACGAAACCTTCATCGTCGCGAGCCGCAACAGCCTGAACTTCTCCATGGTGCAGGAATACTTTCTCAAGAACGGCGTGCGCCTGAACTCTTTTATCGAGCTGGGCAGTTCCGAGGCCACAGTGGAACTGGCCAAGCTGGGCATCGGCGTGGCGATTGCCGCACGCTGGATTGCGCGCGGCGAAATCGAAGCCGGCCAATTGATCGCGCTGCCGCTGCCGAAGGCAAAACTCAAGCGTCGCTGGATTGTCTCAACTCTCAAGAACCGCCCGCTGAACCTGCCCGAGCGCACCTTCATCGGGCTCTGTGAGGAAGTGGGGCGGCGGATGAGCACCGACCATCTGTGACAGCGCTGAACACAGATCGAGCAGCCTCCTGCGCAGCCCCGCAGCCGTCACCGCCAGCTCACGCTGCTCACGTTCATATCTGGCGCGACCTTCCACTGTTTCGATTTTCACCGGTTCATAGCCAAGAGAGCTCAGGTCATACGGACTCGCACGCATGTCGAGATCACGGCCCATGAGCGCCAGTTCAAAGCACGCACCGATCAAGTCGGAACCGGTCCAGGGCCAGAGCTTGGAGGACCACTTGTACAAATCCATGTTTGCATGCAGGCAGGCGGCCTGCTCGAGATCAGGACGTGAGTCGAGCGTGGGTTGCAGCACATTCAAAGGCCGTGCGTCCGGTGTAAAAAAACGAAAGGCATCGTAGTGCGAGCAGCACACAGGAAGAGACTCCACGAAGGCGGCAAGCTCGTGGGGCGGCAGACGAAGTTCATACCCCTGATGCCTCACCTGCTGTGCCGACTGGCGGTACACCATGGCCCACTCATGCAGTCCATAGCAGGTAAAGCGCCCTGCCCTGCCGAGGATGCGCGTGCAAAGCATGGCCACCCAGGAGGCGAATTCGCGCTCGCGCTGCATGAAGCGCCGCGCGTCGAGATGCAACAGACCCTTTTCATAAATGAACCGTTCGCCGTGCCACCATGGACAGTCGGCGAAATCCGACTGAGTGACTTGCAAACTCACCCCGTATGGCGGCACCCACTGCTTGAGCTTCGCCGGCGCAAAACTGTAATAGGTGAAGAGAAAATCATGCACCGGATGTTTCGCATCACGACTGCGGCGGTCCACGAAGGCGTCCGCATGTACAGCGACGCGCGCTGCATGTTCGTCCATGCGCTGCCGCCACTCTTCCCTGCCCCATACGATCATGGCACCAACCATGTCGCCAGTCCGAGAAAGCTGCCGATACTGATCACATCCGTGGCAGTGGTGAGAAAAATGCTCGATGCGGTGGCCGGATCGGCACCGATTTTTCTCAGCAGCAGCGGAATCAAAGCGCCGCTCAGGCCGCTGATCACACAACTGAAAGTCATCGCGATCCACACCACGCAGGCAAGCATGAGGGCGCTGGAGTGGTGGTTCATGTGCGCATAGATCCACATGCCAGCCCCGGCGGAAACGCCGACCAGCATGCCGTTGAACAAGCCGAGCAGGCCTTCCTTGATGACCAGCCTGCGTTCGTCGCCCGGTTTCAAATCCCCCAGCGTCATGCCACGCAGTGCCACGGCAAGCGCCTGACAGCCCGTGTTGCCGGACTGGCCCGAGAGCACCGGCAGAAAGACCGCGAGCAGCACCAACCGGTCGAGCGTGCCCTCGTAGAAGCCCACCACCGCCGCAGCGAGGAAACAGGTGACGAGATTGATCTGCAACCATGGATGGCGATAACGCAGGCTGCGCAGCAGCGGAGTGGAGAGGCGTTCTTCTTTTTCCACCCCCACCATCGATCCGACCTGGGCGCTGATTTCGATGGCACGCGCCTCAAACAATGTCTGCCCGCGCACCAAGCCCAGCAGGATGCCGTCTTTGCTGCACACAGGATACACGGGGTAGTGCTTGTTCACGACCATCTTCATCGCCTCGGTAAGCTCCATCGCGGGATCGAGCCTGAACGGATCTTTCAGCATGACATCCGCAAGTTTGTCGTCCGGCTTGGCGAGCATAAGGTCCCGCATCACCAGCAGGCCCAGCAGCCGGCCCGCCTCGTCCGTGATATAGCCGTAGGTGATGAAGGCCTTCTTGGCGAGACTGCGTATCTCCTCAATGGTTTCGCTCACCGTCGCCTCAGGCCGGAACACCGCCACGGGGGCCTCCATCAGCCAGCCGACACTGTCCTCGGGATGTTCGCGGTTGCGGGCCCACTGCATGGTCTTTTGCAGTGGGACAAACGTCAGGGCGGCAGTCCGCGGTTCGGCCTGCATCTCATCCATCACACGCTGGGCAACGATGGGATTGAGCTGCTGGAGGACCTGGGCCGCGTCCTCGCCCGAGGCTTGCTCCAGCAGGTCGGCGGCGTCATGCGCACCGCTTTGGGATACGGCGTCGAGCAGGGATTCAGAAGACGATTTCATACTGCGTTGGCAGCGTAGCCGCACCGGGACCGCTTGTCATCGCCAACGCGAAAAAAACCTCGCACTGGACGCGCGGACGGGCACATTCAACCCATGTCTCTGTATGACCGCGATTACATGCGTGAAGTTCCCCCACATTCCGTTGCCGGAATGGTGCGTGATTTCACGGCATTCCACGTGATCTTTGGGATCAACGTTGCCGTGTTCGTCATGCAGTTCGTCTTTGAAACCGGCGCGGTTCAAGATCTGCGGACGGGAGCGTTCCTGCCATTGGGCGGAGTGAGCCTGGATGAACTGGCGCATGGCAATGTCTGGACGCTGTTTACCTACATGTTTGTGCATGGCAACCTGGGACATTTTGCATTGAACATGATGATGCTGTGGTTTGCGGGACGCGGGGTGCAGCAACTGTTTGGCAGCCGCCATTTCGCTTTGATCTACCTGCTCTCCGGCATTGCGGGCGCAGCAGCCGAGATGGCGGTGAATGGTGTGGTGCTGGGTGACACCACGACATCTCTCATAGGTGCCTCTGCGTCGGATTTCGGCCTGCTCATGGCACTGGCGGTGGTGCTGCCAACGGAAAAAATCACCGCGTTCATCTACTTCATCATTCCGGTGCAACTGCGGCTGTGGACGCTGGCCAAAGGACTGTTCATCATCCAGCTGGTGTTTGGTCTGGCAGGTTTGTTGTTCAATGTCCTGCCCGAGGGGCTCAAGATCGCCTATTTCGCGCATCTTGGCGGTGCCGCCATGGGCTGGTTTTATGCACGCAGCCTCGGCTATGGCGGCAGACCCTTGACGTATGCCAGCCAGTGGCAGCCGGCACACAATCAGCAGCTGCGCAAACCAGCCATGGCACGTGCGCGCGTACGCCCGGCGACTGAGCTCGAAATCGACACGGTGCCGCTGGCCTCAAAACGACCCTTGGACTCGGTGGCGGCCTTGATGGAAGAGGTGGTGAACCCGCTGCTTGATAAAATCAACCTCTACGGCAAGGACAGCCTCACAGCGGACGAACAGCGCACCCTGGAACATGCCAGCCGCGAAGTGGAACGCCGCCGCCAGACCAAAGGTGGCTGAAGCAGCGCATTCTCACATGCTTTCCTCACGTTCCGCACGCCTTGCTGCCACACTCCTGATGGCCCTGCTATTTGGCTGGACGGTACGGGCCTGTCGTAAAGGAGCGACGACCACAGTCACGCCCCCTGCTCCTGCCATTGCAACCCCGCTGCGCGAAACACCGCCCAACACCTTCCCAGACGAGTAAAAATTTCCTCATTCCCCTCTCATGTCCATCGCCACCCGCAAAGGAGACCAAGGTCAGACCGACCTGCTGTTTGGCTGCCGTCTCGCCAAATCCCATCCTCGTGTCCACGCCCTCGGTGCCGTGGATGAATTGAACGCTGCACTCGGCCCGCTGCGCATCGCCGCTGCACGCGCGGAGACCAAGCAAATCGTTCCCCAAGTACAGCGGTGGCTCATCGAACTCATGGGCGAGCTGGCTACACCGCCCGGGGATGAGCCCCGCTATGCCGCAACCCACCCCGAGCGCATCTCAACGACTCACGTCCTCTGGCTAGATGACTGGGTCGCGAAACTCGAAGCAGGCGGTGCTCTAAAATTCCAAGGCTGGGCGCTGCCCGGCGAAGCCGGTGTCATGAGCGGTGCCTATGCCGATCTCGCCCGCGTGGCCTGCCGACGTGCCGAGCGCAGCGTCATCGATCTGCATGGCACTGCCGATGAGGTGCCCAATGTGGAACTCGTACGCTTCCTCAACCGCCTGTCAGATGTCTTGTGGCTGCTGGCCCGGTGGGAGGAGCAAAGTGGGGACCAGGCATAAAAAAACGGAGTGATGCATGGCATCACTCCGTGGTGAAATACGCTGCCGGTTCAGCTCACTTCGGGGAGTCAGCCGCTGGCTTGGCGGGTTCCGAAGCAGGCTTGGCAGCATCCGCTGGCTTTGCAGGTGCCGGTTTTTCACCGGTGATCGGATTGGCATCTGGAGCAGGAGAGGGCTTGAGTTCGGTCTTGGGCACCGAGGGCAGCGGTGTGGGAGGCACCGATATGGCAGGGGTCACAACAGACGAGGGAGCGAGACCGGGGATCATCTTTTTGACATCGGGCAGACCTGCGGGCCGGGTGGGAATGGCACCTGCGGCAGGGGCTTCCAGCTTATCCGGAGCGGCAAGGATCTCAGCACGCTTTTTCAAGAGGCTGCTGACGGTGTATTCAGTGACCTCATAGACCCAGCCCTCGAATTTCTTCTCGTTGGCCAGCTTCTCTTCCAGTTTCTTTTTATTTTCCGCAAAGGCTTCGTCGTTTGTCTTTTTGTCTTCGGGCTTCTCATCTTTCACGGCGGCGCGCTCCTTGGGAAGGTCGGCGCTGACACTGACGGTGAGGTAATATTTGTCACCGCTACCCTGCCCGGACTGCTTCACGGCCTGAACATTGTAGGTGAAGCCGTCGAAAGTGACGAGCTTTGCCTTCACCGCGTCTTTCATGAGGGCGGCAGCCTGGTCTTTACCCAGCACGTCATTGAAGGTGGGGGACGAGAGCAGCGTGCCGAGCGACACCTTGCCAGCGTCGATTTTTTCACCGGGCATGGCACCTTCGAGCAGGAAATCTCCCGCTTCTTCAGTGCGCGCGGCCTTCCAGGATTCCTCCGGTTTTGCAGCGGTGATTTCCACCGACTTGAGCTTCTGCACATCAAAAAAGCCTTTCGCCAGCCAGGCGTCAGGCTTGGTCACCAGATCGGGCAGTTGATCAGCAATCTCCCAGATGGTGTCCTCACCCACGATGCGAACGAAACGGTTGCCCTTGGGGCCGCCAAACATTTGCATCTGGTCGTTGTTGGACCCGCCGGAGCTGGTCACCTGACCGCCCAGTACAAGGGAGTTTTTGAGCGTGCCTTTGTCGTCAAACATCTCCACCAGCGTGCCAGCACCAGTGGTGGTGGCATTGCCGGGGGAGTTCACCCCGACCTTGCCCCAGGAGTCCTTGCCAATGTGGCGGCCGCCCTTGATTTTTTCATATTGGAGGCTCAGCAGCGCGGTCTGGAGCTTTTCCTTCTCCGCAGGATAGCCCCCGCGTTCCGCGACTACCCAGGAGTCATTCTGGACAGTGAGGGTGCTCTCTTCCTTGTCCTCCTTGATGCGGATTTTTTTGATGCCGTTGATGTCAAAGTCAGGGAACAGCATTTCCCGCTGCTTGACGCTGGTGACCGAACGATTGAGGCGCGAGCTGCGCTTGCTGGCCTGAAAATAGGCGGTGCCGATAATAGCGGCGAGTACAACCAAAAGGATGATGATCTTCTTCATGGCGTTTCGGAAAGGAACAGGGTGCGGTAATGGGTGTTAGGTGAGAATCATGCCGCCGCCGTACGGACACGACGTTGCATGGCAAAAAGGATGCCCATAAGGCCCACCAGAAGCGGGACCACAACGACATTGAGGGTCTTGATCAGGGTCTTGCTAAACTCCACCTCTTTGTTGACCTCCTTGCGGATGTCCCGCACCTGCTTGTCGATGTTTTTCGAGTTTTTCTCCATCTCCTTGATGTTGTTCATCGTGCCCTGATCCACGATCAGCGCGCCCTTCTTCAAATCGATCTGCGGACGGGCCTTGCTGAGCTTCTCTGACAGATCCTGGCGTTCCTTCTCCAGCTTGACCAGCTGTGGACGATATTTTTCCTCCACGACTTCACGCATCTCCTTCAGCTTGGTGAAGGGGCGCACAGGAGCCTTGCGGTTGCGCACCTGGATGAGGTCCCCGCCACCGACGAGCATCTCCACGGCATTGAGCACCATGGGCAGGTTGCCACCATTGGTGATGAGTCCCACGCCGAGATCTCCCTGACGCAGACAGAAGGCGTCATAGAGCATGTCAGCGTCCGAGAAGAGGATGACATTGCGCTCGCTGTCCTTGGACTCCTTGAGCGAATCGTCTTTTTTCTTCT
>NCCR01000029.1:0-4109 GCA_002279765.1 Verrucomicrobia bacterium 12-59-8 | reverse complement strand
GTCTTGGGTGCCGCTGGAGTGGCAGCTCCGGCTGCTGCTGGCGCAGAGGCGTCCTGTTCGGCACCGCCGGTTTCTTTGGGTGCGGCAGGCGCCTCAGGCTTCCCATCCGGGAAGGCCGTCTTGAATTTGCCGGAGATGCGCACCCCGAGAACCTGCTTTCTGCCACTGGGGATGAAATTCACCAGGGGCTCACGGCGCAGTTTTTCAGCCGCAGCAGTGTCGATCATCTCCGAAGCCTCCGAACTGGTGGCGAGCGTGACCACATTCAGTCCTTCCTTGCGGTCGATGCCAAAGGCACCGGCATTCATGAGGGTTAAGGACTGCAGCCCGGAAGTCACGCGGTCATCCTGGTTGATGGCCTTGTTCGGGAGTTGCAGCGCTGTGGGCATCGGGCGGTTTTGCAGCACCCCACGATAATTCATGTCCGCCACCACCATGTCTTTTTGGTAGCTGACACCCCAGGATTTGAACAAATTGGGCAGCTCGGAGGATGTATTGATCATGCTGCCCGGCTGGCCCGTCATTGGGTTCGGCTGGCTGCTCATGGCCTGGGCAAGCAGGCTCTGCGGATCCACAAAGGCAACGACATTGCCGCCGCCAAGGAGATATTGGTCGATGGCAAACTCGGCAGATTTGGTGATGTCCGCCGGATGCACCACAAGGAGGACGGTGATGTCGGCGTCGATCTTGTCGCTCGTCATGGGCAGGTCACGCACTTCGTAGTCAGCTTTGAGCTGCTGCACCACTGCCCAGGCTTCCGGACCGCGCTGCTGCTGGAAGGGCATGGAGGGGGTGCCACTGATGGGCATGGCGCTCATGACGCCGATGATGATCTTGCTGGGCTTGATGACCTTGGCGATCGCACGGGACACATCGTACTCGAACGCCATGGCATCTTCCGGATTGAGGAATGGCAGGATTTCCTTGCGGTCGAGGCACTGGACCGTCAGGCCGAGATAGATCTGGTCCCCTTCCTGATTGACCGTCATGCCGCGGATTTCATCATCCTTGGCTTTTTGCTCGTCATCGGAGTCTGGGTTCGGATGGATGACTTCCAGAGCCACGTTGCCCTGGCTTTGTTTTTCATACTCAAGCAGCAGATCCTCGATGGCGCGAGCATGCGGCTTGAGGAGGTTCGGCATTACGCGATCATCGTTGGTGGAGTAGAATTTGATGGTCACCGGTTCATCGGCGTTGATGTGACTGAGAATGTTCTTCGTTCCCGTGGAAAGGGTGAACAAACCATCTTCAGTGAGGTCGAGGCGGAGATTGCCAAATCCCACGCCGCCGACGAGGAAGTTGACGGCGACAATAACAGCAATGATCAACAGCGCGGTGATGCCCGCGGTGGCAGTCTTCTTGGAAGCACTCATGATGGCAGAAAGGTTGGTTGAGAGAGGAAGGTTTGACAGTGCAATCAGGCGCGTTTGGCACGGAGCCCCATGTCGGTCACCAGCAGCGCCACAATGATGACAGAGATAAAGTAGAGCACGTCACGCAGGACGAAGATGCCCTTGGTCATCTCAAAGAAGTGATCCATAAAGCTGAAATAGCTGATGAACCGCACCACCGCCTCCATGCCGGCCGGGACGGCGTTGACCACCGTCTGAGTCAGGCTGGGATCACCAATGAGAGCGATCGTCAGACAGAACCAGACGCTGAGGATGAAGCATACCACCTGGCTGCGCGTAAAGGCGCTGATGGCAGAGGTCACCGCCAAACAGGCCATGGCATAGAGGTAACTCGCCACATAGCCGCTGATGATGGGTCCGCTGTCGGGATCTCCGAGATAGGACATGGTGAACACGATCGGGATGGTCAGCGCCAGGGCAATAAGCCACACTCCGGCGGCCGCGAGAAACTTGCCACAGATAGCCTGCCAGGGGGAGACCGGCATCGTCATGAGCAGCTCAATTGTGCCCAGGCGGTGCTCCTCCGACCACAGGCGCATGCCCACGGCAGGCGCCAGCACGGTGTAGATCCACGGATGCCAGACAAAGAAGCGCGTGGAGAGAGAAACGTCATCAAAGTCCAGGATGCGGGAGAAGAAGAAAGTGAAGCCATTGGCTGCCAACAGGAAGATGACAACAATGACGTAAAAGACGGGAGAGTTGAAGTAGGCCAGGAACTCCCGTTTGAAGACGGCCAGGGTGTTTTGGATATCTCGGTTGCTCATGCGGTGGTTGGATTGGGGATTGGGTAAAGGAAGAAAGGGACTCAGGCGGCTTTTTTGACGGCCGTCTCGGACTTCGTGATGCTGCGGAAAACCTCGTCAAGCGTGTTGGCGCCTGGCACCAGCTTCTTGAGGCTCTCAGGGGTGCCGTCGGCCACCACCTTGCCGCGGTCGATGATGATGGCGCGCGAGCAAGCGGCCTCCACCTCCTCCAGGATGTGCGTGGAAAAGATGATCGCCTTGTCCTGGCCCATGCGCTTGATCATGCCGCGCACTTCATGCTTCTGATTCGGATCCAGTCCGTCCGTCGGTTCGTCGAGAATCAGCACATCCGGATCATGAATGATACTCTGCGCGAAACAGGTGCGGTGGCGGTAGCCTTTGGACAACGTATCAACGCTCTGGTTGCGTACGTTGTCGAGGAAGCACATGTCGAGCACGCGGTCGATAGCCTTGGTGCGCTGCGCACCATGAATGCCGCGCAGCTCGGCGCAGAAGCCTAGGAAGCTGGCCACGGTCATGTCAGAATAGAGCGGCGCGTTTTCGGGCAGATAACCCAGGCGCTGCTTGGCCAGCTCCGGCTCTTCGAGCATGTCGATGCCACAGAGCCGCACGCTGCCACTGGTGGGGCGGAAGTAGCCGGTGACCATGCGCATGGTGGTGGATTTGCCGGCACCGTTGGGCCCGAGGAAGCCAAGGACTTCGCCTTTTTCCACGGAGAAGGAGACATCATCGACAGCCACTTTGGCGCCGAACACCTTGATGAGGTTCTTAACTTGGATCATAACGTCGTTGGGGCGGTTGGTTGGTGATTAAACGCCACGGCAGCGCGGTTTTGGTTGGTCGCGCCTACCGGACGTTCAATCGCGGACGGGTGCTTTAGGAGGTCCACCGGGCTTTTCAACTGAATTTTCATGCGGTTTCACCCTGCGATAAGGTCCGAATCTGACAATCCGGTGACAGAGAAAATTTCAACGTGACGGCGCATCCGGCACACCTACATTCAATATCGCTTTCGCGCCCCCTTCATGCTTTGGAACCAAAACATTGATCCCACCAAGGATCTCTCCAAGAAACCCTTCATCTTATGGCGGCCCTTCATTGCCGCATGGGAATGGCTGGTACCCCCGACGGTGGCCCATCGTGACCGCCAGTCCCCCCTGGCGCGCTGGGTTGCCACATTCGTGATCATCAGCCTCTGCACCTCGCTGCTCGTTCTTGGCGTCGTCTTTGCGCGGCCGTTGAGAAACTCCTACAAGAATATGCGTGCCAACAGCATGGTCAAGGAGTCACGACGCATGGCGGAGAACGGCCTGATTGTGAATTCGGTGAAGACCGCCCAGGAGGCTTATTCCATTGCGCCAGAGAACGAGGGTGCCATCCGGCTGAACTTTGAGTATTTCACGCTGATGAAGCGTGACACGGCGCTGTATTTCTATGACAAGCTGAAGCATCTCGACGCCCTCACGCCTGCCGACGAGCAGTTGCATGTGCGCTGCCTCATCAGCCTGGGAAAGCCCAAGGAGGCATCCCTGGCGCTGGAACAACTGATGAGGGTGTCGCAGCCCAGTGAGGCGCTGATGAAACTGGCCGAGGAAATCTGGGGGCAGCGTGAACAAAACAAACCGCTGCTCAATGTGCTGCGCATCTACCATGAGAAGCATCCAGATGACAAGGAGAGCACGCTGCGGTTCGCCAAAGTGCAGCTGTCCTCTGGCAATCCGTCCGAAATTGGACTGGGCATGGAGTCGCTTTGGAAGCTCGCCTCCGAGGATGATGCGATCGGTCTGCAAACCCTGGAGTACTTGAGCAGCCTGCCTTCCTTAACGCCCGCAGACACCACCCGGTTGATCGAGCGCCTCAAAACACATCCCAAGGCCGATGACCGGCATTACGTGACTGCCTTGAAGCGTGAAGTGCAGCAGTCGCCGGGGCA
>NCCR01000208.1 GCA_002279765.1 Verrucomicrobia bacterium 12-59-8 | reverse complement strand
CTCACCCCCGAAGGTGCCCGCGTCCACGGAGCCCATGCCGCCTACTTTGGCGATGAAGCCGCAGGTGCCGCTAACGAGATTAGCGTTACAAGTAGCGAAGTGCAGGCCGAGATCGGCGATCTCGCTGGCATGCTCCGCCCTTACCAGATGGAAGGCGTCTGCTGGATGACCTCCCGCATCCTGCGCGGTCGCGGCGGCATTCTGGCCGATGAAATGGGCCTGGGCAAAACCGTCCAGAGCATCGCCGTGGCCCTCTTCCTCAAGCAGCGCAAAGGCGACCATTGCGGCCCGATGATCGTCGTCTGCCCCAAGTCCCTCCTCGGCAACTGGCAGGCGGAGTTCGAGCGCTTCGCCCCCACCCTGAAGGTGCTCCAAATTCAGGGCGCAGGCCGTGAAAAAGCGCTCAGCACGATCCCCGCTTTTGACGTGATATTGACATCTTATCAATTGATCATCAGAGATATTAAACATTACCAAACGATCCGCTTTGGTTTGATTCTTTTGGATGAAGCCAGCTTCATCCGCAACCCCGATACCGACGCCGCCAAGACCCTCCGCAGCCTCAATTGCAGCGGCCGGATCGCTCTCACCGGCACACCCTTGGAAAACGGCGTCCGCGATTTGTGGTCCATCTTCCACTTCGCCCTACCGGGGTATTTGGGGAATCAAAGTTCCTTCAAGGAGCGCTTCGAAAGCCCCATCCAGTCCGGCCTGGACCTCCCCGCAGGCCGCGACGCCGCCCAGCGCCTGCAGAAACTCACGCTGCCCTACTTCCTCCGCCGCACCAAACGCCAGGTGCTCAAGGACCTGCCCGAGAAGATCGAGCAGGTGCTGTGGTGTACCCCCAGCGCCGCGCAGAGCGAGTTCTACCGCAAGATTCTCGAAGAGGGCCGCGAGGAGATCAAAGCCGCCCGCCGCCGCTCCGGCCAGAACGGTGCCAAGATGACCATGTTCACCGTGCTCCTGCGCCTCCGCCAGGTCTGCTGCGACCTCCGCCTCACCGGCGTCCAGCCCGACGCCCTCAAAGGTCTCGGTCAGGACGACCTCTCCGGCAAATGGCCCGCCCTTCTCGGCCAGATCGAATCCGTCATGGAGTCCGGCGGCAAGCTCCTCGTCTTCAGCCAGTTCGTGAAATTCTTGCACCTCATACGCGACCACCTGAAGGCCGAAAAACTCGACCACGCCTACCTCGACGGCAGCAGCCAGGACCGCTCCGCGCAGGTGGCCCGCTTCCAGAATGACCCGAACTGCCGCATCTTTCTCATCAGCCTCAAAGCCGGCGGCTACGGCCTCAATCTCACCGCCGCCGACAACGTCATCCTCGCCGACCCCTGGTGGAATCCCGCCGTGGAATCCCAGGCCATCGACCGCGCCCACCGCATCGGCCAGCAGAAAGTCGTCAACGCCTACCGCCTCGCCATCCGCGGCACCGTCGAAGAACGCATCCTCAAACTTCAGGCCCAAAAACGCGGCCTCGTCGAAGCCGCACTCAACGACCAAGCCCCCATGATGGAAGGCCTCACCGAAAGCGATCTAGAGGCCTTGATTCAGTAGTGCCCCAACTTCTCCTTCAAAAACCCGAACAGATTCGGGTACTTCATGTGCTCGTAGTCATTGTTGTAGTTGATCTCGTGCTCGATGCCGAAGGCCTTCAGTTTCTCGGCAATGCCCGCCCCATAGTTCCCGGAGTGCGGCGGGTCCTTGTAGGGCTGGCCCAGGTTTGGCGGGTTGTCGTAGAAGAGCAGCACAGGCGGGTCATCCGCGCTGGCGAGGGCGTAGGGCGAGAAGCGCTCGATCCATGGCATGAGGCTGTCCCGTTTGGCGAGGAACTCCTGCATGCTGCCGAGGCCAAAGGCATGGTTGCCGTATTCGTTGTTCGGAATCCACGCCTGCATCTGCTTGGGGTCCAGTGAAGTCTGCGGCACAAAGGCCAGTACACAGCGCAGCCGGGTCGATTCGTGAGAAATGGGATCCGCGCTCTTCGCGTCCGCCATGTTGGGGCTAAACGCGAGCCACAGCACCGTGCAGCCCCCGGCTGAACCGCCGCAGCCGCCGATGCGGTCTTTGTCGATGCGCCACTCGGCGGCCTTGCTGCGGACAAACTGCAAGGCACGCGCTGAATCATCGAGGCAGGCCTTCACGGGAGGGGTGATCCCTTCAGCCTGCGCGTCCACAATGAAGCGGTAGTTGATCGAGACCACGGAGATGCCGTTTTCGAGGCATTGGGCCAGGAAATCGGGATTCGCCTTATCGCCATTCATCCAGCCGCCGCCATGGACGCAGAATAGCAACGGCGTCGCTCCTTCAGCCTTCGCCTGGTAGAAATCGAGCACCTGCTTTTCGTGCTTCCCGTAGGCCACGTTGGCCAGAGTGGGAGTCTGGGCAAAAGTGCTGGCTCCTGTCAGCAAGCAGAGCGTGGCGATGAGAAGGCGTGGGGATGGCATAGGTCGAAATCGATGATTCAGAGATCTGCGCTGCCAGCGCGTCTAAACCTCCAGTTGAATCCCCAGTTCAATGACCTGACGTGGCGGGAGATCAAAGTAACCGGTGGCAGGGCGGGAGAGGCGTGACAGCATGACGAACAGCTTTTTCCGCCAGGCGGCCATTTTGCCTGGGCCGTTGGTCAGCAGCACTTCGCGGCTCTGGTAGAAGGTGATGCCGTTGCGTTTCACCTTGGTCTTCTCACTCATCGCCTTGCAGAGATCATTGAACACATCTGGCGGCTCGGAGAAGCCGTAGCGCAGGACGACGCGGTAAAACTCCTCGTAGTACTCGCTGATCTCGTGGCGCGACTCTTCGCAGACATAGGGTGCATCCGCGAACTTCACACTGAGCAGCACCACCTGCTTATGCAGCGCCTTGTTGTGCTTCAGATGATGCAGCAGCGCGAGCGGCAGACCGTCGGCGCTGGCGGACATGAAGACGGCGGTTCCAGGCACGCGAATGATGCGATCCTTTTTGATTTCATCGATCAGATGTACCACGGGCAGGCGCCCCCGCTGCATGGCCTGAAACAAGATGGCGCGGCCATCGGTCCAGGTTTTCATGATGACCCAGATGCATGCCGCGACCGCCAGCGGGAACCACGCGCCCTGCATGAATTTGATCAAACTGCCAGAGACGTAGCCCAGCTCAATGATGGTGAAGACCAGCACCGGCAGGAAGGCTTTCCAAAACGACCAGTCCCAGATGCGGCGGGCCACAAAGAAGAACAAGATGCTGGTGAGAAACATCTCCATCGACACCGAGAGACCGTACGCAGAAGCGAGATTGCTGGAGGTCTCAAAGCCGATCACCAGCGCGATGCATGCGACCATGAGAAGAAAGTTCACCTGCGGCATGTAGATCTGGCCGCGCACATCGGGATTGGTGTGGATGATCTTCAGACGCGGCAGATAGCCGAGCTGCACCGCCTGCTGCGTCAGCGAGTAAACACCCGTGATCATGGCCTGCGAGGCGATGATGGTGGCCGCCGTTGCCAGGATGATCATGGGCACCAGCAGGGGCTGCGGCACCAGTTTGAAAAACGGGTGCTCCAGCGCTGCCGGATCACTGATGACCAGTGCCCCTTGACCGAGGTAGTTCAATATGAGCGCGGGATAGACGAGGATGAACCAGGCGCGTTTCAGCGGCTTCGCTCCGAAGTGGCCGATGTCGGCATAAAGCGCTTCACACCCCGTGACCGCCAGCAGCACCATGCCCATGATGACGATGCCGTGGTAGCCATGGTGCATCAGGTAATAAATGCCCCAGTGCGGAGACAGCGCCACGATGACTTCTGGATGCTCAATGTAGCGGTACAAGCCCAGGCTGGCCAGTGCGCTAAACCACAGGATCATGATCGGACCGAAGGCGACGCCAATCCTGGCCGTGCCGTGCTTCTGCACCATGAACAAGCCAAAGATGATGGCCACGGAGATGTACACGATGACGTGCTGCGGCAGTTCGGCACTGATCTGCTTCATGCCCTCCACGGCGGAGAGCACCGAGATGGCCGGTGTGATCATGCCATCCCCGTACAGCAGCGCCGCACCGAACAGCACGACGAGCACGACAAACGCGCTGGCCTTGGGGCTGAGGGCTTCTTTTTTGGAACGCAGCAGTGATAGCAGGGCAAACATCCCGCCTTCACCTTGGGCCGTGGCCTGACTGAGGAGGCCAAGGTATTTGACCGAAACCATCAGCGTGAGCGACCAAAACATCAGCGAGATCGGTCCGTAGATCATGTCCACTCCATCACGGCCCGGAAGGTACCCCGCATGGGTGAGGCACTCACGCAGCGCATAGAGCGGACTTGTGCCGATGTCCCCGAATACCACACCCAAAGCGACAAGGGCCAGGGTCCAACTGTTTGAGTTTTTGTGTTCTGACATGAGGTGTCTTCGGGACAATCCCGAAACCCTGTTTGCATCAGGGAATGCTGCTGTTAGCCAGCGTAGTCGAAGATGCAAGAGACAGTTCGGCGCATCAGGCTATGTGAATGAACAGCGCTGATGGCCTTATTTGACCTCAATTGTGGCGATTTCTTCCGCATTCAGCGCCCGTTCAAACACCGCGATCTCATCCATCCGCCCTTCCCAGTTGGAGTCGTTGTCGCTGCGGCCGCCGAAGAAACTCTCGTCAGGTGCCAGGCGCGGATCAATGAGACTCTCAGTCTCAAACTCCAGCGCGCCATTGAGGTAGGCACGCACCTTGTTCTTGTCACGGACGAGCACCAGATGCTGCCACTGCCAGCGCGGGATTTCAGTCTTGCCAGCGATTAGACTTTTGTCGTTCGTGCCGCTAAAGAATATCAGCTTGCCAGTGTTGCCACTTTTGCCGCCGATGCCGAGGTGGTCACTGAACACGCCGAGCCCATGGTCCTCGCCACGGGAAAACAGCCAGCCGCTCGTCTCACGCCCGTCATTTGGCATGCCATTCCAAAACCATAAGGAGATGGAGTATTGGTTCCCCAACCCAGGAAAACGTGACCGGATTCGCGCACCGACCAGATGCGGGGCGCGATTCACCTCGTTGGCACAGAAATTAGCAGTCTTGGGCCCTGCAAGATAGTACGCCACATCACGCTCATACACCGCGTCCTTGCCGTGAGCACTCGCATCCGCCGCCACCGGCCCGGTGAACTCATTCAGTCTCCAGTACGCCGCCGGTTTCATCGCCAGCACCGCCTTGGCAGCGGTGCCATTGCTGAGCTTCCATTCGCGGCGCGGCTTGCCAGCGACCCGTTCCAGCGCTGCGATTGCTGCTCCGGCAATCTTCGGCTCCGCATTCACTTCCAGCCCGGCGGAGCGTGCCGCCCAGGTGTTGTAGCCACCCCACGCATGCATCTCCGGCGGCGGGATGTAGCCATCGCCACCGTTCGCGAGTTCGATCACCATCGTGTGGGGTAGGGGACTCGCCGCTTTGATCTTCAAGCCGGTGATGGCGTACGTTTCGTTCGGTGTCGTGGCGATGCCGATGTCTCCGAGTCGCAGCGCCTGCACCACGATCTCCGTCTGCTGCCGCTCATTCAAAAGAATCTGCTCCCGAGCATAGACTTCCGTGGGGGTCTTCGCCAGCCGGTCCCCCACCTCCGCCATCACCCGCTGCGCCCATTCCAGACGCTGCTTGTCCGGCGTGCGGTATTTCATGATCATGCGCGTCTCCGTCATCGCAATGGAGGGCTTGTCGTCATACTTGATGCCCGCATAGGCCTTCATCGCGATGTCCAGCAGCCCGTTTGCATACTCATCCATGGTCGGCTTGGGCCTGTCCTTCTCCGGGATCGTATAATCCACGCGATAGATGTCCCCGCTGCAGCCATGCGACATCATGCCCACCATCTTCCCCTGCGGATCGATCCGCTGCTTCAGTCCATCCGAAAACAAACCAAAATAGTCCGCACCGATGTCCTTGTCGCCAAAGTAGTGCATCGAGAAATTCGCCAGCACCGCCAGCGGCTTGCCGTCCTTCGTTTGAATCGAAATCAGCGAAAGGTCAGGATCTTCCGGGCCTGACTCGCCGGTCACATTATCCCAATTGCTTCCCGCATGCATGTTGGCCCGCACCGACTTGTTACCAAACGGGTCTTCCGCGAGACGGTCCGGTCGGCGAATCCACTGCCGCAGCGCCGTGAACTTAGCCGCATCCGCTTTAGCAAAACCAACGCGCGCGGGAACCATGGCCGCCTGCGCTGTAGTAATGGCTTCGACGAGTTTCTCCTTCAGGAACGGCACATAGCTCGGATCAGGATCGGTGCCCAGGCAGCCCATCGACGCGGGTGCAGAATGCGCATGCGTGGCGGAAATCAGCATGCGATCTGCCGGAATGCCCGTCTTGGCTGCGGCCATCTTCTTCGCATCATCCAGCACCTCGCGGCTCATCATGCAACTGTCCGCCACCACGATGGCGATCTCCGTCTTGCCATCCGTCGCCACGATGGCGCGCGCATGCACGCGGGTGTTGATCTTGTCCACGTAGCGGCTCAGCATCCCGCCATTCACCAGCACCGGCAGTTTCGGCGGCGTGATGTCCACGACTGCGGCCCCCGCTTTGAATTCAGCGTGAATCGAGGTGGTAAGCAGCAGGACGGATAGCGGGAGGGTGAAGCGCATCATGGTGCGTGAGAATACGGCCTTGGAGACGGTGCTTTTTATGCCCAATTCGTCGCCTTTTGTGATCTCCCATCTTCTGCGCCGCCATGCGCACCCGTCCGTACACATCACTTCGTCATCTGCAAAAAGGCCGTCGCATACCGTTTGCCCAGTTCACGATATGCCGCCGAATCAAAGTGTATCTTGTCACCCTTGTGGTTCAGGCCTGCCGCCGTCACGTAGGCCGTGTGCGGCACCTCCTTCGGCAGATCTCGGTGCGCCTGATCGACCACTTTTTTCGCGGGCGACCAAGGCGCGCCATCGAAAATGCCCATCTGTCCGGCGATCAAAGGTGCATCCGGCGTTTTCACCAGTTCACGCAGGCGTTTGATCAGATCATGGAGCTTGGCCGCATAGGCCGGAGCAAGCTCCGCTGTTGAATCGCTCTCGCCCTGATGCCAGAGAATGCCTTTGAGCGTGCCCACCGGGAGCGCGGCTTCGACACGTTTCACCATGTCATCCCACGGGTGGCTCTTCGTTGGCGGATAAAACACGCCCGGCTTCCACGCGTCGATGGGCGAGCCACCCACCGCGCAGGGAACCAAACCAATGGTCACTCCAGGATTCGCCTCCGCGATGATCTGACCAAACGTCTTGCTCAAGCCCACACCCGCAGCTGGTTTGTCGAAGTGCATTGGATCCACAGCCGGCACCCACTGGCCCTCTTTGCTGAGCATGAGCACACGGGGATTGACCACCAGATCCTGTGCCTCCACCACACCACGACCCGCCATGTTTGACTGCCCGACGAGCAGGAAGAGATGAAATTTGTCCTTCGCGGGCAGGGGAGTATCCTCACCAGCAGCGAAGACAGAGACGAAGAAAGCCAGCAGGCAGATGAGTGGG
>NCCR01000207.1:2385-9893 GCA_002279765.1 Verrucomicrobia bacterium 12-59-8 | reverse complement strand
GGCTGGCGATATTGGCATCGCTTTCATGGATCATTCCCTGCACCACCTCCGCTTTCATTTTGATCGCCGAGAGCCTTTGACAGAGGTCGTCATGCATGTCCCTGCCTATCTTCCTGCGCTCCTGTTCTGCGGCTTCCAGCACCATGTTTTCCGCCGCTCTCAGCTGGGTTATCGTTTTGGCAAACTCCTGGGAGATCATGGACAGCTCATCCTTCCCCTCCAGGACCATCGGGCGGCCCTCTTTGGAGCCTGCGGCACGCAGGATCTCCACCACGCTGCGCACTCTTCGCGTGACCAGTTCATCCAGCGCAAACCACAGCAGCAGGCATGAGGCCAGCAGCACGCCCGCCTGTCGCAGAGATTCATGCCACGCGTCCTCATTGACCTGGACGAGCGCCAGTGTCGCATCGTAGCGGATCAGCACCGCCGCACGACTGGACGTTTCATACGTTTCAAAGAAAGGAACCATCACGATCAGGCTGTTCTTCCCAGCGTCCCACTCAAAGGCAGGCTCCATGGTCTCAAGCACTGCAGCGTGCCTCCGCCACTCCTCTGCCAGCGGCGTTTGCAGGACGTTCATGCGGTTCCATTGCATGCGGGTGGCGCTGCTGACGAGGCCCTCCTTGTTCGCCACCAGTCCCAGATCCACGTCGGAAGAAAGTGAGACATAGGCCATCTCCAGTTCGGCGGCACGTTCCTGCTGCTTGCGGGAAAGATGCTGCAGCACACCGGCCAGACGGCTGCCGGTGTCAATGGCCTCCTGTTCCAGGCGTTCAATCCGGCGGTCTCTCAGCCATTGCTGAGTCCTCCAGTTGTTGAATAGAATCACTGTCAGGCCAAACAACAGCACCGTCAAAGTGATGCGACTTTGGATCGATTGAAACAAGTTCACCGGAACGCCTCCTTCATGATGCTGTCATCGATCCACTCCTCGGCCTTGAGCTTGAGCTTGGTCTTGATGATGCCGTTGCGGATCATCAGGTCTTCCATCTGAAGTGCCAGAGCGGGAAGTTTTTTCAGCATTTCAGCACTTTCAGTTTTGTTCAGCGCATGCAGCCGCTGCAGGCATGCCGCCAGCTCCTCAGCGCTCAGATTTTCACGTCGCAGGACAGCCTCCATTCCGGGAAAAGGTTTTCCTGACCACATCTTTTCAGCCATGGCTGCCTCCATCCTTAGCAGAGACACCAGTTCCGGGCGGGAGGAAGTGCATGCCCGTTCGGAGGCCACCAGCAGATACATGATAGGTACCTTCAGATGGCTGGAGTCATACAGCTTGTGTCCGCCATTTTTTTCCAGCTTTGTCAGCCAGGGGTCAGTGGCCACGACAGCCTCCACCTCCCCTGCCTGCATCGCCAGTTCCATCTCCGATTGGAACAACGGCACCGCCTCGATCTCGGCCATCGTCATTCCGGCGCTCTCCAGCGCATTGGCCAGGAAGTAGGAGCCGGCACTGCGTTCAACCCCCACCCGTTTTCCTTTCAAATCCTGCAGCCGTTGGATTGCCTGTGGCGCCACCATCGCATCCGCCCCTGCGGACTGGCTCAGCACCTTGAGAACACGAAGTTTCTGCCCTGCCTCCCGCATCCGCAGCACGCTGTCCAGGGTGACCACTGCCACATCAGCGGCGCCGCTGCCGAAGGCCCGCACCACAGCGGATGCCCAGGGGATCTCGATGAGTTGAAAGCGCTCCGGCGGCAGCATCTGCTGATCGCTTGCCATCAGCAGAGCCTCGGCTGCCGGCCACACTCCAGGCACCACGCGCAGCCGGCTCTTGCTCCCTTGATAAGGGAAAAAGGACGCCGTGAGCAGCAGCAGCGCACAGAGCGGGGGCAGGAAGCGTTTCAGCAGTGCCTTCGAATGATTCATTTTAGGCATCATGCTACAAGCACGCGCATCATGTCCACTTTTGCTTGCGGCAGACTTCTTCTTTGTGATTTCTTTCTCGCCTCGGCGGGTGCATCCGCTAAGTTGGCTCGCATGACTCCTGCTTCTTCCAGCTTTACTCGCCGCCGTTTCCTCACTGCCAGCGCCACGGCCCTCGGCTTCCCCACCATCATTCCCGCCACGGCTTTGGGCAAAGGCGGACGCCCCGCACCCTCGGAGCGCATCACCGTCGGCGCCATCGGCTGGGGCACCATCGCAGGTGACTGGACACCCTCCTTCCTCAACAACGACAAATGCCAGGTCATCGCCGTCGCCGATCCCATGAAGGAATACGGCCACTACGGCTATGACGGCAAAGAAACCGGCGGCCGTGAAGCAGGCAGGAAAATCATCGATGCTCATTACTCCCAGTCCGCCAACAAGCCCGTGAAAGCCTGCGCCGCCTATGCAGACTTCCGTGAAATGATGGAGAAGGAAGACCTCGATGCCGTGCAGGTCTCCACCCCCGATCACTGGCACGCCTACCTCGCCATCTATGCCGCCCGCAAAGGCAAGCACATCTACGGTCAGAAGCCCCTCGCGCTCAACGTCGCCGAAGGCCGCCGCATGAGCGATGAAGTCGCCAAGGCCGGCGTCACCTGGCAGACCGGCAGCCAGCAGCGCAGCGACCAGTACTTCCGTCTCGCCTGCGAGATGACGCAGAATGGCCGCATCGGCAAACTCAAGCACGTCCGCGTCGGCCTGCCCGGCGGCCACTCCAACTGGAATGGCATGGCAGACCAGATCAATCCCGCGCCGCTTCCCCCCGATTTCGACTATGAAATGTGGCTCGGCCCTGCCGAACACATGGACTACCGCGCCGCCTTGCTCCCGCTCAACTGGCGTCACAACTTCAACTTCTCCGGCGGCATGATCACCGACTTCGGCGCGCATCACATCGACATCGCCCAGTGGGGCATGGGCACCCAGCTCAGCGGCCCCGTCGAGCTGCGCAACGTCAGCGGCACCATGGACAAGAGCGCGCTCTACAACACCGCCTCCGAGTTCTCCTTCGAGTGCGTCTATGAAAACGGCCTCGTCATGCACGTCGCCAGCCCCACGCACAAGCTCATGCCTGAAGTCGAGGCCGCGCTCGCCACGCCAAATGCCAAGAAGCCCTTCGACCACGTCGGCGTTATGTTTGAAGGTGAAGACGGCAAATGGATCTACGTCAACCGCGGCAAGATCACCGCCAGCAGCCCCGAAATCCTGCGCGAAAAAACCCGGCCTGAAGAAATTCATCTCTACGAAAGCAAGGACCACACCGACAACTTCCTCTCCTGCATCTACGACGGCAAACCCACCGCCACCCCCGTCGAAGTCTCGCACCGCAGCATCACCATCGCACATCTGGCCAATGTGGCCCTGCGCAGCGGCAGCACCGGCTTGAAGTGGGATCCAAAGACCGAAACCATCGCCGACAACGCCGCCGCCTCCAAGCTCCTCAGCAAAGAATGGCGCAAGCCCTGGGCGCTTTGATTCAGCGTTTGCGCTCTCTCTATTTTCCAACTCACTGCATGCAGAAACATTTCCTGTCATCCTCCCGGTGCAGCGCCATCCTCACGGTCATCCTGGCCCTGGGGTCCGTTGCTCCGGCAGGAACGCACGCGCAGGACACCATCAAGATCGGCCCGCTCTCTCCCTTGGAGACCCTGCCATCGCTCGGGCCTGGAGCACCCACGTTGCCCAGACAGGATCCTCCGCTCACGGCTCCTGGCGTCTCCCCTGCGCCAGTGGTTCCTTCGTTCGCCGCTCCGCCAGCAAGCCTCGCACCTCCCACGATCACCGCTCCCTCAGCGATCTCAGCACCTCCCACAATCTCTGCTCCCTCAGCGATCTCGGCATCTCCCACGATGTCCCCACCGGCAGCAGTGCCGGCCGCACCTGCCGCACCGCCCGCTGCTCCCACCCCGGCCGCGCCACCGCCACTGCCCACCACCAGTTCGCTCACCATCACCGGGCCCATCGCCCAGGCCTATCTCTACGTTGAGCCCTACCAGACGCGCTTCGAAGTTCTTTTTGATGCAGCCACCGTCATCGCATGGCTCACCCCGGAGGCTCCCGTGCCGCAATCCCTCACCCCAGAACAACAAAAGCAGATCACTGACAAAGCCGCCTCCTTTGCCGCCGACTGGTGCACTATGAGCACCGGCAGCCAGCCGCTCCCCGTGCCGCAGCCCCTCATCGCCGTCATCAAAGGTTTGCCCGGCAGCACCCTGCCTCTGCCAGAAGGCGAAGACGTCGCCCTCAATCAGGCCATGGTCGGTTTTATGTGGGAGTTCGCCACCCCGCCCGGCCCGGATGAAATCAACGTCACCTGGAACGGCTGGATCAAAGGCACCACCAAGCTCCCCGTCCGCGTCTTCTTCGGACCCTTGAGCGAGAGCGGCGAAATCCACTCCGCAGCCAAAAACTACCGCTGGCGCAATCAAGGCCGCATGCCGCGCCCAGCGCCGTTGGTCGCCGTGCCGCAGATTGAGGCGCAGCAGCCCTGGCGTCTGCCTGTGGGCGGCATCGTGTGGCTGCTTGGCGGCCTTGTTTTCTATACCTATCTAAAGCTCAAGAATCACAAGCTTCCCGGCGGCAGCATGCCCTATGTCGCCGTCTGGCTCCTCGGCGCTGTGCTCATGAGCCAGTTGCTCGTGGTGCCCTTTAAATCTGGTGCCGGCACTCCTGTCATCACCCAGGTTGCCGATGCCCAGAAGATCGTCTCCCCGCTCTTGCGCAATGTTTACCGCGCCTTCGACCATCATGAGCAGTCGGACGTCTATGACGTCCTCGCCCGCAGCGTCGATGGCGAACTCCTGCGCAAGCTCTACCTCGAAACCATCCAGGCCCTCACGCTGGACGGCCGCGAAGGCACCCGTGTCACCATCGCCGAATTCTCCGCCACCGTGGACAAAGTCTCCCCCAATCCCAAAGGCGAAGGCTTCATCGCAGATTGCAACTGGATGGCCCGCGGCATCGTCGGCCACTGGGGCCACAGCCATCCCCGCGTCAACATCTACAACGCCCGCATCACCATCACCCCCGTCAAAGAAGAGTGGAAGCTCACCGACCTAGAAGTCCAGGAAGTGCGGCGCCTCTAGCCGCAGCGGTCAGCGGCCCATTCTCGCTGCCGCGATGATTCCGATCAGGATGATCACCAGCAGCACCAGCAGTACAACGGCCACGATGGAGCTTTTGCGCTTCACGTGCGGCGTCGCGGCGATGATCCGCTGATACTCCGGGGTCATCACGAACTGACCCTGCTTTCCTGCCACCTTGACCAGGATGTAAAGGTTGATCAGCGTGCCAACGGGAAAGCCGAGCAAGCCGATGCAGGATAAAATGATTGTGGGAATGCGTGCCCATCCTTGCAGTCTGCGCAAGCCGTAAGCCACCACGCCCTGGCCGGCTCCCAGTGCGAAAAAGAATCCGCCCACGAGCAGCGATCCCCCAAGACTTTCACTCCGGACGCCAACGAACATGGACAAGCTCACCATCACCAGCACAAAGGCCCCCAGATAATACAGGGCACCCACCGACTTGATCGTCGCCTCAGTGTTGATATGCTGCTGGCGGATGACTTCATCTTCAGATGTCACTTGAAGAACTTGTGATTGCGGAGCCGCGTAGGGATTCATTTCCATTGCTTCGCTTAGCCGCCTCGGGTTGAAGTTGTCAATGAAACTTGTTGCCCAAACAGCTCTCACAAGCACGAACATGCCTGCCGTCCGTGGGATGGGTGTGGCGACAGCCCGCGTGCCCTTCGAAGCACGTGTTGCGAAGAATGGACCCGTCTCTCAGCGTACCGCAAACCCGCCACGCTTCCACCAATCCAGCGTGAAGTGGTCCGCACATTCCATGTGCGGTTCTGGGAACTCTTCGCGGAATTCAGCGCCGCAGATCAAAGCGCCCCGGAGCGCGGACTTCCAGTCCGCAGCACTCCGCGTCTGCCCATGCCTCCGCCCGTCTCTCAGCGTGCCCCAAACCCACCACGCTTCCACCAACCCAGCGTAGCTTGCCCTTCGTAGCGCGCAGCGCGAAGAACGGGAAGGGGTCCGCACATTCCATGTGCGGTTCCGGGACCCTCATGGCGGAATTGAGCGCTGCAGGCCAAAGCGCCCCGGAGCGCGGACTTCCAGTCCGCCCTGGGCTTCGAAGCCTTGGCGAAGAAGACAGCACTCCGCGTCTGCCCATGCCTCCGCACGTCTCTTCAGCATCTCAATCTCCAGCGTGCCCTCCTGCTGGCCACACACAGGGGGATGACTTCTCTCTCTGCGCAAGCGACCTGCTGCGGACTTGAAGTCCGCGCCCCTCGGGGAGCTGTTGCCACGACATGCCCTAACCGAGTGCCATGCAAACAAGTCATCTTCCCACACCTCCCCGACACAACCCGCCCCTTCGCAGCGTACATGCCCCATGCGCCAGTTGCTCCTCCTCCTTGCCCTCCCCGTTTTCGCCGCCGATCTCCCCCCAGACAAAGGCAGCACCATTCCCGAAAGCGGCAAGCGCCCCGTCGTCATCACCGGCAAATCATCGCTCCCTCTCCCCAAGCACGATCTCCCCCCAGGCTACACCCTCGAAGTCGCCGCCGCCTCACCGCTCGTCACCCACCCCATCATGGGCTGCCTCGATGACAAAGGCCGCCTCTTCGTCGGCGACGCCGTCGGCGTAAACTGGAACAAGCCCCAGCTCGAAGCCAGCCCGCCCAACCGCGTCCTCATGCTCGAAGACACCGACCACGACGGCACCTTCGACAAAAGCACCGTCTTTGCCGACAAGATGACCTTCCCCCAAGGCGCTTGCTGGCTCAACGGCAGCCTCTACGTCGGCTCACCCCCCGGCCTCTGGAAACTCACCGACACCGACAACGACGGCGTCGCCGACCAGCGCGAAATGGTCGTCTCAGGCTTCGACTACACCGGCAACGCCGCAGACGTCCACGGCCCCTTCCTCCATCCCAACGGCCGCCTCTACTGGTGCCACGGTCGCAAAGGCCACAAAGTCGCGCAGAAAGACGGCACCCTCGTCGATGAATCGCTCGCCTGCGGCATCTGGAGCTGCAAGCCCGACGGCACCGACATCGCCTGGCACTCCCTCGGCTGTGGCGACAACCCCGTCGAAGTCGATTTCACTCCCTCTGGCGACATCATCGGCGTGCAGAACCTCTACTACAGCCAGCCCCGCGGCGACACCATCGTCCACTGGCTCTACGGCGGCGTCTATGAGCGCAGCGATCAACTCAAAGCCATCGCCCATCTCCCCCGCACCCTCAGCACCATGCCGGTGATGTACAACTTCGGCCACGTCGCCGTCAGCGGCTGCTGCTTCTGGAAGAACTCCCCAACTTTAAACTTTAAACCTGAAACTTTAAACTTTCTAGTCACCCACTTCAACACCCAGCGCCTCGTCCGCATGGAGCTCACCCCCAGCGGCAGTACCTACAAAGCCGTCGAAAACGAATTCCTCAAACTCCACAACCCCGACATCCACCTCACCGATGTCATGGAAGACCCCCGCGACGGCTCCCTCCTCCTCATCGATACCGGCGGCTGGTTCCGCATCGGCTGCCCCGCCTCCCTCATGGCCAAGTCCGATCT
>NCCR01000207.1:0-2234 GCA_002279765.1 Verrucomicrobia bacterium 12-59-8 | reverse complement strand
AAGTCCACCGATCCGCATGCACGTCGCCATGCCCTTGAGTGGATCAGCGCCAACATCAAAGAAGACCACGCCAACGAGAAGGAGTCCATGGTCGCCGCCGATGCCCTGCGCGATCTGATGAAGGAGAGCTTTGATCCTGTGGCCGAGCATGCATTGATCGTCGCCGCCCGCCAGCTTTACGCCATCAGCTATCAGGAAATCAAAGCTGCCACCGACAAGACCACGCTCAAGCACATGATCCAGTGCTTCACCGCTGACGATGCGGCATCAGGAAACCTCACCGCTGTGATTGCCATGGATCACCTCGATTCAGAAGATGCCGCGCTCGCCCAGGTCGCTCTCGATTTCATCCTCAATTACCATGATGCCGATGAAATGATCATCCCGGAACTCCTCCCGTGGCTCGCGTCCGCCCAGGTTCCTCCGCTGCGTCTCAAGGCTCTCTCCTCACTGGGCGCCAGCCTCATCGCCAAGCCCGAAACACAAAAGCTGATCACCGCCATGCTCAGCCATGCATCGGCTGAAGTTCGTGCGGCCGCATTGACCATCCTCGCCTCCCAAACCACCGGCATCACCAACGTCGCCTGGCTTCCCGCGATCGACAAACTCCTCGCCGAATCTCCCACGCCTCTCGTTCTCGACGCCCTCAAGAAACTCAAATCCCCGCACTTCGACACCGCTCTCCAGACCATCGCCAACGACACCAAGCGCCCGCTTACCATTCGACTCAAAGCCCTCGACTCCGCCAAATCCGTCAAGCTCACCGGCGAAACCTTCACCATGGTCAAAGGCGTCCTCGCCGACTCCTCCGCCTCCTCCGCCGCAAAAATTCAAGCCGCAGGCATGCTCGCCAGCGCACCCCTGGCGAAACCCCAGCTCATCGAACTCGCGCCGCTCTTTGCCACGCTCGGGCCGGTCGAACTCAAATCACTGCTCGGCATCGTTCGCAAATCGAAAGAGCCCGAAGTCGGCAGTACGCTTGCGCGTGAGATCGCCAAAAATCCCGTCATCGCCAGCCAGCAGGAAAGCGCCTACCGCACCGCCTTCAGCGATCTCCCTCCCGACATCTTCGAATCCATCATCCTCCCAGCCTACAACGCCGCCGTCGCCACTGCCGAAGCCAAAAAACGCCAGCTCGGCCCCCTCGCCGACAAAGTCATTGCCTCCGGCAACGCCGCGAATGGCAAGAAACACTTCGAGATGGGGAAGGGCACCTGCATCGCCTGCCACAAGATCGGCGAAGCAGGCCGCCCCATCGGTCCCGATCTCTCCCACATCGGCGCCATTCGCACCGAACGCGACCTCCTCGAAAGCATCCTCTTTCCCAGCAACACCCTCGCCCGCGACTACGAAGCCCACGTCATCGAAACCAGCGACGGCCAGCAAACCTTGGGCGTCATCAAATCCCACACCGCCGAAGGCCTCCTCGTCATCGACATCGCCGGCCAGGAAAAAACCATCGCCCACCAAACCATCGCCGGCGACACCACCCTCACCACCAGCCTCATGCCCCAGGGCCTCGATCAAACCATGCCCGAACCCGAACTCCTCGACCTCGTCGCCTGGCTCCGCTCCCTGAAGTAACACGAGCCACCCACCGTAGCTTGCCCTTCGTAGCGCGCAGCGCGAAGAACGGGAAGTGGTCCGCACTCTCCGAGTGCTAACACGAGCCACCCACCGTAGCTTGCCCTTCGTAGCGCGCAGCGCGAAGAACGGGAAGTGGTCCGCACTCTCCGAGTGCGGTTCTTCGGCCATCAGCCAACTGTCACCTCTAACGCCCCTTAAATGCCCAGCACGAAAGGCACTCGGTTAACGCAGCTTTTCGTTGATTACATGAAGCTTGGACGTTGCGTTTTTATGTGGGAAGTGCGTCACTCCTTCGTCACTTCGCGCCGTCACACACGAGCCCTGAAAGGGCTGCGGATTATAGCCCAGGGGTGCCGAGCTTTAGCGAGTGCTCCCCTGGGTAAAGTCATCAGCGCCGGGAAGCAAACCCAGCACTCCGCCACACTTTACGTTCACCAGCAGCGTCTTCAATGAGCTCCGCCGCGCTAGAGTGCCGCCAGCTCCAAACCTCACGATCACGCTCCCAACCGCGTGCCATCCATGCCCGGCTCCCTTCGGTCATTCATTCGTCATTCGTCATTCCAATCACTCCGCCATCAGCATCCTCTTCGCCGCCAGCAGATGCTTCCTCTGCTCCGGCGGCAGCTCCGGATACTTCAGCTTCATGC
>NCCR01000206.1 GCA_002279765.1 Verrucomicrobia bacterium 12-59-8 | reverse complement strand
ATTCCAAGGACGGCGCACCTTTTTTAGCGCCTGCGGTGGCACAGACCCGAAACTTCGGACCCGGCACAGCGGTTCCCTACCACACCTCCTGCCTTTCGACATTCTGAGGACGGCGCACCTTTTTTAGCGCCTGCGGCGGCACAGACCCGAAACTTCGGACCCGGCGCAGCGGTTCCCTACCAGCCCTGAGGCAGTCGCTGCGCTGGATGGCAGCAAGCCTTCGGACGAGGTTCTGCACGATAAGTGGCGCTTGAGGGAGTCATGTGCGGATCTGGTTTTTCACCCTGAGTTAGCACCCGCTGAAACGGAGTTTGAGATGCAGACTACTTTGCTCATACTCTAGCTATAGCTGACTTATCGTTCAAAAACAAAGACGTCCAGGCTGCGAAGCTATCGCGAACTATGGATGTAACAACCCCATTCACTTATGAAAACACAAATCAAAAAGTACTACAACGAAGGTAAAATCGGCTGGGCTCTGCTGTGGATGCTGGGCATCCCGCTTCCTGTGCTCCTGCTCTTTTACTTCTTCAGCGGTCGTTAAGTGATAGGTGATGGTTCCCTGGCGCATGCATGAAAGCTATGCGGCAGCGCCACGGCATAGAGCAGGCTGCCAGCTTTGACCTCGGAAGAGGAATAGAAGGGCAGCCTGCTTCGTGTGCCAGTGGCGGGATGAAACGCCTGCGGGAATGCCGGAGTAGTGCGGGCAATCTTGCCCGCGAAAGGGGCGGGCTCTTCGGCAGGATTGCCCGTGCTACTGTGAGACTTGGGCTGCCGCCCTGCGCTCTTGAGATGATCAAGAGCGCAGGGTTTTTGCAACAATACTCGAACAGCCCAATTTACGGCTTCGGAGCGGAGGCTTCGGTCACGACGCTGATGTCTTCAGCGTTCTCGACTTCGAAGATGTCCTTGGCGCGATCCACCTGCCGGTCGTCGGCGGCGTGGGCGGAGATCAGGAAGTTGCCCTTGCGGAGCTTGTCTTCGTAGCGTTTGGCTTCGATCTCGGGAATACCGAGGCCGATCAGACCACCGACGAGTCCGCCGGTGGCGGCACCGACGGCAGCGCCGCTGAGGGCAGCCATGATGGGACCGGCGGCGATGAAGGGCCCGAGGCCGGGAATGGCCAGCAGGCCGATGCCGGCCAGGAGGCCGATGGCTCCGCCGGCAAGCCCGCCGGTGGTGGCGCCGGTGGCAATGCCTTCGGAGGCCTTGGTGGATTTCACATGACCGAAGTCTCCTTTGCCTGAGGAATCAGGCAGGAGCACGGAGATATCGGAAGTGGCGAAACCGCCAAGCTGCAGGCGCTCGACGATTTTGTTGGCCTGGGTTTCACTGGTGGCGATGCAGAATACGGATTTGGACATAAGAGTGTAAAGTTAGAGGATTGAAAAGTGAGATACTTTGAAGGTTAGTTATTGGCGGCTTTGACTTCGAGCTGATTGACGACTGGAGCATCGCCTGCGACTTTTTTGGCGTGGGCGTCGATCTTCGTTTTCTCGTCTTCGGTGTTCACCGGGCCGCGCAGAGTGACCTTGCCGTCAGCCGTGGTGATGATCTTCACGTTTTTGGCAGTGATGGAGAGCCCGTCATCCGCCATGACGGCCTTGCGGATGTCCTGGGTGATCTTGATGTCTTCGGGGCGGTTTGACTGGTCGAGCGGTGTCTTGGTGTCGCCGGACTTGTCCCGCTCGTTTTGGGCGGTGTTGTCGGCGTCGGTTCTTTTATCGCTCGCGGGTTTTTTATCGTCTGCCATGACACCGAGGCTCAGCATGGCGAGGGAGCCGAGGAGCAGCACAGAGGGGTGGTGGAGTATTTTCATAGATTGCCGGTTGGTGGCACCGGTCATTCGGTGATGTCCGATGTGCCGGCTGTATGGGTGCACCTCGCCTGAGCAGGCGACCATGCTTTGCCCTGATGCTCGCCGATTCTATTATAACTCAACGTTTCGCCTCAGGCATACCCCGACCTGCGAGGCAGGGCCGGATCGGGTTGTCCGCACGCACGGTCGTTCGTATCTATCGCGCCATGACTACTTCACTTGCCACCGCAGCAGACAATCCAACGCCACCCGAAAAGGTCGAACCACCGATCACTCCGCCGCCTTTGGAGCCGGAGGAAAGGCCCATCGTGGTGCATGACAGCGGCCTGGAGAATGATGACGACGAGGATGAAGCCGACGACGAGATCAAACCCCGCAAGGTGGACGAGGCCGCTGGCGACGAAGGCATCGATGACGAAGAAGAGGATGACCTTGAAGAGGACGAGTCCGAAGGAAAGTAAGTCGCTGCCCTGCCCTAGTTCTATCTCAAACACTCACCCCAAACCAACAAGACTAACATTATGACTAAACTCAAATTCAACGGATCCTGGAATGAAGTCAAAGGCAAGCTCAAGCAGAAGTATGCGCAGCTCACTGATGACGACCTGCTCTTTGCCGAAGGCAAGGATGACGAAGTTCTGGGCCGCCTGCAGCAGAAGCTGGGCGAATCGAAGGAAAGCCTGCGCGACACGATTGAAAAGCTTTAGTGCGCCGCAAATGAGCGAGTCCTGCCGCCCCCTGCGGCTGGCAGGCCTCGCCCTCAAGTTCAGGAGGCACTTCCCGTCCGTGCCATGAAAGAAAGACCAAGTGAACCCCACATCACCTCTCACTCCTTAAAGCCATGAACACACCCAACAATCCGCTCAGCTCTCAAACGGTGGAGCAAACCAACGCCACTCCTGCGGACGAGGCAGACGAGATCCCCACGGTGATCCTCGACGCCTCCTTCTTCCGCCGCCGCTCACCCCTGACCGAGGGCGATGCCCCGCAGACGAAAGCACCACGGACTCTTACTTTTTCTTCGCGATGAAAGCGCCTGCCGACGTGGTGCGCGAGTGCTACGCGGCCTACGAGACCAAGGACCGCGAAGCGCTGGAGAATCTGCTGACGGATGATTTTACGTTCACCAGTCCGGTGGACGATCACATCAGCCGGGCGCGTTACTTTGAAAGGTGCTGGCCAAACAGCGAGCACCTGAGCAAGTTTGACCTCAAGGATTTGTTTGTTGAAGGAAACCACGTCTGTGTGCGGTATGACGCGCGAACGGCCACGGGAGCGACTTTCGGCAACGTGGAATTTTTCACCCTCCACGGTGAGAAGATCTCGCAGGTGGAGGTCTATTTCGGGACTGAAGATCCTGATGCCACGCACGAATTGGAGATTCGCGCGCTGATGGAGGAGACTGTGGCGGCATGCCGTGCCAAGGATGTGCCTGCACTGCTGCGCAACTACGCGCCGGATGTGACGGCGTTCGATCTCATCGACCCGCTGCGATACTGCGGCACGGAGATGGTGGGACGACGCGCCGCTGAGTGGTTTGCGTCATTTGAAGGGCCTATTGAGTATCAATTGAGCGACCTGAGCGTCTCCGCCGCGAATGGCAGCGCGTTTTGCCACAGCCTCAACCGGGTGAAAGGAACGAAGACGGATGGACAGATCATCGAGATGTGGTGGCGTGCCACGGTGTGCTGCGAGAAACGCGAGGGACGATGGCTCATCACGCATCTGCATAGCTCGGTGCCGTTTGATATGGAGACGGGGCTGGCGTCGCTGGAACTGAGGCCTTCGCAGGGGGCGAAGGAGTAAGATTGAGGAGCGTAGCTGATACCCTTTCTTTCTCGGGCCGGAGATCGTGGTGCTTGTGATATTATGGATAAAATTCCGCGCGCTGAGCGAGGCGACCCGCTGCGGGCTCGGAGGCCCGCGCTCCTGGGGCGCTGGGAAAGGGCGGTGCCGCGCTTTGTCTTTACTTCCCTTCCGCTTCGCGAGCGGCATCTTCTTTTTCCTCTTCGCGGACGATCTCCTCTTCTTCGGTTTCCTGGAGGGCGCGCAGTTCTTCTTCGGCTTCGTCGGCACCTTCTTCGACGAGGACTTTGGAGAACTCGGCTTCGTCCTCAGTTGGCTGGGGCGGAACGCGAAAGCCGGAGCCATGCGCTGATTCATCCCAGGTCTCCAGCAGCGCGAGCCGGGGGGCGACGATCTCCGGAGCGATGGGCAGATTGCCGAGCGGATCTTCGGCCAGTGTGTTGTCAAGCTCGTCCGCCACGGAGGGGACCTGGGGTTCCAGATTGGGCGCGATGGAGGGGGATGAAGCTGTGGTGGGCGCCGTGGTTGAAGGGGGTGTTTTCATGATGAGTTTCCTTTGTTATGACATCGCGGCACAGGTCGTGCGTGCGTGTGTTTTTAGCGACTGATGCAGGCATCAGGTGCGTGCCCATCCCTCGATCAGCGGTCCCATTTTGCGATCAAGTTGGGTCATTCTTTCCGCCACTCATCAATTGAGTTTGAACTCATTGACGAGAGCAGCGTCCAAACTCCAAAGGTCGCGCGATATAAAGATGGAGCCCGTCGCATTGGCGAGCTAGCATCTGCCCGGCATCGTTTCCTCTCATTCCAGCCTGTGATTTCTATTTCGCCTGCCCCTTCCCCACCCCTCAGCCGTGCCTCAGGGCGCGGTTTCGCTGCATCTGAAGTGATGCACCGCAGGCAATCGATCTGGATGCTGCTCCTGGCGCTAACCGCAGGAGGAATGACGATGACAAAGCCGCACGCAGGTGCAGCAGACCCGCCCGCAGCGGGGTTTGTTCCAGGGACGGGCTCGCGCACGGATGTGAAGCCGTTTTACTTTGCCATCCCCGCGCCGCGCGGGCAGATCCTTGACCGGAAAGGCCGGCCGCTGGCGCAAAATTCGGTGGTGCGCCGTCTGCAACTCACGGTGCCTGCGGCGCAACGCGGCACGCTGGAAGCCTACACTGCGTGGCTCCAGCAGGAGATCACCGCTGCGCAGACGGACCTGCCCGCTGCACGCATGCCGGATGCGGAGCAGGTGAAACGTCACTATGCCGACCGCCGCGAACTGCCGATCACAGTGAGCGAGGCGCTGAAGGAGGAGATTGTCGTCGATGCGCAAAAGCACCCGCATGCGAGCGTGCGCACGGAGTATGTGCGGTACTACCCGCAGGGAGAAATGGCGGCGCATATCCTCGGCTATATCTCCTCCGAGGGTGCGCCGCCCGCAGGTCCGGTGCTGCGCAACGAGCCGCTATGGCAGCGCACGCGCGGAGCCACGGGCCTTGAGGCAGCGTTTAACAAACAGCTCACCGGCACCGATGGCACGCTCTGCGTGATGATGGCGGATGCAGGCACCGTGGCGTATGAGCAGGTCTTCACGCCGCCGGAGGCGGGCCGCGATGTGGTGACCACGCTGAATTTCGACACGCAGCGCAGCGCGGAGAGTGCGTTGAAGAGTTCCGGCCACCGCTGCGCGATGGTGATCGTGGATGCCAACACGGGCGACATCCGCGCGATGGCGAGCTATCCGCGCTATGATCCCAATGCCTTTGCAGGCGGCATCTCCAGCGAGGATTTCACGAAGCTCACGCAGGACATCGACGGCCCGTTGTTTGACCGCGCGGTGCAGGGCACCTACCCGCCGGGGTCTGTCTTCAAGCCGTTCGTGGTTCTGGCCGGGCTGCGCGCTGCGACGGTGGATGCGTGGCGCGAGTTTGAGTGCGGTCCTTCGCTGATGATTGATGGCCGCGAGTTTGACAACTGGTCCAAGGATGACCGGGGCTGGTTCAATGCACGCGCGGCGCTGATCCGCTCCTGCAACACGTACTTCTACCAGTCCGCGATGGCCACACGTGACCGGCCCATTCTCTACATGGCGCATGAGTTTGGCCTCGGCACGGCACCGGTGCTGCCGCTGAAAACCGCCGCGGGATCACTGCCGCGAAGCGCGCCATCGAATCACGATCTGGCGAATCTTTCCATCGGGCAGGGTGTGACTGAAGCTTCGCCGTTGCAGATGGCGATGGCGATGGCCACGCTGGCGAACGGCACCTGCCGGCCGCGCCCACGCCTGGTGATGCAGACGCAATCGCAGGCGGGACAGCTCGGCGATGTGGCCATGCCGTGCCGCGAAACCATCATGCCGGTGAGTCTGGTCGATCTGGAGACGGTGCGGCATGGCATGTATGGCGTGGTGAATCATGTGAACGGCACAGGCAAGGCGGCGCGTCTGAAAAAGGTGGCCGTGTTTGGCAAGACGGGCACGGCCCAGTGGGTGCTGCGCGGTGAGAAGGCGAACGTGGTGTGGTTTTCCGGTTATGTGGCGACGAATCCGCCGCTGGCCTTTACCGTGATGATTGAAGGCAACGCGGGAGAAAACGGTCTCTCGGGCGGTGGCACTGCGGCCCCGGTCATCGCCAAAGTTCTGCGCGACATCGAGGCCAAGCCCGCCGTGCACGGTGTGGCGTATGAGAATATTCCCGTGGTCGAAGAGACTGATCCTATTATCGTTCCGCTGACACCCCCCGACTACAGGTATGGATATGGCGCACCACCGCCGCCACCGCCGCAGTATCGTGAAAATACCGTGGGTGGTTTTTTCCAGCGCCTGTTTCGTTAAGAGATCAGCCTCCCGTCTTCAGCCTTTTCACTTCCTGTCAGCATGCCCCTGCCCCTCTTTGTCCACAAGCTTCTCGATCGCTACCGCCGGCTCCCGCGCTGGCTGCGTCGTCTGGGTGGCACCTGCGTGGTGCTTCTGCTCATTGCACTCATCCCGGCCGCCATGGTCTGGCATCACTACTCCAGTCTGGCGGCCACGTATGACATGACGGCGCTGACGCGGGGGCAGAATGAAACGCTGATCGTCGATGCGAAGGGCGAACCCGTGGGCAGCGCGAGCGACGTCGAGCGTGAGCTGGTCACAGTGACGGACGTGCCGATCTCGTTGATCGATGCCATCATCGCCACCGAAGACGCGCGCTTTTTCTCGCACCGTGGTTACGACCTCATCGGGCTGGGCCGCGCTGCGGTGAAGAATTTCACTTCGCGCGGCATCCGCCAGGGCGGCAGCACGATCACGCAGCAGCTCGCGCGCAACGCCTTTGGTCTTCAAGGGCGCAGCTATGAGCGCAAGATCACGGAAATCTTTCTCGCCATGCGGATCGAGCGCGAATGCACGAAGGAGCAGATCCTCACGCATTACATCAACCGCATCTACCTCGGGACGGGTTGCAGCGGCGTGGGTGCGGCGGCGCGCTGCTACTTTGGCAAAGACGTGCACGATTTGACGCTCATCGAGTCCGCCACGCTGGCGGGCATCATCAAAGCACCCGTCGCTTTCTCGCCGATCACGCAGCCCGCGCTAGCCACGCAGAAGCGCGACCTGACGCTGCAGCGCATGGTTGAAACGGACAAGCTCACCGAAGAGGGGCAAGCTCACCGAAGAGGAAGCCGCCAAGGCCAAAGCGCAGCCGCTTGTGGTGCGGCATGACAAGAGGCGGGTGCGCACCGGGTACATGCTGGCCGCCGCGCGCAGTGAATTTCAACGCCTTGGCATGAAGCCGGGCACGCCGCCCGAAATGACGATGACCCTGCGCCTGAAGTGGCAGCGCCGCCTGGACACGATGATGCGCGAGCACATCGACCGCCTCGCGGCGGACGACAAAGCGCTGCAAGGAGCGGTCATCGTGCTGGACAATCGCTCGGGGGCCATCCTGGCCATGCAGGGCGGGCGCGACTTCACCACGAGCCCGTTTAATCGCGCGCTCGAAGGTGTGCGCCCGCCGGGCACGGCGTTTCTGCCGCTGGTGTATGCCGCCGCGTTGACCACGCAGCCGGACATCACCGATGCGCCGCAGATCGACGGGCCGCTGGACAACCGGCAGGCGATGATCGGCGGGCTTGTGGGCACGCTGGGCGAGTGGGGAGCGGATGGCGAGCAAGTGGCGTACACGGGCGGCACGATCACGCCGATGCAGGCTCTGCTGGAGGGGCGCACCGCCGCGACTGTACGGCTGAGTTATCAAGTGGGGCTTGATCCGCTGCGCGCCGCGCTGGCCCGCTGCAACTTCAGCAACCCGCTGCGCACGGAGGCCGCCTTTACGCTGGGCCAGACGCCGTTGCGCCTCATTGAATTTGCGCGCGCGTTCACCGCCATCGCCAATGACGGGCGTCTTTGCGCCACGCCGCATCTGCTGCTGGCACCGTCGGTGCGCAGCGCTGAAGTCTTCGCGCCGGCAGCGATCACCCATGTGCGTGAAACTTTGATCTCCGGCATGACACGCCCCGAGTACCGCAAGCCGCTGGTGGAGCATGGTCTGGCGAAATACAGCATCGCCGGATTTGGCGGGATTACTTATGACCGCACGGATGCGTGGTTCATCGGCTGTGATCGCGCGGTGACCTGCCTCGTGTGGATTGGTCATGACAAAGACGTGCCCATCAATGCCAAAGCCACCGCCGCCACTGCCGCGCTGCCACTTTGGGCGGCGGTCTTTGCCATGGTCACCGAAGGCAAGCCGCAGGGCTGGGACAGCAAGGCAGGGCTGTCTCAACTGCTCGCGCCGCCGCCGCGTGCGCTGTTTGTGGAAGGTGAAGCGCGGATTTTGCCGGTGGTACCGATGGCGGGAGTGGTGGTGGGGAAAGACCCGTATCAGAGCGTGAGCGCGCCGGGCGGAGTGCCGAAGGCGCTGCCGGTGGAGAGGTAGGTTTTAATGACGAAACCAGAATGAGGAATGACGAAGGCCCAGGGTAGCCTCGCTGAGGCTTCCTCCTTCGCTCTGCGAGCTTCGGAGGACACGCGGCAACCCTTCGCTATGATGCGCAGTCCCGTTGGGACTGGTGTGAAGCGGAGTGGGATGACGAAAGACGGCGACAACCGACCAATGGATTTTGTGCCCCCGATGACTTACCAAAGTAGAATTACTGCCCCACCACATTCAGCAGTTCCACTTGGAAGGTGAGATCGCTGTAAGCGGGGATTTTGCCGGTGGACTGGCTGCCGTAGCCGAGGTGGAAAGGGATGTAGAGCATCCATTTGTCGCCGGGTTTCATGAGCTGGAGGGCTTCGGTCCAGCCGGGGATGACCTGGCTGACGCCGAGGGTAATGGGCTCGCCGCGCTCGACGGAGCTGTCGAACACGGTGCCGTTGGGGAGGGTGCCGTGGTAGTGGACGGTGACGGAATCACTGAGGGTGGGCGAGCGGCCGGTGGCCGGGCCGGAGGCGAGAACTTCGTATTGCAGGCCGCTGGGGGTGGTGATGCGGCCTGAGCCGAGGGTGATGTTCGTCGATGTAGCGCTGGTGGGGGCCGTGGGAGCCGCTGGCGGGACCTTTTTCTCGGCGGTGGATTCGCAGCCTGTGAGAAGCAGCAGGACAGTGGAGGAC
>NCCR01000205.1 GCA_002279765.1 Verrucomicrobia bacterium 12-59-8 | reverse complement strand
GACTTCAGCTTCGCCTACGACATCCTGCACTCCACCTGCGAAGGCGGCCTGTCCTGGCCCCTGGAGTTCAACCTCGTCAAAGACCACATCGGCGCCGCCTACTTCAAAGACTTCAAATGGGAAGGCCGCAAACTCGTCACCTGCCCCCTCGGCGAAGGCAAGGTGGACCCCGCCTATGGCCAGATGCTCATGAAAACTGGCTACTCAGGCCCGATTTCACTGCATCTGGAGTATCTGGAAGGGAATCCGAAGGATGCTGCTTTGCTGAAGGAGTTCCGCGAGGCGCATGTGCGGGATATGAAGACGCTGAGCGGGTGGCTGGGATGGGTGTGAAGCCGTTTGTTTAGATTTCTGGAGCAAACGACGATGGCAGGAGAGATTAAAAAACAGATTTTGGTATTCCACGATAGGCTCGCGCGTGACTCGCATCACAGATACCGGTCTTGGGAGCACTGCTTCCATCACTTTCGACAGCGCTCTACGTTCACGACGCCCGAGCATCTTGATACGGCTTCTCTGCATTTAGCATTTTATCTTGCTAGCTGGGGCATGTATCGGGGTTCAAGCGCCTTGCTCTGGAAGGATTACAGGATTCATCAACCCGCAGTAGCCGAGCTACTCGATTCAGCATATTCGAGTCTTTGGGATTTGGATCTCCGCGACGCCACTGACGATAGCCGCATTGCCTCCCTGATTACCTTGCTCTCGGATGGCCTTCGAGCCACGTATCGCCAACAAATCACCGAAGTCGACGGCACACCGAGAGATTTTCAATCATCCGACACCCTCATAACGAAGATACTTCTCGGCACCCTCGGTTGCGCGCCAGCATGTGACCGCTATTTCATTTTGGGCTTTCGTCACGCCGGACTTACCTATTCACGGTTCAGCAAAAGCTTCCTGATCAAAGTGCTGCGTTTTTACCGCACCCATGCCACCGAATTCCAAGAGACTCGCGACACCATCATGCAGAAAGGTGGCATCTCCTACCCACCAATGAAGCTCATAGATATGTACTTTTGGCAGTTAGGTTGTAACCTCTTACCCGAGGCGGAGATCGATGAAACCTAACCACAAACCGCAGCGAACGACTCAGTGCTCCGGCAAGCTTTGGATTATTAGATAATCTTCACGCGCGACGAGTCTTCAGGAGCCCCACACAGCCCTTGCACGCCCGCCGGAGCGCCCTACACTCGCCCTCCCCCCTTCCACCCACGCAATGAGCACCCACGTCAAACTTTACATCCCTGGACCCGTTGAAGTCAGCCCTGACACCTATGCTGCGATGGCGCAGCCAATGATCGGGCACCGCGGCAAGGGGTTTCAGGACCTTTACGCTGAGATCCAGCCGATGCTGCAGACGCTTTTCGGCACGAAACAGCAGGTATTTCTGAGCACATCCTCCGCCTGGGGCGTGATGGAAGGTTCCATCCGCAATCTGGTGAAGAAAAAGGTGCTCAACTGCTGCAACGGCGCCTTCTCCGACAAGTGGCTGGACGTGTCCAAGCGCTGCGGCAAGGAAGCCGAGGCCTACACTGTGGAGTGGGGCCAGCCCGTGCGTGCGGACGAAATCGACAAGCGCCTAGCCACGGGTGAGTTCGACGCGGTGACCTTCATCCACAATGAGACCTCCACCGGCGTGCTCAGCCCCATCGCGGAAATCGCGGCGCTGAAGAAGAAGTATCCCGATGTGATGTTCATCACGGATTCCGTGTCCGGCTTCACCACCGTACCGGTGAACTTTGACGAACTCGGTCTCGATGTGCTGCTCACGGGCAGCCAGAAGGCTTTCGCGTTGCCTCCGGGTCTCGCCCTTTTCACCGCGTCCGAGGCGGCGATGGCACGTGCCGCCACGATCAACGACCGCGGCTACTACTTCGACTTCCTGGAGTTCAAGGCGAACGGCGAGAAGAGCATGACGCCGAGCACGCCGTGCATTTCCCTGATCTACGGCCTGCGCCACCAGTTGCAGAAGATCTTCGCTGAAGGCGTGGACAACCGCTACGCCCGTCACGCCAAGCTCAACGGCATGGTACACGAGTGGGTGCGCCGCAACGGCTTCGAATTCTTCGCGCCAGAAGGCTTCCGCTCCAAGTCCCTGACCTGCGTGGCCAACAACAAGAACATCGACGTCGCGGCCTTCATCGCCCTGCTGAAGAAGAACCACAGCATGATCATCGACGGCGGCTACGGCAAGCTGAAGGGCAAGACCTTCCGCGTGTCGAACATGGGCGACGAGTCCGAGGCCAGCATCAGCACGGTCATCGCCGCGCTGGATGACAGCCTCGCGAAGCTCTAGTCGATTCCATTCCCATTTTCCCCCAAAAGGGTGATTGATCCTCTGACCCGAACGGTCCTGAATTCCAGGGCTGTTATGCTTTGCAGCGTCTGGCAAAATCGCCGCCTGAATCTGTCCGTCCCGGCCAGTAATCACAAAGTTGTTACGAGGCAAACCGCATTTTGGCACACGTGCTGCTTATAAATATACCTTCAGATGGAACCCACTCGAATCATTCCGATCTCAACGGCCCGTACTTCTGCGGGTTCGCAACCCAGCAACATCGTCCGCATGGAACCTGATCCTGGCCTCATCAAGATGGAGTCCTACCAGGGACGCGAATCTCTTTCCGGGGGTGATGCCGAGTCCGCCCAGCGCTTCGCGGGCGAGGTCAAATATGTCGGTTATTTCGCGGACAAGCTGGCTGAGACTCTCGGCATGCGCTCGCTCGAAATGGCGATAGTTGAGGATCGTGAAGGCCAGACGGCCATCAGCGCAGGGCAGCAGCCAGGCAACTGGCACGGTGTGGTCAGCGGCAACCGCCGTTCCATCAAGCAGGTGCGCGAATCTCTGGCACGCTGATTTTTCTTTGCGCCCATGAGTTTGAACCCTGTGATCACCTCCGCCGCGTCATTGCAACGTCTTGACGGCGTTGCTGGAGTGATGCTGTTCAAAGGCAAAAACACGATCCACCGCCAGATGCCTTTCTCCGACACGCGTGCGGACAATCTGCGCGAGATCATCAGCCAGATGCTCGAAGGCTACCGTCAGGTGCGGCGGAAGATCCACCAGATCTATCTGGAGCTCGACGGCGGGGTGCTCCTCGCCGTGCTGCATGAAGAGACCGTGATGCTGTTCTTTCTCACCTCGCGTGCGGACCCTGACCTAGCCGCCAGCGCCGCATCGGTGATGCTCAATGACCATGCCGCGCTGCTCAACACCGCCTCCACCGAGCAACAGCCCGCACCCAAGCTGCCGGCCGACGGCATCGAAGAACTCGTCGTCACCAGTCCGCGCGCCCTCTCCCAGCTCACGGACAAAGCGGAGACGACCGTCAATCAGTGGGGCGCGGTGAGGCAGTGCGTGGAAGGAGTGCTGGGAAAAGTGATGGGCCGGGCGCAGGCCGCCAACCTGATCCAGCGCACGATCACCGAGGCCAAGATCTCCGACCCCTACCGCCTTACGGCCACCGCCGTACGCAAGCTGGCCGCCAGCGTGATCGAGCAGGTGCCAAACACCTCCAAACGCCGCCAGCTTCTTGGTGAACTCGAAGCCGCGCTCGAACACCTGGACCTCTAAACCCGCCCCTTTTTGCATGAATCTCCTCCGCATCAGCTCTCTGGCTTCCATTCTCTTTCTCGCCGTCTCACTGCCCTCTGCCACAGCTCAGGACAGCAGCAAGATTGAGGCGAAGCTCGACACCATCATCAAGAAGCTCGACACGAATCAGGGCACGCTGAATGAGGTAGCGAAGGCGGTGAAAAACGAAGCCGCACCCAAGGCTGAAAGCTCACCCGCAGAACCTGCCAGCGCTGCCGTGAAGGCGGACATCGATACCGTGCAGGTGAATTTGAATGTGGTCTGGATGGTCGTCGCTGGAGCGCTGGTTTTCATGATGCAGGCAGGATTTGCCATGGTGGAGCTGGGCTTTGCCCGGGCCAAGAACAGCATCAACATCATCATGAAGAACTTTCTCGACTTCTGCATCAGCGCGCTTGTCTTCATGTTCCTCGGTTTCGGCCTGATGTTCGGCACCAGCGCCGGCGGCTGGATCGGCACGGACGGCTTCTGGCTGGCCAATCACGCGGCGAATGATTCCATGTGGTCCTTCTGGTTCTTCCAGGTCGTGTTTGCCGGCACCGCCTGCACCATCGTTTCCGGTGCCATGGCGGAGCGCACCAAATTCGTGGGCTATCTGGTCTATGCGGGCCTGCTGGCCGGGGTGGTCTATCCTCTCGGCGGTCACTGGGCCTGGGGCAGCTTTGGCGGTTCCTTTGGTGTAGGCGGGGAAAAGGGCTGGTTGGAAGCGATGGGCTTCGTCGATTTCGCGGGATCCACCGTGGTGCATGGCTGCGGCGGCGCCTGTGCATTGGCGGGCATCCTCGTCGTGGGCGCACGGCATGGGCGCTTCGCCAAAGATGGCACCCCACGCCTGATCGCCGGTCACAACATCCCCCTCGCGGCGCTTGGGGTTTTCATCCTTTGGTTCGGCTGGTTTGGATTCAATGCAGGGTCCACCCTCATCGGCGACGGCTCGATTGGGCGAATCGTGGTGAACACCACCATTGCTCCAGCAGCAGGTGCCCTTGCCGCGATGATTTCCATGTGGTTTGTGCAAGGTCGCCCGGACGTGGGCATCACCTTAAACGGCGCCCTCGGCGGACTGGTAGGCATTACCGCCTGCTGCGCCAATATCTCCCCAGCCTCCGCTCTCGTGGTCGGTCTGATCGCAGGGATCATCACCACCGTGGCCACCATCGCACTGGAGCGTATGCAGATCGACGATGCCGTGGGCGCAGTACCCGTGCATCTGGTGAATGGCTGGTGGGGCACGCTGAGTGTCGCCCTGTTCAATCAGGATGGTTTTGATGCTCAGAAGCTGGGGGTCCAGGCGCTCGGCACATTCTCGATCACGCTCACCTCGTTTGTCATCTGCTTCGGCATTTTCAAGACGGTGGACATGCTCGTCGGACTGCGTGCCTCGGACAACGAGCAGATCGATGGGCTCGACTTCTCCGAGCACGCGGCGAACGCCTATCCCGACTTCCAGACCACCGAGCAGGCCTGAGGCAACCTTGGTCACGTATTGCGCAAGATCGGCGGCGCGTCACGGACGTGGCTGTGCGTTGATTCGGGGTCATGATCAATCTCACTCGTCTCTATTGTGATGTCGCCCAGCCCATGGACCACCTGCGCTACGGGCGCGGCCACGGCTCCCCAACTTCCGCCGCTGAACGCCGCCCCATCGTCGTCTGGAACATCACCCGCCGCTGCAATCTGAAGTGCGTCCATTGCTACCAGGATTCCGATTCGAAATTCTACCCCGGTGAGCTCACCTGGGAGCAGTGCAAAGACGTCGTCGATGATCTCGCCGAGTACAAAGTGCCCGCGCTGCTGCTTTCCGGCGGCGAACCGACGATCCACCCGCACTTCTTTGAACTGGCCGAATACGCGACCGGCAAGGGCCTCCGCCTCACGCTTTCCACCAACGGCACGCTGATCAATCCCGAGTGGGCGCAGCGCATCAAGGACATCGGCTTCTCCTACGTCGGCATCTCGCTTGATGGCATGGGTGCCACGCATGATCACTTCCGCGGCAAGGTCGGCGCTTTCGACAAAGCGGTGGCCGCCTTTCGCAACTGCAAGGCCGTGGGCCAGAAAGTAGGCCTGCGCCTCACCCTCTCCAGCCACAACATCGCTGATCTCGATTCCATCCTCGACTTCATCGAGCGTGAGGACATTGAGCGTGTCTGCTTCTACCACCTGGTCTATAGCGGACGCGGTGCCGATCTCATGGAAGTGCCGCATGAGGAGACACGCGGTGCCATCGACAAAATCCTTGACCGCACGGCCAAGTGGGCCGCGAGTGGCAAGCCACGTGAGGTTTTGACCGTCGATCAGCCCGTGGACGGCCCCTACCTCTACATGCGCCTGAAACGGGAGAACCCCGAACGTGCCGCACGTGCCATGGAACTGCTCAACTGGAACGGCGGCGGCGCGAACAGCAGCGGCACCGGCATCAGCAACATCGACACGCAGGGCAATGTGCATCCCGACCAGTTCTGGCACGAACTCACGCTGGGCAATGTGAAGGAGCGCAAGTTTAGCGACATCTGGAGCAACCGCGACAACGCCACGCTCAATGCCTTGCGGGATCGCAAACAGCACCTCAAAGGCAAATGCTCCCAGTGCAGTTTCTTGGATGTCTGCGGTGGCGGCTTCCGCGTGCGCGCTCTGCAAATGACCGGCGACCTGTGGGCACCTGATCCATCCTGCTATCTCAACGAGCAGGAGATTGGCCTCGCCCAAGCAGCCTGAAAGCTATTGAGTTTAGCCAGTATGGTAATTAAGACGATTTCACTATGCTGACAGGATTTTGACGAGCTGTTTTCTTGCCCTTTGAGCATACTCCTGTCAGCATCTTCGTTCGTCGGTGGAGTCACGACTCTGCATCCTCGTCATCACCTTCATTCCCTTAACTCCATGAAAGCTTCGCGTTGTCCCTTCGCCTCTGTCGCACGCACGTTCGCCATGCTCACGCCCGTTGTTCTTCTGGTCCAATGCTCCATGCCCCCGCAGCAGGCTTGGCGCAGCATTCAGACGCACGGGCTGCTGCCCTACCTGAGCTCTTCAAGACAGTACCAGTCGCCACCTTTGCGCGCCGGAAGTTCGAACGCCCAGCGGTATGCCGCCCATCCTCAGAGCAGATCCACGCCGACTGCGAACTGGTTTTCCAATTGGAACTCCGGCATGCCAAACCGCATTAACTACGGTGCAACCAACTCCACCGGTTATCCGCAAAACAGCTATTTCAGCACCCGCTCCTCCAATTCGGGCAGTTCCAGAAACGCACCTCGCTCAAGTTCGGGCAGCCCATCGGGTGCGCGCAGCCCAGATGTGAAAATTCCGGTGGAAGAACCCACTCACACTCCACACATCGTCCATAATCCGCCACCCGACAGTTCGACGCCCAAAACCAATGGCAGCACCGATGCCGCCGCTGCAGACCTGCCGTATGGGACCGCCGTTCCTGGCCGCATCAACATGGTGAACAGCCCCTTCGCCGGCAAAACCCAGTTGGTCGATGTTTCCGGCATGAGTGCCGGCCAGATGGTGAAATGCCCCTACACCGGTAAATTGTTCAAAGTTCCGCCGACCCAGCAGGCCGCGAACCAAGTCGAGCCACGTCTCGAAGCCAAGATCGAGACTCCAAAGTTGAGCGAAGAGCCCCAGGCCGGAGACAAAAAGCCCTGAAAACAGCGGCAAACCGAGTTTCATCCCCTCCTTGATCCTGAGAAACCGGGGGCGGACTGCATTTGGTCTTGATTCGACCTTGAACAGTGGAACTCTTGCCGCCCTCAACCGCCGTAAGCTTTATCTTGCCCGCAAGAAAGCTCTGGCCAAGGCCGGCGTCTCCCGCAAAGCACGCGCCGTCAAATCCGAAGCCAAAACCGCCAAGAAAGCTCCGGCCAAGAAAGCCGCCGCCAAGAAGGCCCCGACCAAGCCCAAGGCTGCTGAAATCGCCGCCGAAGCCGCCGCTCCTGCAGTTGAAGTCACTGAGACCGCTGCCCCTGCTGTTGAAGCTGCGGCTCCTGCCGTTGAAATTGCCGAGACCGCTGCCCCTGAAGCTGCTGTTCAGGAATAAGCGAATCGACGAACAGTCATTTCAAAACAAGACCACCGTCATGGCCTGCCGTGACGGTGTTTTTTGTGCCATACTGCCGCAGATCCACCGCTTAGCGGAACCACAAATTCCCGCCTGCGCCTGAATTCGTCGGGGCGCTGCTCGAAGAGCTTGAATTGTAGCCATCGTAGTACCCGCGTTCAAAGCTGGACCTGTAGCGAGGATCATAGCGCCCCACCTGTGCCGCTGGATCAGCCACCCGTCCTCCGGTGCGGTCACGCAGACCGTAGTCGTACCCTTGGTTGTAGGTCGGATCGCGCGGTGGTGGCTGCTGCGCTGCGCCCTGCGGCTGCGACATTCCCTGATTGGGGTAACTGCCGGGTTGACCGAAGCTGCTGCTCGTCTGGCTGTATCGTTGGTTGTAGCCGTCGCGATAGGCCATCTCGGTGTTGCGGTCATAACGCGATGAATTGCGCTGGTAGTACTGGCTCTGGCGCTGCTGTGCATCGGCCTGTCCGTCCTGCTGACCACGCTCAAACGCCAGACTGTTCATCTGTGAGCCTTGATCCCGCATGTCCTGGCGGTACGGATTCGCATAGGGATCAGCACCGTTCTGACCGTAGTAGGGGTCCGCACATTGCGTGAGCAGCAGCGGCAGGATCAGCGGAGCGAGGAGAGATAATTTCATGATGGAATCCATAGGATCGTAAGAGACACCCCGCCACGTGGCAAGGCCGCAATCTCCGACGCATTCGCCGGGCTTTCTGTTCATACTGAAGCTGCCGCAGACAACAACACCACATTAATGTCTGCGGAAAAGCTGCAGGGCCTACTTCTTCCCCTTCTGCGCGGCCGCCGTGAACCAGTCGCCACCGCCGCCGCCACCAAAGGGATTGCCCATGCCGCCCCCGGAGCTGCGCTGGCCGCCACCGCTGCTGGAAAAGCTGCGCTGGCCACCGCCCGGGCCACCGGCAGGACGTGGTCCTGCGCTGCCCTGCTTCTTCTCAAAGTCAGGCTTCGATTTCATGCTCAGCGCGATGCGCTTGCGCGGGATGTCCACTTCCGTGACCGTGACCTGCACACGCTGCGCGACCTTGACGACTTCCGCCGCGTCACGCACAAACGTGTCGCTGAGCTGGCTCACATGAACGAGGCCGTCCTGATGCACGCCGATGTCCACAAAAGCGCCAAAGGCCGTCACGTTCGTCACGATGCCCGGCAGCTTCATGCCCACGGTAAGGTCCTTCATGTCGTTCACACCTTCCGCGAAACTGAAGACCTCGAACTGCTTGCGGGGGTCACGACCGGGCTTCGCGAGTTCGTTCATGATGTCCTGCAGCGTCGGCAGGCCCACGTCTTCGCTCACATACTTCTTCAAGTCGATCTTCTGGCGCAAGTCTGCGCGCTGCATGAGTTCCGGCACGGTGCAGCCGATTTCAGACGCCATTTTTTCGACGAGGGGGTAGCGCTCAGGATGCACCGCGCTGGCATCCAGCGGATGTGAGGCATCACGAATGCGCAGGAAGCCTGCGGCCTGCTCAAAGGCCTTGTCGCCGAGCCGTGGCACTTTCATGAGGTCCTTGCGGCTCTTGAAGGGGCCGTTCTCGTTGCGGAAGGCCACGATGTTGGACGCGTGCGTGCTGTTCAGGCCGGAAACGTAGCTGAGCAGCTGCTTGCTGGCCGTGTTCAGCTCCACACCGACGCCGTTCACCGCGCTGATGACGACGTGGTCGAGGCTCGTCTTGAGCTGGTTCTGATCCACATCGTGCTGATACTGGCCCACGCCGATGGATTTCGGATCGAGCTTCACCAGTTCGGCCAGCGGATCCATAAGGCGGCGTGCGATGGAAACGGAACCACGCACCGTGATGTCTTGATTCGGGAACTCCTCACGCGCGACTTCGCTGGCACTGTAAATGGAAGCGCCGCTCTCGTTCACCATGATCACGGGAATCGATGCTGGCATGCCGATCTTCTTCACAAACATCTCCGTCTCACGGCTGGCGGTGCCGTTGCCGATGGCGATGGCCTGGATCTTGTAACGATCCACCAGATTGAGCAGCAGGTTCTTCGCATGCAGCAGACCGTTGCCTTCGCCGAGCAGGTAAATCACATCGTTGTAGAGAAGCTGACCCTGTGCATCGAGCACGACGACTTTACAGCCGGTGCGGAAGCCGGGGTCAATGCCGAGCACGCGTTTTTGTCCCAAGGGTGCGGCCAGCAGCAGCTCACGCAGGTTGTCAGCAAACACGCGTACAGCCTCCGTGTCCGCCTTCTTCTTCGATTCAAGACGGGCCTCTGTCTCCATGCTGGAGCTCATCAGGCGCTTGTAGCTGTCTGCGCAGGCCAGTTTCATCTGGTCAGAGCAGGTATTGCCGCCTTTGACGAAGAGGTTTTCGAGCAACTTGACTGCGGTGTCTTCCGCCGGCTGGATGCGCATGAGCAGGTAGCCTTCCTTTTCCCCACGGCGAATGGCGAGCATGCGATGAGAAGGGATGGCCTTCAGCGGCTCGCTCCAGTCGAAGTAGTCGCGGAACTTCTGCGCCTCTTCGTCCTTCTCCTTGCCGAACATGACCTTGGAAACAACCGTGGACTGCTCCGCGAAGAATTTGCGCAACGTTGCACGTGCATCCGCATTGTCGCTGATTCGCTCTGCGATGATGTCACGCGCGCCACTGAGCGCATCGGCGGCATCTTTGACGCGCAGTTCTTCGTTTTCGTGATCCGGATTTACAAACTTCGCCACTTCAGCAGTCAGATCGACGCCATGTGTCATGAGATTGGCCTCGATGAAATCCGCCAGCGGCTCCAGGCCTTTTTCCTTCGCGATCGTGGCGCGCGTGCGGCGCTTCGGACGAAACGGCGCAAAAATGTCCTCCAGCGCAGTAATCGTTTCGGCCTTGTCGATCTTCGCACGCAGGACGTCCGTCATCAGCTTGCGCTCTTCGAGTGATTTCACAATCGCGGTGCGGCGATCATCCAGCGCCACGAGCTGTGTCATACGCTCCTGAATGTTTTGGATCTGCACTTCATCGAGAGACCCAGTGGCCTCCTTGCGATAGCGCGCGATGAACGGCACGGTGGCCCCATCGGCAAAGAGTTTGGCCGTCGCGCCCACCTGGATGGCCCGCAGGCCCAGCTCCTTGGCGACACGCTCGACGTGGGTGACATTGATGTTGAGTTCGTTGGCAGCAGACATGGTTGGGAAAGTGAAAAGTGAACGTTAAAAAATCGGTTGGGATGAGTGGAGTTAGCGAGACGATCACGGGCAGCAACCATTCAAGACCACATGTGAAAAACTTTTGTGGGAGCCATGTCTTGACAGTGCTGATCCATGCTGTGCATGCGCCTCATTTGGGTTATTTTTGCCCATCCCTAAAGAACTGCTCATCTGGCGGCTTTGGTAGTCGTCATGAAACTCTGGATGCCGCTTTTCCTCGCTGTTTTTATCATCGCCGCCGTACCAGTGACTGAAGCACCAGTTTGGAAAGCCGGCGCGGCCTCCGCCAAGATCACCCCTGAGAAGCCCATGTGGATGGCCGGTTATGCAGGGCGCACCAAACCCTCTGAAGGTGTGGAGCTGGATTTGTTCGCAAAGGCATTCGTGCTTACGGATCAAGCAGGCGGGCGCTTTGCCTTGATCACGATGGATTTGATCGGCGTGCCGAGAAATCTGCGACTCGCCGTCGCAGAGCGTGTGAAAAAAGAACACGGCATCGAACCGGCAAATCTTGCGATCAACGCCTCGCACACGCACAGCGGCCCGGAACTGCGCACGAGCAAGATTCATGGCGCAGATGATGTGGCGCTGCGTGAGAAAGAAGCAGCGGAATACACCGCCCAATTGGAAGACACGCTGGTGCGCCTGATTGGCGAGGCCCTTCAGAAATCGGTGCCGGCGCATCTGGATTACAGCACCGCGCGCTGCGGTGTCTCAATGAACCGTCGCACGCCGGATGGCCAAGGGGGCTGGAGCAATTTCCCGAATCCGAACGGTCCGGTGGATCAAACCGTGCCCGTGCTCAAAGCCAGCAGCGCCGATGGCAAGGACATCGCGATCATCTTTGGATATGCCTGCCACTGCACTACGCTCGGTCATCAGAGGTTCAGCGGTGACTACGCGGGCTATGCGCAGCAGGAGATCGAGAAAGCACATCCCGATGCCGTGGCGATGTTTGCGAACGGCTGCAGCGGCGATCAGAACCCTTACCCGCGCAGAACGGTGGAACTTGCGCAGACGCACGGCAAATCGCTCGCCACTTCCGTACAGGCCGCACTGGAAACCCACATGCAACGCCTCAAGGGACCCATCCGTGCCGCGTATCGTGAGATCCCGCTGGCCTATGATAAGCTGCCAACCAAGGAACAACTTCTCGAAGAGCAGAAATCCACGAACAAATATCTGGTCACGCACGGCACACGCATCTTGCAGCGCATCGTCGATGAAGGCCAGTTGCCCACCACCTATCCCTACCCCGTGCAGGTGCTCCGTCTCGGCAACGACCTCACTTGGGTTACGCTCGGCGGCGAGGTCGTCGTGGACTACTCACTCCGCCTCAAACAGGACCTCAAAGACCCCATCGTCTGGGTCAGCGGCTACACCAACGACGTCATGGCCTACATCCCCAGCCTCCGCATCTGGCAGGAAGGCGGCTACGAAGGCGGCGGTGCCATGATTTATGGCTCGCACCCCACGCGATGGAGCGACAAGACTGAGGAGGATATTGTCAGCACTGTGATGGAGTTGCGGAAGGCGGTGGAGTGAGTAACAAACGAGAGAGCATGAGTCGTAGGCTCCCGCTGTGAGTCAGGCCGTTTGCCTGTCAAATCCCAGGCATTTCCCCCTGGGTAACTTCTCCTGAAAGTTCAGTGTCCGCATCTGGAGCCTGAACACCAGCAAGCACCATGGCCGCTTCGGGAGCAGGCAACGCCTCGACCTTTTTCAACTTCCGCTCCAACTGGCGGCTTCGATTGGCAGCCTCGTCAATTGTGTTACTGGTTTCATCGAGTTTCCTTTTAACCTTTTCCAATAGGTCTCCGAATTTCCCAAAGTCCGTTTTTACTGCCCCGAGTACCTTCCACACTTCGCTAGACCGTTTCTGAATTGCGAGCGTGCGAAAACCCATTTGAAGACTATTTAGTAGAGCTGCGATTGTTGTCGGACCACACACGATAACCCGCATATCCCGTTGGATAGAGTCCACAAGTCCAGGACGACGTAACACTTCCGCATACAGTCCCTCAGTCGGCAAATATAGCAGCCCGAAATCTGTTGTGTGAGGTGGTGCAATATACTTGTCACGAATATCACGAGCCTGTGAGCGCACACGGTTTTCCAAATCTTTTGCTGCTTGTTCGACAGCTAGCACATCGCCGCGTTCTGAAGCATCCACAATGCGCTCATAATCCTCTTTCGGAAACTTCGCATTAATTGGCAGCCATACAGACTTTCCATCCTGTTCATCTGGACCAGGGAGTTTCAACGCAAAATCGACCGCCTCGCGTCCCGACGGCTTGGTGCAGACGTTCTTTGCATATTGCTCTGATGTGAGTATTTGCTCCAGCAATATCCCAAGCTGCATTTCACCCCAAGTGCCGCGTGTTTTTACGTTCGTCAGTACCTTTTTGAGGTCGCCGACACCATTGGCAAGAGTTTTCATTTCACCAAGTCCTGTATGGACCTGCTCAAGTCGATCACTCACTTGTTTGAATGATTCACCAAGACGCTTGTCCAGTGTGCTTTGAAGCTTTTCATCCACAGGTGTCCCATAGGGACTTGAGGTTTTTTGAGTGAAGTGCGCTGACTGAGGGCGGGAAGAGGCTTGATTTGGAGTGCGATGTCTAAAACAAAAC
>NCCR01000028.1 GCA_002279765.1 Verrucomicrobia bacterium 12-59-8 | reverse complement strand
GGCACCTCGCCCATGCGCTGCACGGCGTAGTTGGCCAGATTGTGGTCGTGGCGCTGGATGTTTTCCAGGCCGATGGCTTCCAGATAGTCAACGGCGGCACCGAGACCGATGACACCGGAGATGTCAGGCGTGCCCGCCTCGAAACGATGCGGCGGTGCCTTGTAGCTGCTGCTCTCCATGGTGACCGTCAGAATCATCTCGCCACCGCCATGCCAGGGCGGCATGGTTTCCAGCAGGGCCATGCGGCCATACAGCACGCCGATGCCGGTGGGGCCGCAGGTCTTGTGGCCGGAGAAAACGAAGAAGTCGCAGCCGAGGTCGCGCACATTGACGGGCATGTGTCCGGCGCTTTGCGCACCATCCAGCAACGTCACAGCCCCCACGGCCTGCGCTTTGGCGATGAGTTCCTTGGCGGGATTGATGGTGCCGAGGGAGTTGGAGATGTGGACGAAGGCGAAGAGCTTCACCTGTTCCGTGAGCAGCGTCGCGGTGGCCTCGGCATCGAGCGTGCCGTCATCCAGAACTGGGATGTATTTGAGCGTGGCCCCCGTGCGCTGGGCCAGCATCTGCCACGGGATGAGGTTGCTGTGATGCTCCATGCCGGTGACGAGGATGACATCCCCTGCGCGCAGATTCTGCGTGCCCCAGGTGTTCGCCACGAGGTTGATGCCCTCGGTGGTGCCACGGGTGAAAATGATCTCGTCCTCCGACGCAGCGCCGATGAAGTGCGCTGCTTTTTTCCGCGCCGCCTCAAAGGCCTCGGTGGCGCGGTTGCTCAGCTCGTGCAGAGCACGGTGGACGTTGGCGTTGTCGCGCTCGTAGTAGTGGGAGAGCGTCTGGATGACTGCACGCGGTTTCTGGCTGCTGGCCGCGCTGTCCAGATAGACCAGCGGGTGCCCATGCACCTGCTGATCGAGGATGGGGAAATCAGAGCGTATGCGGTGCCAGTCCATGATCTCGGACCCAGGCACTAGCGTGCCGCCACACTACGGGCGGGCTCACCAGCGGCGGGAGCCTGACCGGCATAGTGACCACGGCTTTCGATCTGACGGGCGCGCTCCTGCATGGAGGCGGGTTTGCCATCAGTCGGGAGATTGTTTTCCCCGAGCCATCCCAGCACAGCAGAACCAGTCTGGTCCAAGAATTTCACGGGATAGGTGTTCTTGAAGGCATTCCAGGTCTGGCTCCCGCAACTGGTGAAGCAGGCAGAGAGCAAAATGAGAAAACTAAGACGGGTCAATTTCATTAAAGTCGTGTTTATCATGACGATCCAATTCTGTAAACAACAAGATGCTCAGCGCTTGAAAGCCACCTGGGAGCCGAAGCTGCCAGCCATGGACAGGATTCCACGCCCGCCCTTGTCCTGCACCTCGCGCCCGCGCATTTCCACGGTCTTGCCAGCCACCACACCCTTGTCATCGTCGTCAGCAAAAAGAAGAGCATAAGGAGCCAGTCGCAAGGCCGTTCCGATCAACCCGCAGTTGCTAAGCAAGAGGCAGGTGGCGATGGCAAAGATCAGACGGGATTTCACGGGCATTTCTCGGTTTTATCACAACCGGTCCAGAGAGTAAACACTTTTGATGTCACGGGCCCAGGCGAAACTTGCGCATTGAGCGGCAAACATTGACCCTGCCACGCCGTATTGCACTGCCTTCCGACCAACCCCTATGAAGAAACTGCTCACCCTCCTCCTCGCCCTCACTGTCTCGCTTCAGGCCGAGATCGAACTCAAACAGGGCGACAGCATTGCCATCCTGGGCAATGCGCTGCCGGACCGCTCGCAGTATTCCGGCTGGCTGGAGACGATGCTGACCCAGGCGAATGCCAGCAAGGACCTCACCTTTCGCAATCTGGCCTTCTCCGGCGATGAGGTGCAGACCTGGCACCGCATCGACAACTTCGGCACGCGCGACGAATGGCTCACGAAGGTGAAGGCGGACGTCATTTTCGCCTTCTACGGCTTCAACGAGTCCTTCAAGGGCTACGAGGGCATCGAGGAGTTCAAAAAGAACCTCGCCAAATTCCTCGATGACGCCAAGGCGCAGAACTACAGCGGCAAGGGAGCGCCACGCATCGTGCTGTTTTCACCCATCGCCCTGCAAAAGCTGGCCAATCCCAGCCTGCCAGCGGTGGAGGAAAAGAATACGAACATCCAAAACTACGCCGCCGCGATGAATGAAGTCGCCGCCGCAAAGGGCGTGACGTTTGTGGATCTCTTCCAGCCCAGCGCCAAGGGCCTGCCGGAGGGATCAACGCTGGACGGTCTCTACATCACCGACAGTGGTGAAAAGGCCATCGCAGAGGCCGCCTTCAAGTCCCTCACCGGCCAGGACGCGCCGCAGGTGAATGAAAAGCTGCGCCACGCCATCAACGACAAAAACTGGGAGTGGCACCAGCGCTACCGCACGGTGGATGGCTACAACGTCTATGGCGGCCGCTCCGGACTGGCCTACGCCGCCGGGGTGGGAGGCTTCAAACAGAACGAGCGCACCCCCGAGAAGCCCTACATTTCCAACTACGAGGTCATGATGGAGGAAATGGCCCAGCGCGATGTGAAGACGGCCAACCGCGACCTCCAGGTCCATGCCATCGCCAAAGGCGGCGATCTCGAAGTGAAAGACGCCAATCTGCCGCCCGTGGAAAAAGTGCCGACCAACATGCCCAACCCGAAAGAGGGCAAGGAATTCAACAAGGTGCCGATGACCGGCATGACCTTCACCCCCGAAGGCCTCGTGGCATTTCCCGATGCGAAGGAGGCGATGAAAAACATCCAGCCCGAAGCCGGGCTGAAGATCACGCTTTTTGCCGATGAAAAAATGTTCCCTGCGCTGGTGAATCCGGTGCAGATGGCCTGGGACACACGCGGCCGCCTGTGGGTCAGCGCCTGGCTGAACTACCCCGAGCGCACCCCCACCAGCACGAAGGGCGACAGCCTGCTCATCTTTGAAGACACCAACGGCGACGGCACGGCGGACAAGATGACGGAGTTTGCCGACAACCTGAACTGCCCCACCGGATTTAATTTCTACAAGGACGGCGTCATCGTCATGCAGTCGCCGAATCTCGTGTATCTCGAAGACACCGATGGCGACGGCAAAAGCGACAAGCGCACGATCCTGCTGATGGGCCTGTGCGCCGCTGACTCGCACCATGAAACGAATGCGCTGAACTATGACTGCGGCGGTGCGCTGTATCCGAGCGACGGCGTCTTCCACCGCACGCAGGTGGAGACGCTCTACGGCCCCGTGCGCAACACGAACGGCTGCATCTACCGCTTTGACCTCAACCGCCGCACGCTGGAGCGCTTCACCACGGACGCCACGGTGAATCCTCATGGCAAAACCTGGGACCGCTGGGGCAATGCCTTCTTCACCGACGCCACCGGCAACGTGAACACCTTTGCCGAAGCCTCCTCCTGCTACCTGCCGCGCGAAGGCGGCGGCAGCGCCAAGCTACAGGAGTTCTGGAAACGCCCCGCACGCCCCGGCGCTGGCAACAACATCATCTCCAGCCGCCACTTCCCCGAAGACTGGCAGAACAACTTCCTCAATTGCAACGTCATCAGTTATCAGGGCATCTGGCGCGTGCCGCTCATGCCGGACGGCGCAGCCTTGAAGGGCGAGGTCAGCAATGAACTCGTCAAAGTGGACCCCGCCGTGTATCCCACCTTCCGCCCGAGTGCCGTCAGCGTGGGCCCGGATGGCGCGCTGTATTTCTGCGACTGGGCCAATGCCATCATCGGCCACATGCAGCACCACTTGCGCGATCCGAACCGCGACCACCAGCACGGCCGCATCTACAAGCTGACGTATGAAGGCCGCGCGCTGCTGAAGCCCGCAAAGATCCATGGCGAGAGCGTCGAGCACCTGCTCGAAAACCTCAAATCATGGGAGGACAACGTGCGCATGCGCAGCAAGATCGAACTGGCCAAGCATGATCCCGCCAAAGTCGCCGCCGCAGCCAAAGCCTGGGCCGCGAAGCTCGACCCAACCGAGAAAGAATACGAGCACCACCGCCTCGAAGCGCTGTGGACGCACCAGTGGGTGGATGTCGTGGATGTGGATCTGCTCCAAGCCGTTTTGCAATCTCCCGAACCACGCGCCCGTGCTGCGGCGACGCGTGTGCTCTGCTACTGGAAGGACCGCGTGCCCGGCGCGCTCGATCTGCTCAAGGTCGCCGTCAACGATCCCGCCATGCCGGTGCGCATGCACGCCGTCCGCGCCCTCAGCTTCTACCAGCCCACCCCCGATGCGGAGAAGGCGCTCGAAATCGCCTATGACGTGCTGAAGCAGCCCACCGACTCCTACATCGACCACGTCTTCAGCGAATGCCGCAAAGGCCTGCAGTCCGTGCTCAAGACCAAGATCCTGCCGAAAGACCCGGGAGCACTGGCCGAGTTCATCGCCAAGACCACGGACGCCGATTTGAAAGGCCTGCCCGATTTGGAACCTGTGCTCATCGAAAAACTCACGCGACCAAAGCTCACCGCCGATGTCCGAGCGAACGCCCTCGAAGAACTCGCCAAGACCACCGGAGACGACAAGCCCGTCGTTCTCGTGAACATGCTCAAGCGCATCGAAGCTGCGGACGGCAAGCTCAACGCCACCGCCGACGACCTCGGCAAGCTCCTGCTCGCGCAATCTCCCGGCATCCTGGCACGTCACGGCACACTCATCAAAACCCTGGCCAAAGACGCGAAACAGGCCCCTGTGAAACGCGCCTGCTACGCTGCCTACATCGTCGGCGACAAAACACCGGACAATCTCTGGAAGGCCACCACGGACGCCAGCGAGCGCACCGACATCATCGAATCCATCGGCCTCATCCCGGCCAACGAAGCCGCGCTGCGCGCCAAGTTCCAGCCACTCCTCACCGCCCTGCTGGGAGATACCAGCACCGCTGGCAACCGCCTGCGCGCCGTGCTCACTGCCCTGCCCCTCATGGGTGCAGACAATGCCGCCGCAAACTTCCAGATCGTGGCGCAGCACCTCATCGACGGCCAGGAACGCAACGCCGCCTCCAAGGCCCTCCTGAAGTTCCCAAAAACGAGCTGGGACGCCACCAAGGCCAAGCCTATCACCGATGCCGTCCTCGCTTACGGCAAGACCGTGAAACCCGCCGACCGCAGCAAGCCCGAGTACGTTGAGATCATCGCCGCCGCCAAAGAAATGACCGCGCTGCAAGGAGAAGCCGGCAAAGCGGTGCTGGCCGAGCTGAAGACCATCAGCGTCGATGTCTTCGTCGTTCACACCGTGACTGAGCAGCTCCGCTTTGACACCACGCGGATCGAAGTCACCGCCGGCAAGCAGTTTGAAGTCATCTTTGAAAACGACGACGTCATGCCGCACAACTTCGTCATCGTCCCGCCCGGCAAGCATATGGAAATCGGCACCGCCGCCATGACCATGACGCCCGACAAGCTCGACAAGCAAGGCCGCGCCTTCATGCCAGCCGCCTTTGAGAAAGAAATCCTGGCCGCCACCCATCTGCTCGAACCCGGCCAGAAAGAAACCGTCAAACTCAAAGCGCCATCACAACCCGGCGACTATGAATTCGTCTGCACCTTCCCCGGCCACGCCGTGCTGATGTGGGGGACGCTGAGCGTGGCGAGGTGAGGCGTTTTTGACGTGGCATCAAACGCGCACGCGCCAACGTCTTGGAGTGCGGAGGCAGAGGGAGCAGAGAATGAGTTTCGTCAGACGCCATTGAGCAGCACGGAGTCGGGTTTCACCCCATGGCGGCTGCGCGTGCCTCCGGCGAGAGATGGATTTGTGATACGAAACCCATCCAACACATCCAACCATCCTATGAAAACCCAGCTCATTTTACTGTCCGCCCTCTGCCTCGTGCAGTTCCCCCTGCACGCCCAGGTCACCGTGGCTGAACCGATCGCCACCCCGGCAAACGTCGTCGTCGTCCGTCCTGGTACTGTCGTGGTGCAGCCAATGGACCCAGCCGCCACACGCCGCCAGTTGTCCATGGCCCCCAAGGTGGTGATCGTCACGCCAGCAACGCAGGCCGCAGGAAACACCACCCAGGCGACCCGCGTGTACAATGCAGAACGCGGCGTGGTCGTCGTGGAGGACCAGGGTCAAAGCCGCGAGCTGCCGTATGTGATGCTCCCCGTGCTCTTTGAAGTTGGCACGGCACGGCTGCTCGACAATGAATCGCGCGTGGCCCTGCAGCAGGTCGCTGACGTGATCCTGGCGGTCAGCAAGACGGAGCCCGGCTCCGTGTATGACATCGAAGGCCACACCAGCTCCGACGGCCCGAGCGCAGTGAACATGGATCTCTCAGCCGCCCGCGCCAAGCGCGTGTTTGAAGTGCTGACCCAAAACTACGGCATCCCCGCCAGCTCTCTCAGCGCCCATGGCTATGGCGAGATCTTCCCCATGTATCCTAATGGCAATGAAGCCGAACTGCAGCAGGACCGCCGCGTGCTGGTCGTGCGCACAAAGTAAGGCTGCCGCCCATCTCCATCTGCCCCCCCCTGATCCCGCGCCTGCCCTGGCGCGGGATTTTTGCTACCAGCCCTCGAAGTGGGGTTTCACCCCATGGTGGTTGAGTAGCGCATGCGGTTGAATGTCAGTCATGAAAACACTCTACCTCACAATCCTGCTCTCATCCGTCTCCATGGTCTCCTGCACCAACGGACCTGGTGCCCGTAATGGCACCATCATCGGCGCCGTTGGTGGCGCTGCTGTCGGTGGTCTTGCCTCCAGAAGTCTCGGTGGTGCCGCCGTCGGTGCCGGTGTCGGCGCTCTGGCTGGCAACTACATTGGCGGCCGCCATGACCGCCGCCGCTACTAATATTCCAGTCCACCTTCGCCACCTCACGCACATGAGCTACCACGCCAGCATTCATCATCTCACCACCGGGCGTTTCCTGATGGACTGCATGGTCGAGGGCTGCAATTTGCGCGAGGCGGAGAATGCGGCCATTGCCAGTGCGGCGCGCAAATCGCGCGCGCTGCCGCGAGACATGGACGTGCGCCACCTGCATCAGTGCATGGAGCGCCGCAATCTCACCGTCGCTGAGCATCAGGCGGCCTGAAGCCACCCGCCGGAGCGTGCGTGCGCATGATCTGGCAGACACCGCAACTCCGACAAAGCTGACAAGACCGGTTCCGCGTATATGTCATGTCATGACCTCGCGCGCGCCTGATCTTCCCCCCGCTTCAGTCACTGGAGAAACGGAGGCCCTTCTCCGCAGGTTGTGCAGTCTCATCTGCGTACTGCTGGTGGCTGGCTGCTCCACCTACGGCCCGCCGCGTCCGGGCGAAAAAATTTACCGCGATGTCCTCTTCGCCGCCCCTGGCGGGCACCAGTTGCGCATGGACCTCTATGTGCCGCGATCGGCCAAGCCCGCGCCTGTGGTGCTGTGGATCTTTGGCGGGGGCTGGAGGTTTGGCAGCAAGGGCTACCACGTGAATGTGCGCGACCTCACCAGCGTCGGCATCGCCGTGGCTTCCATTCAGTACCGCACGAGCCGCACCGCCGTGTATCCCGCGCAGTTGGACGACTGCCGCGCCGCCGCGCAGTGGCTGCGCGCCAACGGCACACGGTACGGCATCGACGCCACGCGCATGGGTGCCAGCGGCGAGTCCGCAGGCGGCCAGCTCGCGGCGCTGCTTGCCGCCACCGAGGGGAGGTCCCGCATCCGCAGTGTGTGCGCGATCTATCCCGCCACCGATCTCATCGACCTCGGGCGTCTCTATGCGAAACCAGGCAAGCTCAGCCTCATTGAAAAACTGCTTGGCGGCCCCATCGAGCAAAAGCTCAACCTCGCGGCCGATGCCAGCCCGATCGATCACGTCAGCCCCGCGCTGCCGCCGTTCCTCATCATCCATGGCGCACGTGACCGCATCGTGCCGCTACAGCAGAGCGAACGGTTCTTCATGGCCCTCGCAGAGGCCGGCGTAGAAGCCCAGTTCATCGTGGTGCCAGACAAAGGCCACTGGTTTCGCCTGGATAATGAGCTGTTCGCCGAAGTATCGCGGTTTTTCCAGGTGCATCTGGCCCGCTGAGTCCTGCGTCATGACCACAAAAAAGCCGGAGGTCCAATGAGGTACCCCCGGCTGAGATTGCAACTGAATTGCCAGACTCGTTAGTTGGACCGCACCCGGCTTTTGACGGACGATTCCGCCTGGAAGTATTCGCGGTTCTCACCGACCCACTTCAAGTGCGGCTCGTTTTTGAGCGATGCCAGGTTCTCATGCAGCACGAGGCCGTTCTGCGCCGCATTGTACCGCAGCGCTCTGGCCTGAATGATATATCTGCCACTGCCAGCCATGGACTGTGTGACGTCCACGACCTGATTGATCTCCCCCTTCGGCAGGTCCATCATCAGAGTGCCCACCTCGCCCAGATACTGTCCCTTCGGGCTCTTGATCGACATGCCCATGATCTTATCTGTCCGTTCGACATGTCCCAGATGTGGGATCTGGGTGTTTCGGTTGGACGTGCGCCCTTCAAAGTGGAACCAAGGTTGCAGACCATAGTAGTGGTTGACGGCGGCCACGCGTTCGGCCTGGGAATAGGCTGCCACATTGGAGGTCTTGAAAGCGGGCGCGGCTTCAAAGCGTGCCTTGGTCACGTCCAGCCGCATCACCTGATGCGATGTGTCCATCGTGAACGCCCGGGGCGGCGCGGACGTGAGCTTGCCACCGAGGCCGAAGAATCCGCCAGAGGCGATCACCACTTCGACGAGTCGTGCATTTTCCAAATCGGCGGTGATGAACTTGATCCGGCCCAGCATTTCATTCTGGTTGTTCCAGACCTGGATGCCCGCGAGTTCAGTGAAGTTTTGCTGCGGGTGGAGCAATTGTCTTTCGGTTGGCGCGGCCTGCTCCAGTGCCTGCAGGCTGCCGCAGGACAAGGCGAGAGCGCCGGTGATCAAAATGGATTTGAGTTTCATATAAGTTCTTTCGTTTTCTCGTTAGTCGAGGAAGCACCATGCACGCTGCCCCTTGTTCCTGCCATGGGGTGTAACCCGCATACCTGCAGCCGCAAAACTCAGATGGCCGATGTCACCTTTTCAGCGTTCCGGTGCGAGCCCTGACGCTGCGCATAGACATGCGTGAATGCGGCCCCAAAGTACAGGATCTGCGCCGAGTAGTACACCCACACCAGAACGATGATGAGCGATCCTGCCGCACCGTACGTCGAGGCCAACGAACTGCGCCCGAAGTAGAAGCCGAGCACGAATCTGCCCAGCTCAAACAGCACCGCCGTGATCACCGCGCCGAGCCACACATCCCGCCAGGTGATCTGCGTGTCCGGCACCAGACGAAAGATCAGCGCAAACAGCAGCGCCACGACGAGCAGCGAGAACACATCATTACCCCAGGCCCAGGGGCCGTCCAAATTGGGAAAGCGCGCATGCAACCGGCCACCCGCCACCGCGATGATGGCGGAAAACAGCAGCGACACCAGCATGAGAAAGCCCATGACAAACACCATCGAAAAGGAAAACAGGCGCTCCTTCACCAGCGTGAAAACCGGATGCCGCTGCGAGGACACGCCCCAGATCTGATTCAGCGAATCCTGCAGCTCACCAAACACGCCCGAGGCACCGACAAGCAGCACCCCAAAGCCCGTCAAGGTCTCAAACAACCCGGTGCTCTTCGTGGCCGTCTGCCGCAGGATCAGCTCCATCATCTCCGCGCCTTGGTTCCCGACGAAGTTTCTGAACTGCCCGACGATCTCCGCGCGCGCCGCCGTGCGCTCCACCACGAGGCTGAGCAACGACAGCACGAGGATCGAAAGCGGTGCCAGCGAGAAGACCGTGTAAAAGGACAAGGCCGCGCCCATCTTGGGCACCCGGTGTACGTCCCACTGACGGAACGTCTCGCGCAGCAGGGAAAGAAATGTTTTCACCGGTGGTTCAGGCTTTGTCTCCAAAGGCCAGGTCTTTCTGCAGTTCATGTTTTTCAGACACGCCGTCCCGCAGAAAGGGCTTCAGCCAGATGCGCTCAATGGCCGCGTAGGAGGCCAGCACCGGCAGCGCCGCCAGAGCGCCCGGAATGCCCGCCAGCAGCATACCCGCCAGCAGGCCTAGCAGCACCGTCAGCGTGGACACCCGCAGGTGCCTGCCATAAACCACCGGCACGATGTAATACGTCTCGACCGCATGGAACAGCAGATACATGCCCAGCACGATCAGCCCCGTTCTGGAGGACACGCTCAGCGCCAGCAGCAGCGCCGGCACCGTCGCCATGATGAAGCCCAGGATGGGCAGCACATCCAGCAGCCCCGCCAGCAGGGCCAGCATCAACGCCCCCGGCACCTGCAGCACCGCCAGCACCGCAAACGCATACACCGACACCAGCGCCGAGGTGATGAACTGCCCGGAGACATAACCAAAGATCACCTGGGAGATGGCCGCGGAGGTCTGGCGCAGCTTTGCACGCTTCAAAGGCGAGAAGAAAGCCAGCAGCCATTCATACGTCTTGCCGCCATCTATCACTAGGTAGAGCGCGATCACCAGCACCACCACCGCCTCCGAGATCCCGCCGAGGGCGATGCCCCCCGCAGACCAGAAATTGCCAAACCAAGTGTACGCCTCCGACCAGTTCGCGCTGCCCACCAGGTGTTCAATGTTCAGACGCAGCGAGCCGCTCACCGGCAGTTGCTTGAGCGCATCTTCGTATAACTGCGGCAGCTTATGGCTGAAGTTGGTCGCCCATTCGAGCAGCATTGGCAGCACGAGCGCCAGGCCGATGATCAGCACCGCCAGCAGACCGCCGATCACCAGCAGCAGGCTGGCCCAGTGCGGCATGCTTTTGCCATCCAGCCACTCCACAAACGCATGCAGTGTCACCGCCAGGAACAGCGCTAGAAACACCAGCAGCAGCAGCGGCCACAGCACATAGATGGCATAGGCGGTCAGCACGGCAGCAAACACTTTGATGAACGTGACCCACGGAATGTGCAGCTCGATGCGTTGAGGTTCTGCGTCTTCGGCGGCAGGCTGTGTGGCCCGGCTGGCATCGTCTGGTATCATGATCTGTAGGGGGTAAAAAAACTGTGACAGCCGGGCGGGGGGACGCCTCAACTGCCACAGCTTGATGCGGAGCAGGGTCTTGAATGGATCGAAGACTTCGCTCGCATGAGCCACATGCTGGCCCCTCTGCCGCTCAGGCACCATGGGGTGTAAACCCCACCCGCTCAGGGCTCGATGCTCACCGGTGTGCCCACCTCCACCGAACGGAAGAACGCCTCCGCCATGAAGCCGGGCATGCGGATGCAGCCGTGCGAAGCCGCATAGCCGGGCAGATAACCTTCGTGCATGCCCGTGCCGCCGACGATGCGCATGAAATTCGGCATCCGCGCGCCAGCGTAAACGGCCCCCTTGGGTTTGGCATCCTTGCTGGTGTCCACATCGTTCTGCAGCACCGCGCCATGGGCATCCAGATAACTGCCAAACAGCGACGACGAATGCTCCTGGTCCTTTTGGATGATGTGAAAGTTCCCCGTCACCGTATCGCGCCCCTCACGCCCCGAGGAAATGCGCGACACACCCGCAAGCTCGCCGCCTTTGTAGAAGTAAGCGCGCTGCCTGGACAGGCTGATGCGCACGGAAGGGCTCCCGCTCATGCCGTCACCATCCCAGTACGAATCGGTGTCAACATTCGGATTGGCAGCAGCAGGAGGCGTGGAGGAGCAGCCCGCACCGAGCAGCAGCCACACGCAGGCAGCGGCACAGAGGTAGGGGCAGGAGGAGATGGGGGTATGTTTCACGACAAGACCATGCAGCCACCACGCCGCCTTCACCATGGAGTGAACACCCCACCACCGCATCCACATCCTGCTGCCCCAAATGGATTCTAAAAGCGCGGGGCACACCACGGAAAATAGGGTTTCACCCCATGGTGCGAACGTGCCACGCAGCCGAGCCTAACGGCGCAACACACAGCCCCCCAAGCCCACCCATGCAGACGCCCCCCGACATCCCCATCGCCGAAAAAAAAACCAAGCTCAGTGTCGAAGCCGCCCGGCTGCAACTGGAGCAGGCGCTGAAAGCCGAAGAAAAGGACGCAGACGCCGAAGCTGAGGTGGCGCAAAAACGCGCCATCAATGCCTACACCGGAGCTTCCATCCTGCTGCCCAGCGAAGTCAGCGCCGCCGAGTAGTCAGCACCCGCCGTTAGGGTTTCACCCCATATCATCTTCCAGACATCCATCCTATTCTGCCATCATGAAACTAGTTCACCTCCAAAAAGCATTGCTTCTCCCCGCCGTCCTCTTGTCCCTCTCCCTGACCGCTTGCGTGGAGCCGCTCTACACCAACGGCACCGGTTACGGCGGCTATGGCAGCTACTCCACCCTGCCCCGGAACTACTCCGGCAACGCCTACCAGCACAACGGCCGCTACTACTCCGGCGGCCAGTATCAAAACGGCAACTACAACTATCAGGGCCGCAACTACGACAGCCGGTACTATCACAACGGCCAGTACTACTACGGCGGCAACCATCGCGCCTACGGCAATTCCATCCCAGTGCAGAACGGCCGCTATCCCGGCTACTAAAGGCCGCGACAGAATCAATCACCGCCCCCATTCGCGCAGCGGGTGGTATGAACGCAGGCAGGAATCAGGAAAACCGGGAAACAATCCCGCCCCTGATTTCCTGCCTGCTTCATTGATAGCGTTACGCGAAACCGATTTCCGGGAAGCGCGCGTAGAGCCGCTCGGCGGCGGCTTGAGGACAAGCCTCCCTACCTGCTCGCGCTGGGCGCTTGCCTGTCCAGCGCAGGTGGGGCGGGCTGTCCTCAGCCCGCCTTCGCCGGAGTCCATGATCTCCTGGAACTGGAACCGTGTCGTGATGCGCCAAGGGGAAATGAGTTTTGCGAATCGCTCTAGCACCTAGCCGTGCCGAAACCACCAGCGGCAGGAAAAAGGAAGCCAAGCGCCCGAAGCCGCGAACCGCCTGGAAAAAGGCCCTCCGAATCCGCGTGCGCCACAGCCCAAAGAAGGACTTGTCCTTCGTAGCTCGCAGTTCTAAGGAGGAACCTCCCTATGCCCGACGCCTTCCCCTTCGACGTCTTCCTCAGCCACAGCGCTAAGGACAAGCCCATCGTCCGCGACATCGCGGCGCGGTTGAAGAAAGACGGCGTGCGCGTGTGGTTCGATGAGGAGCAGATCAAGCCCGGCGACAGCATCCCGTCAAAGATCGAAGAAGGGCTGGAGAACTCCCGCGTGCTGGTGTTTTGTATGTCCGCGCACTCGATGGGGGCGGACTGGGAGCAAACTAGAGTACCAGACCTTCCGCTTGCTGGACCCGCTGAACAAAGAACGCCGCTTCCTGCCGCTGCGGCTCGACGACGCCCCCATCCCCCACTGGCGCTATTACATTATCCAACTCGCGAAACATAAAACATATCGAATGAACATTGACTACGTTCAACCAACATCGGAGATCGACCACAAGCGCATCTTATCGCGCCTCGCTCATGATCTCGGGCACCAGCTACAAGAAATCAACGGAGCAGCGAGTTACGCCGCCGACCTTCTCGAAAGGGAACCAGAATTTAAAGAAGCAAACGAATGCTTGATTAACATCGAGAAGTTAGCGCACCTCGCGAGTGAGTTTTTGAGTAATTGTGGTTTCATAGCTAGCGAATCGCTTTTTATCCATAGAAAAACCGGGTCGATCTTGAATGGTGCCATTATCCCCGCTCTGCATCAGCTGAGGTCTATGCACGGTATTAAGTCGCAGGTGTTAACTTTCAGCGAAGAAGGTCTGAAAGGATTACCATTCGTGGAAGCAGATTTTCATCTCTTAGAGCGAGCTTTTTTGAATTTGTTATCTTACGCTATAGATCCCGACCAAAACTGGCATCCGCGTCATTTCGAAAGAAACCGCCATTTACATGTGGATATGAAGTCAGAAACAACCCCGACGCGTTTGCGAATAGTTTGTCGCTTTCAAGGGCTCACTCGGGAAGGGTTTGCATGGGATCCAAACCACGAGCTAACACAGGCTTGGAATCTGATGCCTAAGTGGGGTTGGCACGATTTACGCCTCTGTGTAACTGCCCGAATCGTTGAAGCTCACGGTGGGGCTCTCTTGATTGGGCAGGCCATCTCCCCAGTAACGATCATGTTCGATCTGCCGCGAACTATAATCTCCACCAACAAACAAGAGAGCAAAACATGAATCGCTCACCCACAATTCTTCTTGTGGACGACGAGATAGCTCCAATGAGCTACTACTACCGTTTTCTTGAAATGCACGGTTTCCATTTGGAACAAAAAGCATCGGTAACGGATGCGATTGAGTTCCTCACCAACAAACCGCCTCACCTTGACGCGGTAATTCTCGACCTTATGCTCCCTCTAGCCATTGGAGCGGCCATCCTTCCTGCCGGAGGGCGGGAGGTCTATGCAGTATTGCGGAAGAAATTCAAACACGTTCCCGTGATAGTATTGACGAACACGGTAAACGACGAGGTGCTCACCCAATTCAATGATCCGGGACGAACTCAAATTTTGCACAAATACAACTGTCCACCTAGTATGATTGGTGAAATTCTTAATGGGGTGATTCGGGATCGCAATTTAAAGCATCCAAACATGCGGAGCCGGAACGCATGGGTGCCTTCCCCTCCAACGAGTGCTGAGTTAAAGCAAATTCCGCGTGGCACCAAAACCGCGTCGATGTTTCACGATTGGGTTCATGGCGCGCTCAAACACATCTTCGGAATCCACTTGGGCGATGGGGCAAAAGAACGAGCTATTGACAGAGGTAGAAAACGTATCGATATCGTGTTTCAAAACCTTGCTACCAGAGGGTTCTTTTTCGATCTACTTACTCGTTACCAAGTGAGGTGTCCGTGGATTCTTGTCGAATGCAAGAACTACGCTGCGGATCCTGGCAACCCAGAATTGGATCAACTGGTGGGCCGCTTTAGCCGCAATCGGGGCGAATTTGGTTTATTGGTGTGCCGTGAAGTGCTCAATGAAGACCTCATGTTGGAAAGGTGTTTAGACGTAACAAACAAGGATAAAGGGTTTGTCCTCGTGCTTGCAGACACTGACCTTGATTTTTTGTTGAAAGCGAAGGCTAGGAACGATTCAAATTCGATCGACTCATTCATGCATGAGCGTTTCGCAAAGCTGGTACTTTAGGTGGTTGCACCTAGAGGGCAAAGTTTCATTAGCCTGTCCCGGTGTTGTATGGAAGCTGGCGTTCGGCATTTTAATGTTGGCCCGTCACCTCTCCCCAAGAAAAAGGGCCATGCTTGCGCATGGCCCTCGTAGAAATTAAATGCTGTCTAACGGACGGACAGGAATGTCTGCCTTACTTCCTTAGACGGTGCCAAAAATCGTCTTCCCGGTGCTCAGCAAATCGTTGCAGGCTTCCTTCATGCGGTCGCAGAGGCCCTGCTCGCCCTTCTTCAGGTAGGAGCGGGGGTCGTAGGTCTTCTTGTCGCCGACTTCGCCGTCGATCTTGAGGACGCCGGCGTAGTTTTTGAACATGTGGTCAACGATCGGACGGGTGAAGGCGTACTGGGTGTCGGTGTCGATGTTCATCTTCACGACGCCGTAGCCGAGGGTCTCGCGGATTTCTTCGAGCAGGGAGCCGGAGCCGCCGTGGAAGACGAGGTCCATTTCTGCCGCAGCGCCGTGCTTGGCGGTGACGGCGGCCTGGCCGTCGCGCAGGATGGTGGGCTTGAGCTTCACAGCGCCGGGCTTGTAGCTGCCGTGGACGTTGCCAAAGGTGGCGGCAAACATGAAGCGGCCGATGCCGCTGAGGGTCTCATACACTTCCACCATGTCTTCGGGGGTGGTGTAGAGCTTGTCGGCGGCGACACCGCTGGTGTCGTGGCCGTCTTCTTCACCACCGACGACGCCGGCTTCGACTTCGAGGATGATCTCGTGCTTCACGCACTCTTCGAGGAGTTCCTTGGAAAGGCGCATGTTTTCGGCCAGCGGCAGTTCCGAGGCGTCGAGCATGTGGCTCTGGAAGAGGTTGTTCAGGCCCGCAGCGCGGCGCTTGGCGGTTTCGGCGATGAGGGGCTTGAGGAAACTGTCCACCTTCTTCGGCTGGCAGTGGTCGGTGTGCAGGCCGACGAGGATGTTGTACTTTTCCGCGAGGCGGTGGGCGGCCTCGGCGAGGACGATGGCACCAAAGGCCTGATCTTTGAGGGAGGTGCCGGAGGCAAACTCGCCGCCGCCGGTGGAGACCTGGATGATGCCGTCGGACTTGGACTCAGCAAAGGCCTTCAGCGCGCCGTTGATGGTGGTGATGGAGGTGACGTTGATGGCGGGATAGGCATATCCACCCTTCTGGGCGGCATCAAGCATGGCACGGTACTGGGCGGGTGTGGCTACGGGCATCTTTGGGGTATGTTTTGTGAGTTGAGTGACCGAGAGAAGCAAGAAACGGGCCGGGTGCAAGAAGCGCTTCATATCCGGCGGGGGATGGGTGAGGCAGGGCATCGCCTGACCGGCTCCTGGGTGGGAGGTGGTGAAGTCGGCCTCTAAAATGCAGGCGTTCCCCATCATTCTCCTCGCACTCGTCAGTTGACGCCCGACTATTAAGGTTCTTTAACTACCAGCAACTCCTTCACCCGCAATGCCGCCCATGGAATCCTTTCTCTCGCCCGGCCTGCAATATGGCCTCGAACACAGCAATCCCACCTGCTGGATCATCTGCGGCATTCTGGCACTTCTCTCGATCACGAGCTGGGCGGTGATCCTCAGCAAGCACTTCCTGCTCTCCCGCGTCCACAAGGCGAACCTCTCCTTTTTGCGCGAGTACCGCGAAAGCAATCACGCGCTGGAGCTGTATCAACAGCGCGAGCCGCATGAGTTTTCCTCCTTCTACCACATCTACCATGCGGCCTGCCGTGAGATGTCCTGGTATCTGCTGGGCGAGGATGAGCCGGGCTCTACCTTTGCCGCACGGCTGCAGGGCGCGGGCCGCATCACCCCTTCGCAAATGAGTGCGGTGCAGGTGGCCATGGAGCGCAGCGTGGCGGAGGCGGCGCTGCGGCTGGAGGCACGCATGAGCTGGGTGGCCACCGCCCTGAGCGGCGCACCGTTTCTCGGTCTGCTCGGCACCGTCTGGGGCATCCTGGACACCTTCAGCATGATGACGACCGCCGACGGCAACACCACGCTCGCCACCCTGGCACCGGGCATCACCACCGCGCTCGTCACCACGGTGCTGGGCCTGCTGATCGCCCTCCCCAGCATGGTCGGCTACAATGCCCTGGTGAACCGCATTCGCGGCATGGTGGTGCGGCTCGACAACTTTGCCGGAGAGCTGAGCGCGGGCTTTGACCGCACCTTTGTGGACCACCGCTTTAGCAATGAGGCCCTGCCCAGCATGAGCGCGCTCGGCAGTCCGTCCATGCCCGCCTTCAGCGGTGCCAGCTCCTCCCCCCTGCCCTCCGCCATGCACGCTGTACACGCCCGCGCATGAACCGCCACTCCAACAGGCATCAGCTCCGCCTCATCACTGAGATCAGCATCACCCCGCTGATGGATTTGGTGCTGGTGCTGCTGTTTGTGTTCCTGCTGGCCGCGCCCCTGCTCAAGGCGGACAAAAGCATGCTCCCGGCTGCCCCCGCCCCCACGCCCCCACCCGCACCCGCCGGTGTCTCCGCGCCAACGGAGACGCTCACGCTGCTGGTGAACCGCGACCAGTCCGTGACCCTGAACGGCGCGATGATGGCGCGCGCGGACCTGCCCGTTTCCCTGCAGCAGCTCGCCCAGCGCAGGCCCGGCCTCGGCATCGAGGTGCGCATGCACCGCGACCTCCCGGTGCAGAAGCTGGTGGAGACCATGCAGATGCTTCAAGCCGCAGGCATTCAAAAGACCGCCGTCACGACCCATGCCGAAGAGCCCTGATCAAAGATGAAACGCTCACGACCCACAACGCTGGAGCCGATTTCAGCGGCGGCGATTGTCATCGTTGCGCTGCATCTGGCCGCCGTCTTTGGCTTTTGGTGGTGGTGGCAGAATGTCGAAAATTCGCGCCGTGCCGCCCGAGAGCTGAAGCTCGCCTGGATGAATCCGGCCGATTTCAAAGCTGACCCATCCGCCATCACCGCGCCGCGCTCCAAGCCGCTGGCCGCAGCACCTGCCGCCAGCAGGAAAGCAGCCACTGCGGCTGCGCCCAAACCGGCCGCTGCCCCCACTCCGCCGCCTGCTGAAGCGCCCGTGCAAAAGGCCACCCTCGTGGCCGCGCCACCGCAGCAGCATGCCATGGAGCCGGTGCCAAACCCCGACGCTCCCCCCTTGTTTGCTGGCGGTGCCACAGCAGTGGGCAAGCCTTCTGCAAACCGCAGCATCACACTGCGCCGGGCGCATGAAAAACGTCCCGGCACCACTCAGTTTGGCACCAACGTCCCCCCGATGACCAGCCCGACGCTGATGGACATCGCCAGGCTCAGCTCCATGCGTCCGTCAGCGGTTCCGCCCCCCGGTGCAATCACGGAAGAAGAGGTGAATCTGGACATCGTCGATGAGGCGGTCAACACCGCCTTCCTCGCCAACTGGACCGCCCCGCCCATTGAAAGCGTGCCTACCGCCCAGCGCGAGGCGCGCATGAACATCTCCATCGGCAAGGACGGCACCGTCCTAAAAGCGCAGATGAACAAGTTTTCGGGCTCGCACGCGCTGGACCAGTCCATCCTTGAGGCTGCCGACAAGGTGAAAAAAATTTCCACAACGCTGCCTTCTAATTACTCCAAAGACAGCTACGATCTGGAACTCAACTTCCTGCTGCTGCCCTGACCCCCCGCATGAACGCCCGCGCGCTGCTTCTCATTCTCACCCTCGTCGTGTGCCACGGCACACGGGCGGAGGCTGGCGTCATCGACCGCATGCGCGGCTGGATCGGGCTCGGTGGCAAAAGCAAAACCGAGGAGCCAAAGAAAACCATGCCGCGCATCCGCGTGGGCGCATTCTCCGGCGGCACGGGTGCCAGCGCCCAGCAGGCCCTGCGCCAGGAGCTGCTCGACTCGCGCGAGTTCTTCGTGGCCGGTGAGGATGAAAAAGCCGACTTCCAGGTAGAGGGCACCTCCGTGGGCGGGCGCGTCAATGGCAAGCTGCGGGATGCTAAAGGGAAGGAAATTTTTCAGCGCAGCTATGCCGCACCTGGGCTGGATGAAAACCTCAAGGCGCTGACCGACGATGTCATCTACACCATCACCGGCAAACCCGGACTGGCCACCAGCCGCATCGTCTTTGTGAGTGATGTGACCGGTAAGCGCCAGATCTACATCTGCGATGCCGAAGGCGGCGAGGTGCATCAGGTCACGCATGACAAACATGCCGCCGTGGCTCCCTCGCTCGCGCCGGATTCATCCATGATCGCCTTCACCAGCTATCGCAGCGGTTTCCCCATCATTCGCCTGCTGGATCTGAATCTCGGCTGGGAACGCGGCGTGACGGACACCCCCGGCAGCAGCTTTGGCTCCGCCTTCTCGCCAGATGGCACCCACCTCGCCGCCGTGATGAGCTTCATCGGCAATCCCGAAATTTTCGTCAGCGATCTCAACACCAACACCGCCGCCTGCGTGAGCGACTCCGTCGGCGCGCCGTCCAGTCCATCCTGGCATCCAGACGGCCGTCAGTTGGTCTATTCCAATGACGATGGCGGCGGTCCGAAGCTCTACATCGTCGAAGTGCCGCATAAGGAGGGGGAAGGCTCGCGCCTGTTCCGCTGGCGCACCGGCTACCACTTCTGCACGGACCCCGAGTGGTCGCCAGATGGGCGGAACATCGCCTTCACCACCCGCACCAGCGGTGAATGGACCGTCGCCATCAAGCCTTATCCCAACGGCAGCGTGCGCGTCGTGCAGGCGGCTGGTGCCCAGCATCCGTCGTGGAGCCCGAACGGCCATTTCATCACCTACGTGCAGCACGGGGAGATCTTTGTGCATGATCTCCGCAGCGGCAACCGTCGTTCCATCGTGCGCGGCTACGGCCACATCACTGAACCGCGCTGGATGCGCTGACCCCCGAGGATGAATGCCGCCCTGCCCACGATGAACCGCCCTGCCGCCATCTGTTTCTGCGCCCTTTTGAGCAGCCTGCTGCTGGCCTCCTGCAGCAGCATGTCCATGCCGTCCTTTTTGCGAACTCCAGCCGCAGACGCGGTCGTCTATGCGCTCGGCCCGCGCGAGGGCTTCACCTCCCCGCTGAACGGCAGCCTCAAGCCCGCGTGCCCCGCGCTGGTGTTTGAGAGCGCGGACTTTCGGCTCACCTCCGCGCATCAGCAGGCCCTGCACAGTCTGGCGCAGGAGATGCTGCCGAACAAGAAGGCCCGCCTGCTGATCGCAGGCTACACCCCGCCGAATCTGCCCCCCGACCACGCCCGCTCCCTCTCCGAACGCCGTGCCCTAGCGGTGCGGCAGCGCCTGATCGAACTCGGCCTCGAAGCCGCCAACCTCCAGACCGTAGGCTTTGGCAATGACTTCGCCCCCAGCGGCCCCTCCTCGGATGTGGTGGCGATTTACCGCCAGTAGCTGATCAGACCCGCCATCCACTTCGGCGAACCTCAATAAAACGGTTCTTCGCGGGATTTAATGGGTGAAGGCGGGCTTGCCACTTTCCGCGTCTGTCTTCACCGCCTCTGATTGGCGAAGGCACCGCTTAGTGGCCAAGGTAATGACATTCAACAACCAGCTTGTTTTGACTTTTCCCAGGCTGTCCATAGATCAATATTTGTGAATGGTGAAGACCAGGGCTGACATCTGTAGCGGCAGTTACTGTTAACAGCCAATCGTTGGAAGTTTGGCGCACCACCTCCGCGCTTAATTTGGCATCATTGCAACTGCAGGTCAAAATATCATCATTTTCAGCATGAACAACGCAGGTGGCAGTGGCTCTTTGGCCCGAGGCGGTTGCGAGGAAGAGCTGGCTGGGCTCTGCAAAAATGGGCCGTTTCAAAATTTCAGTCAACCTAACCTCCCAATTCGATTTCTCGTCTGGGTCTAAATAAGCATCCAATTTCAAGACAGGGTACGCAGCTAGAGCCATTGCTGAGGCTTGAAAGCTACATTCGACGCGTGTGAATTTCCCTCCCACTGAAAAACTTTTCTTCTCGATCATCAACTCAGAGGCATTGGAACTGAGCTTTAAAGATCCCACTCTATGATTACTGCACAATATAGTCTTGGTGAATTTAAGTATATCGTCAGTTAATTCAGGAGCTCTTCCCCCTCTCAAGACCTCAAATCCCTGCTTGGGCTCAAACCAGGCGACAACCGGAATAACCGTCTTTTTGAAAAAATTATCAACGGCAATTAAATTCGCTTTTACAAGTCCGCCACTAGGAGGAGCATTAATATGCACAGGAATAAAAAGTGACTGACGGGGAGCCAGCCGAACGGGCCTGAAATTCACAATTGTGCAGCTACATGAAGAGCTAACATCGATGATCCTGGAGTAATCGTTACTCAAGTTTTGGACTTCTATTTGAGAGTCTAATTTGGAAACACCGCTGCTATCGATCCCTCCCTCGCAAACGGCCTCACTCGAAGAAAGGTCCGACAGTTTAGACCTGAAATGTTCATTAACTACAGCCGAGAGGGCGACCAAAATAACAAGCGCTAGAATAACTTTAATTTTCACTTTGATTTCAACAGCTCAGTTGGAACTTGAACAGCTTTTCCTCCCGTGCGGTCGATGACAGGCAAACTGCCATCTAATTTGTACTCGGATTTTACATCGCTCTTATTGAGGAGGGAAAAAGAGACTAACTTCCAAGTTTCAACAGTCTCCACACCGCCGCTTTTCTGCTCATGCCGCACTTGTCGTGGAAGCCAAGCAGGGAAAGAGGGCTCGTTTAGCTTCTCCACAATCAAACGTTTGTATTTAGGAGAGCCCTCAAAATAGTTTTGCTCAAACTTGCTCAGAGTAAAAGGAGAAGCGTTGAAAGAAGCAGTCGCCTTGAATCCAGGAATCGACTTGAGACCCAGCTGAAAATGGAGAGAATCATTGCCCTTGGTAAAAGAACTCGTCGAAAAGTCCCTTTTCACAAAGTATTCTCCTAGTGCTAAAGAAGGCACCCCGCGTGCCAACTGCTCGCAAAGATCGTCCGCATAATTTAGAATTTCCACCCTTCCGCCGTTTACCCGATAGAGCACGTTATCGCCATGGACGAAATACGTGAACACATGATCGGGGCCATTCTCCTTTTTGAAAGCCTGTTCTATGTGGAGATGTGAAGGATCGGCAAATCTGAACTTTACTTTGAAAGGTGCCTGAAACTCCCCCCCAAACGTTTTTGCCATCTTCTCACCTTCGTCGAGAATTTTTTTCTTTTCCTCCACTCCCATCCCAGGGTTCTGTTGAACCCTGGCCGCAACTTTTTCTTTTATCGAATCCGCCAATTTCGGATTCGCATTTCGCATCCTCTCCACATCCCAAACTGCCTCGAATGGCGGCACACTATAAAAAACACTTTTAACTAACTCCGCACATTCCAAGCTCTTATCTTGAGCCCGGACAACACTCGACCCCAGGGAAGCAGCTAGAAGTATGGAGAGGGCAAATTTCATGAAGGTGATATTAGACCCATTGGCCGCATGACTCAGTGTCAGCGCAGGTGTCATCAGTACTCGTAGGTGCCGATGGAAGATTGCAGTCACAGGGCGGAGCGTCTCCGCAATCACCGTCGTAATAGGTGTTTTGGCCAACGCCGTTTCCAATACTGCAGGTGGAGTCAACAGCACTACCGGTGCAGACTGTGTTCACCGGGCCAATGATTTCGTAACATGAACCATCACAGTGCGGGAAAGGCTGGTAATGGGCGTAACAATAATTGGAACTGCTCACAGTCCCACCACCACTCGTGTCAACGTCGGAACAACATGCCTCGGCATACAGCGATGAAAGATTCGCTGCAAGAATGCACATCAGCCACGCCACAAGCAAAACACAGCCAAAATTTGCATATCGGACGGACTGTTTCACATTTGATAATTTAGATGTATTTTTCATAGTGTTATGTTTTTTATTTTGTATGACTCTCGATAACTAATCTTCCATTTTTGATGCTTTTCGAAACACTTCCCACAGCGTAAGTGACAACGCCTTCATCAACCTTGAATTCAGTCATTTGATTGTTGATGATTTGCTTGATCAGCCTGCCGTTTTCGAAGTATTTTTCGCTCTGCTGTGAAGGGCTGAGTTTGATCACGGAACGCAAAACAGACCCATTCTTGTCGTAATAGTATTTTTGTCGTTCCCATTTATCTCCTGAAACATTCGCGACAACTTCACTCCAAAGCCTACCGTAGGCAGCCCCCGGTGTTAAGACATAGCGTCTTGACAAGGTAACTCCGTTCGCCGCTGTGGTCGTTTGCGTGCCAGTTCCGGAATCATATGCATAGGATTCAATTTCGCCTGATTTCAGCGTTCGCTGGATCACGGCGTCTTCTCCTTCTTTGACATAATCGATGTGATAGGTGGACTTGGAATCCGATTCGATCGTTCCGGCAGAGTCCCACTGCCATAGCTGCTCATCTCCAGATGCGGTCATCATCAAAGAATTTAGATCACCGGTCGGCTTTAGCAGGAATGACATCAACTCCTTCTGCTTCTCGCTAATCTTCGCAACTGCCTTGCCAAGTTGGAGCCCATCCCCGGAAAGAATCATGGCTGGCAGCATCTCCAGTTCTAAAACGTGCCCTGGGTAACTCAGGGTTCGCAGGTGCCCTTCCTTGTCATAAGCAAGGCCAAGAACGTTATTCCCGTCCACCGTGACTTCCTCAACACGGCCATTCTTGCGATGAAAATTGACCTTTCCATGATCAACATCTGTCATCTGCACCAGGTACCCTTTAACAAATTTCAGATCCCAGCCATCATGCGCATGAACTAGGAAGGTATCTCCCGCCAGTTCTGCAGTCCACTTTTGATCTAGCGAGGAAAATGTTTTTTGTGCTGACTTCTCCTCATAAACTCGAATTCGAGCACCGCCAGGTGTCATGACCTCAATGCAGCCCTCATAAAGCTCCACAACACTGCTCTCCAAGAGAGGAAACCACCAGCCCAACCCTAAGCAGCTATCCTTGCAGTTGTTTTGCCTGCTTCCAAATCCGATCCGCAGAGGAATCGAGGTGCCACCAAGACTCAAATTCTTCACAATCGGAAACCAAAGGGCGACAGCCCCATCCCTTGAGGCTGCCGCCAATCCGTTTGAGGACGGGTGGAAAACAGCGGGGACCTCCCGCTGCTGAGCCTGCACATTGAGCAGCAAGATGCCAAAGGCGCAGTATGAAACAATTTGCTTGGGAATTTTCATATGAAAAAGTGGCATCGCCCCCCCTTCCTACTGCCCCATCATCCCTGATGGCGCGGGCGCACAAGCATCGTAGGAAAGCCCGGGGCTATCCTTCCTCAACTGGCTAGCACCAAAAGAAAAAAGAAGCATTACAGCAAGAGCTGATGCTGCGATAGAGGCATATTCGAGTGTCTTCATAGTTGTATGCATTTGGGTGTAGTATTATTTGACTATTAAACGAGTGTATGATCTAGGGTTATGGATCGTCAATAATTATTTCATGCGATTTTTCCGACTTTTCAAGATTGATTTTCGCAGCTTCGTCTTAGGTCGCTTCCTTCTTGGGATGATGGTTGTCATAGACTCCCTCCTCAGAAGCGTCGATCTCGCGGCTCATTATTCCGACGATGGCTTCTTGCCCCGTCACTTTCGGATGCTGGACATGCATCCATTTGAGTGGTCCCTGCACTTGGCCAATGGCTCCGTGGAATTCGCCGGCCTGCTTGTTTTGGTCATGTGTGCTGCGGGGGTATGCCTCGCCTTTGGATACCAGCGCCGATGGGCCACGTTTGTGACCTGGCTGCTTCTGACGTCCTTGTGTTTCCGAACACCGAGTGTTTGTACAGGTGGCGATTCGATCTTGCGGCTGCTTTTGTTCTGGAGCTTTTTTGTTGGACCGGGGTTTTCGTCAAAAGAACCCAAGACCGCTCTTGATCCTCAGCCATGCTATCTTGATGTTGGCACTTTTTGCCTTCTATTTCAGATCTGCTCAATCTATTGGGTCACCGCCTTATTGAAATATCATAGCGTCTGGAGGACGGAAGGAACCGCCCTGGAGTGGACATTAGGCATTGAATCGTTCCAAGGTCCGCTGGCAAATTCCGCCCTGCAATATCCGTTGCTCTTAAAAGTCCTGACATTCGCGACACTTCGGGTGGAAGAACTTGCTCCATTTTTTGCGCTTCTTCCATTTCGTTTCGGCAGAACACGCACCGTGGCTGTGCTCTCCATGATTGTTTTCCACCTATTCGGCATCGCCCTTACACTTCGACTCGGAACGTTTCCGTGGATTTCGGCGATTTCATGGGTGTTCTTTTTGCCCCCCTATTTTTGGGATCGCCTTGAAAAGTCCCGTCTTCTTCGCTGGAGTTTTACGCTCCATCCCCAGCAGGCATCGCAAAACGGCGGCGATACTTTCCTTGGGCACGCCTTTCTTCAAACACTTGCTCTGTTGCTGGTTGCTTACACTACCTGGTGGAATATTTCAGCAGTTGCGCCCGTGAGTTGGGGAAAGCTGATGCCGGCAGAAATTCGGACATTGGGCTACTCGTTAGGGATTGGCCAAAACTGGTTTTTATTTGCCCCGCGACCAGCTACGCGAGACGGCTGGTATGTTTCAGAAGCTCTGCTCAAGGATGGTTCAGTTGTTGATCCGCTGCACGATGGGGCACCTGTCAGCTTCGAAAAGCCCAGTCGTGGCCTGGCTGCAGAATATCCGAACTCAAGGACTCAACGTTTTTTTCATAGCATGTTCTATACCCGGCAACGAGGACAACTCCTGGCTTTAGGGGACGGAATAATCAGAAGCTGGAATGCCACTCATGACAATTCCATTACCAAGCTCTCTGTTTACTTCATGTTGCAGGATCATTGGCACCCGGAAGATGGCATCCGGAAAATAAAAGTGTTTCCAGTGGAGGCGACCGATGATGAAGGACACGCCATTTTTCCTGACGATCTGAGGTGGAAGGATCCCAGCAACTCATAAAACATCTGGAATCGCTCCTTTAAATGACCAACGAATGGCCAAGGTGCGGGCAACTAGGTGCTACGCGGGTTTGAGTGAGTGAGAGCGGGAAAACCTTCGGGCGGCCATTTTCCATGATGACGATGACCGGCATTTTTTCCTGCACACACTCACCCAGGCTTGCGAGATGATGGGCTGACGCGTTCTCTCCCCGCAAGATCGATCCATTCCGCCCGTTCATTCCGCCCCCCCAATCATGCCCAACCGTCCCAACCTCCTCGTCGTTCTCGCCCTGGTCGCGCCGTTTGCCTTCATGTCCGCCAGCCCGGACAAACCCGCCAAGGCTAAAAAGGACAAAGGCCCCTTCGTGGCAGGCAAGCCCGCCTTCACGCCTGACCCGGACACGCCGGAGTTTGATCCCGCGAAGGTGACGCCGGACCATCTGGAACCCAGCGCGTTCAAGGTGCCTGAAGGACTCGAAATCACTGTGTGGGCCACCTCCCCGCAGTTGTTCAATCCGGCCAACATGGACATCGACGGCGCGGGCCGGGTCTGGGTCACGGAAGGCGTGAACTACCGCCGCCACTCCGGCCGCAGCCGTGAGGGCGACTGCGTGCGTGTGCTGCAGGACACCGATGGCGATGGCATCTGCGACAGCAGCCATGTCTTCGTGCGCGAAAAGGAACTCGAATGCCCGCTGGGCGTGGCGGTGTTTGACAACGTCGTGTATGTCTCCAACACGCCGAACATCATCAAGTACACGGATGTGAACCGCGACTTGAAATTCGATCCCGCCATCGACAAGCGCGAGATCTTCCTCACCGGCTTTGAGCAGCCGCAGCATGACCACAGCCTGCACAGCGTGTACGCCGGCCCCGAGGGCCGCTTGTACTTCAGCAACGGCAACTGCGGCGCGGAATTCAGCGACAAAAGCGGCAACACCTTCCGCATCGGCGGCGCGTACCTGAACAATCCCTACGCCGGCGCGAAGAGCGACGACGGCCACGTCTATGTCGGCGGCTTCACGGCCAGCATTGATGAAGACGGCCACCATGCGCGCATCCTCGGCTACAACTACCGCAACAGCTTTGAAGGCGTGCGCACCAGCTACGGCGACATGTTTCTCAATGACAACGATGATCCGCCCGCCTGCCGCGTGAGCCACCTCATCGAAGGCGGCAGCTTTGGCTTCTTCTCCCGCGATGGCAAACGCCAGTGGCGTGCCGACAAACGCCCGGGGCAGAGCATCCCCACCGCTGAGTGGCGGCAGGAAGATCCCGGCAGCATCCCCGCTGGCGATGTGTATGGCGGCGGCGCTCCCACCGGCATGTGCTTCTATGAAAACGGGGCGCTGGGTGAAAAATGGAACGGCCTACTGCTGAGCTGCGAAACCGGACGCAACGTGGTCTTCGGCTACCTGCCCAAACCGGACGGCGCGGGCTTCAAGCTGGAGCGCTTCGACTTCTGCACCACCAACACCACCGGCGTGTTCAAGGGCAGCGACTTCGTGGGGGGTGCAAACAACCTCTCCGATGACCGCCACACGCTCTTCCGCCCCTCCGATGTGTGCGTCGGTCCCGATGGCGCGATCTACGTCAGCGACTGGTTTGACAAACGCACCGGCGGCCATCAGGACACGGATGAAACCTGCAGCGGCACGATCTACCGCATCGCGCCGAAGGGTTTCAAACCGAAGGTTCCTGCGCTCGATCTCAGCACGCTGGAAGGCCAGTTCGCCGCGTTGCAGTCTCCTGCCACGAATGTCCGCCATGTGGGTTTTGAGCGTCTGAAAGCCGCTGGAGATGTGGTCATGCCCCCGCTGCTAAACCTGCGTGACCATGCGAATCCCTACATCGCCGCGCGTGCGGTGTGGCTGCTCGCCCAGCTTGGAGAGCCGGGCCTCATCGCCGCACGCATCTGGCTGGAGTCTGAGGACGCCACCAGGCGCCTCGTCGCTCTGCGCGCCATCCGCGCCGCCAGCAGTGATGTCATTGACATTCTCAGCAATCTGACCACCGACCTTTCCCCGATGGTGCGCAGCGAGGTCGCGGTGGCACTGCGGGATGTACCAGCGGCGCAGAGCGTGCCGTTGCTGGTCAAGCTCTCCCACCACATCGACGGCAGTGACCGTTCCCTGCTCGAAGCCTGGGGCATCGGCTGCGAGGGCAAGGAAGCCGACGTGTGGGCCGCACTGAAACCCCAGGGGGCGTGGAACGATGATTTTGCGCACATCACCTGGCGGCTGCACCCTGCCGCCGCTGTATCGGATTTGGCAAAACGCGCCGCCAATGGCAAGCTCTCCCCGGAACAGCGCAAGCTCGCGCTCGACACCCTGGCCTTCATCCCAGAGGCCAGCGCTGCGCAGGCGGTGCTCGAACTTGCCAAAAACAAAGAGTCTCCCATCCACGGCGACATCATGTGGTGGCTCATCAAGCGCAGCACGGATGACTGGTCCACCTTTGGCATTGCCGAAGCCTTGAAGAAGGAGGGCATCTTTGATCCTGAAAATGCCAAGCTCGTGACCATCGTCACCCCACCGGCGATCCCCAGCACGGTGCAGCTCGATGAAGTGCTCAAGCTGCAGGGGAATGCCAAAAACGGTGCGCAACTCGTCACGCGCTGCGTCATGTGCCACCAGATCAACGGCCAGGGCGTCGAGTTTGGCCCGAACCTCGATGGCTGGGGCCGCAGCCAGCCGGGCGAGATCATCGCGCAGGCGCTGATTGATCCGAGCAAGGACATCGCCCATGGCTACGACGGGCAGGAAATCGTCACCAAGGACGGCGTGACCATCCACGGCATGATCCTCACTGAAGGCGGCATCATGATCATACGCAGCATGGGCGGGCAGAATCAATACGTGGCAAAATCCCGTATTCAAAGCCGCCGCAAACTTGAGCACAGCATGATGCTCAGCGCCACGCAGCTCGGGTTGACGGCCCAAGATGTGGCGGACATCGTGGCGTATTTGCGTACCGGCCCATAATCGGCGAGGATCAGATGCGCCGGAGATGGGGCCAGTCGGCGTTTTTTAACGCTGTCCCCAAGCTCATTTGCATCCTGACATGATCTTCCTTCGCCTCTGCCTACTCGTCGCCGCCACCACCAGTCTCAGCAGTTGCAGCATCGTTACCACAGCGCCTGAGCCGCCCGACTTCAAGCTGTCTGCCGAGGAGCTGGGCCGGAAATACCGTGCCATGCGGAAGACCGCCGAAGGCCGTCTTTACGCGCGCGAGATCCACACCGTGCGCGATGCAGCGGGGCAGGAAACCCTTCTGGCCAGCGGTGGCGCCCTGCTGGTGAATGACACGGAGCCGCCCATCCTGGCGCAGGCGCCCAGCATCTCGGTGACGCCGGCATTCACCGAAGTACGTGGCATGTCCACACTGAAACGGCAGGACCGGCTGTACCTCGGCGCAGATGAATTCTCGATCATCCGCATTGATGGCACCGACCTCGTCCTGGCAGGACAAGTACACATTCGCGCGCTGGCCGGTGAGGACGCTCCGCCCGCAACGCCAGAGCAGGAAACGCCCCAGGCCGCTCCGCCACCAGCCCCGAAAACTGAGCCTGAGCCAGCCAAAGAGAAGCCGCAGGCAGCAGCAGCCAAGCCCAAGGCCACCAGTGCTCCCCAGGCGCAGACCACCGCGCCGCCTGTGCCCCCACCACCTGCGCCAGCCAAGCCCAAAGTGGCACCTCCCGTTGACCGCTCCCGCCTGCTCAATCTGATGCGCGAGCCCTCGGACCGCTGAGAACGATGGATGCGCCGCACGCGCCGACGGTGATGATAGAGCGGAGCGCGAAAGTCATGGCCGTTTAGCAGGCTGCTTTTGGCTCGATGGTCATGGACTCCGGCGGCGGGCTGAGGACAGCCCTCCCTACCTCGCGCTGGGCCTGCGAACGCCCAAGACGAGACGCACACTACAGACGCAGCGGCCATCGAAATTGAGGCTCTGACCGCAGCGATTTCTGCCGCCCCTTCCTTTTTCCTACCTTGCGACAACCTGCGGTCTGCATCATAGACGCTCTGTGAAACCTCACCTACCGAATCATCCCATGCAGATCTACCTCATCCGCCACGGCGAGGTGGAGGAGAAGTACCACAAGGTCTTTGGTGGCTCGCGCATCGACATGGGCCTTTCGCCGCAGGGACTGCAGCAGGGTGAGGCGGTGGCGGCGTGGCTCAAGGATACGAAGATCGATGCGGTGTATGCCAGCCCGATGCTGCGGGTGCAGCAGACGATGTCCCCACTGGTCAGACAGCGGGGCCTCCAACCGGAGGTGATGCAGGGGCTGATCGAGATCGATTTTGGTGACTGGACCGGTCACCGCTGGGATGAGGTGCAGTCGAATTTCGGCATGAGCGCTTTTGACTGGATGGAGATCATCGAGAACAACGGCATCAAGAACGGCGAGACCATCGACACGCTGAAGGCGCGTGTGAGCGAGTGCCTGCTGAAGATCATCCATGCGCACCCGCACCAGCAGGTGGCTATTTACTGCCATGGCGGCATCATTCGCGTGATCGTCGCGCTGCTGCTGGAAATGCCGCTGAAGCACATGGCCTACTTCAACATCGAGTACGGCAGCATCAGCATGGTGGAGCTGCTGCCGGAGCGAAAGCACGCGGTGGAGATCGAGCTGCTAAATTTTCAGCCGCCGGTGGCGTAGTACGGGCACTTCTGCCCGTATGCGAACGCGCTCTTCGCGGGCAGAATTGCCCGCACTCCTTCAGCGCATTGGAAGCGTTGCCCGGACACTTCAACAATCAAAAATCGATGGCTCGACAATCATCAATCCTGCGGCTGTAGCGCTCCGTGGGCGTGAGTGATTGACGATTGTTGATGTAACAATCCAGCGCGTCTGCTGAAAAGCATTTCGCAATCTCACCTGGCTTCAATAATTCAACGGCTTCAGCTCCGGCAGGAGGAACTTGCCGTCTTTGCGGATGACTTGGCCGTCGAAGCGGATTTCTCCGCCGCCGTATTCGGGGCGCTGAATGTTGACGATATCCCAGTGGACCTGGCTGCGATTGCTGTTGTCGGCGACGCCTTCGTAGGCTTGGCCGGGGGTGAAGTGGAAGCTGCCAGCGATCTTTTCGTCGAAGAGGATGTCGCGCATGGGCTCTTTGATTTCGCGGTTAAAGCCAACCTCTGCGGTAAACCGAGCCGCTCAGGCTTGCCATGCCGGAAATGGGTTTCTCGAATCACTACAAAGTCCCCTTGTTCCGCCGCAACTGGGTTCAATCTGCCCCCCATCCACACAAGGCTTATCATTCCCCGGTGGCTGAGGCTCTGAGTCTGAATACCGCGCGCCGAAAAAGAACGCCATGTAGTCGATGTCGCCAAGCCCAGTAAAAATTGATTAAGACCGCTCTCCGTCAAAATGCTGGTGTCTTCAGTCTCGAAATTAAGTCAGCCTTCAAAGTGGGCTCTTCGCCCCAATTTTGTGCAATTTTTTCGCAAAAAACATCGCTCAAGTGATTAATGAGGGCATTATGTCACAATGCTCCTTCAGTTTACAGTTTCCAATTATCGTAGCTTTCTGACGCCGCAGACCCTCTCCATGGCCGCCAGCGCCAAAGACAGGTCTTTGCCAGAGAACTGCATTGAGTGTGAACTTCCAGGCATGGCCACACGCTATTGGCTGAAAGGTGCCGCCATTTATGGAGCCAACGCCAGCGGCAAGAGCACCTTGTTGGAAGCAATGCAAGCGCTCAGAAAGCTGGTCGTATCCTCCGCGAAGAACACGGATCCCAAAGACCCAATCGAAATCATAGAACCCTTTGCATTAGGAAACGATGAGAACGAAATCCCGACCGCGTTCGAGGTGCGTCTGGTCGTGGATGCT
>NCCR01000204.1:7611-13121 GCA_002279765.1 Verrucomicrobia bacterium 12-59-8 | reverse complement strand
GCCAGATGGCAAGACGATCCTGTGCGTGTGGTGCGTCAATCATGGTGGTGCGGCGGGGCCGATGGCGCGCAGCGAGGACGGTGGGGTGACGTGGTCGCGCATGGATGAGCTGATGCCGCCTGGATTTAAGACGCATCAAAACTGCCCCAGCATCTACCGCATGACCGACCCGGCGGGCAAAGAGCGCCTATGGGTGTTTTCCGCCGCGAAGGGCACGCGCAAAGGTCCCGGCATGCCGAGCATCATGAGCGAGGACGCAGGCAAGACGTGGAAGGAAATGCCGCCGCTCGGTTTTCCCTGCGTGATGACTTTCAGCAGCATCGTGCGTCTCAAGGAGGGCGGCTATCTCGGTCTGTATCACAAAGGTCCTGACGGCGCGGACAAGGCGCCGCTGGAAATTCTGCAAACGATCACCGCCGACGGCGGCTTCACGTGGAGCGAGCCGCATGTCGTCGCTGCCGTCGAAGGCAAGAACCCCTGTGAGCCCTTCGTGTTTCGCTCGCCGGATGGCTCCGAGCTGTGCTGCCTGCTGCGCGAAAACACGCACAAGGAGCGCAGCCTCATGATGTTCAGCCGCGATGAAGGCAAGACATGGAGCCCACCGGTGAACACGCCTTGGGGGCTGACGGGAGATCGTCATGCGGGCGTCTTTACCAAGGATGGCCGCATGGTCGTGGCCTTCCGCGATCAAGCGCTCAAGAGTCCGACCAAAGGCCACTTCGTCGCCTGGGTGGGAACTTATGATGACATCAAGAACGGCAGGCCCGGCCAGTACCGCATCAAGCTGCTGCACAGCCATGCCGAACGTGTGGGCGACTGCGGCTATCCTGGCATGGAACTGCTGCCAGACGGCACCATCGTGGCGACGACCTACATCAAGTATGCGCCGGGGAAGGAGAAGCATTCCGTGGTGAGCGTGCGCTTTGATCTGAAGGCGACGGATGGAATGAGGAAGTGATTCTTCTTCGCCGTTCCGCCTGCCCCTTCTTGAGACCCACCAACCTTTCCCCAATGAAACTCACACTCCTCACCGCTTTGCTTGCGGGTTCTGTCTCGGCGACTGATCTCACGCTGCTCGATGGGGGCAAATCGGATTATCAAATCGTTGTCCCAGACACGCTCGAGACGCCGGTGCTGGCAGACTGCCTGGCGCAGACGGCGCGGCTGCTGCAGGTGGCGTTCAAAGCCGGTGGCGCGGAGGTCAGCGTGGTGAAGGAAGCGGAGCGTGATGCCTCCAAGCCGGCGCTGCTGCTGGGAAACACCCGCTTTGCGCAGGAGCATGGCTTTGCCGCGGCGCAGCTTCGCGACTGGAGCTATGTGCACCGCGTCATCGGCAGAGACGTCATCATCGCGGGCAATGACCAGCCCTCCAGAACGCCGAGCGACAACCGCCGCCGTCCGAACTGGGACCGCGTGGGCACGGCGAAGGCGGCGGTGGACTTTGCGCGGCAGTTCATGGGCGTGCGTTTCCTGTATCCTGACCTGCCCGGCTACACACAGGTCAGCGGTGCGGCGAAGATTGATCTCATCAACTCGCCTGCCATCGAGTTTCTACCACAGAATACCATCGCGCTGCCGGAGGCGCTGAACGTGATGAAGACGCCGCTGCTGCGCGTGAACACCGCGCACCCTGCGGGCGCGTCGTTCTACGATCTCGCGCACAATCGCTTTCCGCGTGTGGACGAGATGTTTGGCGGGCACACCTGGGAGCGTGCGATACCAGGCGAAACCTTCGAGACGCATCCCGAGTTCTTCGCGTTCATCAGCGGTGAGCGCTTGAAGCCGGAAGGAGGCAGAGCGCAGTACTGCCTGTCGAATCCCGAGGTGCAGGAGCGCATCTATCGCGATCTCACGCAGTGGCTTGACAAGGGATACACCAGTGTGGATCTCGGCCAGCCGGACGGCTTCCGTGAATGCCAGTGCGAGAAGTGCGAGGCGCTCTACGGCACGGGCAAGGACTGGTCCGAGAAGATCTGGATCTTCAACCGCAACACGGCCGAGCGTGTGGAGAAGTCCCACCCCGGCAGGCAGATCACAATGATGAGCTACATCCTCACCGCAGCACCGCCGAAGACTTTCACGAAGTTTCCCGCCAACACCTGCATCATGCTCACCGGCACCAACGAGGAGGACATCGCCCCGTGGCGTGGCATTGATGTGCCGCGCGGGTTCACCGGCAGCAGCGGCTACACACCCATGCGCACGCCCGGCTACATCGATCTGCAAGCGAAGCGCGTGGCTGAGAACCGCATCCAGTCCCTCTATCGCGACGGCCCCGGCCAGCTCTTCGGTCTTGAGGGCCCGGTGATGTACACCATGGGCCGCATGTTTGACGATCCGACCAACCTGCACGCCAGGGACCTCATCGTGGAGTATTGTGACGCCGCCTTTGTGAACAAGAGCAGCGCCTTCTACATGCGTGCCTTATATGAAGATCTGTACAACGCCATCGCGCTTTACTCCGACCACCTCGGCACGCGCATGGACCTGTGGACTTTCAAATCACTGCCCACGGATGCCCGCGCGCGCAAAACAGTCACAGATCCCTTTCAGCTCATCGCCTTCCTCTACCCGCCGAAGCTGCTCGCGTCTCTGGAGGCCAGCCTCAGCCAGTCGGAAAAGCTCGCCACCGCACCGAAGGTGAAGACACGCCTCGCGCTCGTGCGCTGTGAGTTTGACTACCTGAAGCATTTCGCCCGCGTGGTGCATCTGCATCAGGCTTATCAGATGATGCCTGACGCGGGTTCCATGAACCGCCTGCTCGATGCCATCGACGCACGCAACGCCTTCCTCGCCACGCTCTACATCAAAGGGCACCAGAAAGAATGGAGCCACGTCCTCTTCCCCTTCAGCGGTCACGACATCAACCACCTCCGGCTCGCCCATGACGGCTATCAGGAGCCCTACGCCAGCACCTGCTTCAACTGGAACACCAAGAACATGCGCAACACGCCACCGCCCGGTGCGAAGAAGCTGAGCGTGGCCAAGGCGACCGCCAGGCTCACGCTCGACTCCCCGGAGTGGCAGGGCGCCGCTGCGCATGAACTCACCCTGCTGCCACCGCTGCACACGCTGCCGCGCAAAACAACGATCCGCCTTCTTTATGACGAGCAGGCCCTCCACATCCGCGCCGAGGCCGAGATCGGTGACGACATGAAATACGGTGCTTACAACCGCGACCGCGTGCTGACTAATCAAGAGGCCTTCGATGTGTGCCTCGCGCCCCAGCCCACGCAGCCGCTGTACTACCGGTTCACTCAAGGCGCGAATGCCGCCAGCAAGTACGACGCCCTCAACGGCCGCATCACCGATGTGATGGACCCCCGCCATGGCAAAGACGATCCCACCTGGAACGGCGAGTGGAGCAGCACCACCCGCGTGGATGCCGCAGCGAAACGCTGGCACGCGCACCTCGTCATTCCCTACAGCGTTCTGGGCGTCGAACCACCCGCCAAGGGCACCGCCTGGCGCGCCAACTTCGGCCGCAATCATGCGCTCCCCCGCGAGCAGATTGACCGCGCCCTCTGGTCCTCGTCCCTCAGCAGCGTGAGCATGGATGATCCAGCGGTGATGGGAGAGATTGTTTTTGAATAGCATGCCGTATGGACGACCCACTGCGCCTAAAATTCCACCCCTCACCGACCTACCTGGAAGGCTTCCAGACCGCCTAAAGGCGGGACTACAATACAAAGAACCACGCCACCTTTCGCACATGAAACACACACTTCTCGCTGCACTATTACTGCTGACTTCACCTGTCCTGCTGCAGGCAGCCGATCCCGCGCTCGTCGAAAACGGCCAGGCGCGTGCGGAGATTGTCATCTCTGAAACACCCACGCGCATGCAGCGGGTGGCGGCGCAGGAGTTTCGCACGAACATCGAGAAGATCAGCGGGGCGCGGCTGCCCATCGTCACGCAGCCGAGCGGCAAGGCGGTGAAGGTTTTCATTGGCGCAAGCCCGCACAATCCGGTGAAGGCGGAGGGTTTGAAAGAGGGCGCGTATCGCATGCAATCCGGCGGCGACTGGCTGGCGCTGATTGGAGATGACAGTGATTTCGTTCCCACCGAACCGTGGGCGAAGAGCAATAGCGACATCAAACGTGCGCAGGCGGAGTTTGAGAAGATCGTCGGTGCACCCTATGGCATGCCGAATGCCGGCTTGTATAAAAACCGCCTGCGCCTGGCGGGTGACACGGGCAAGCCCGATGGAGCCGCCACGGAGAAGAAAGAGACGCTGGACATCTGGGGCCTCGATGAGCGTGGCAGCTTCAATGCGGTGACGGCGTTCTTTCACAGGCTCGGCGCGCGCTGGTACCTGCCGGGAGAGCTTGGCGAAGTGATGCCCGCCATGAAAACCATCGCGCTGCCGAAGCTCGATGAAACGGTGCACCCGGATTTCCCGCTGCGGCAGTTCAACTTCCGTTTTGCCACCGCAGGCTATGACACGGCCTTGTGGATGATGCATCTCGGCACGCGGAATGATGACCGTTATCAGATCGCTCATGGCATGGACGGCATGACGGGCAATGACGCCACCTTTGCCGCGCATCCAGAGTGGTTCGCGCTCTATGGCGGCAAGCGCGACTACCGCTCCGGTGACAGCAAGAACCAGCTCTGTTATTCCAATGACGAACTCTTCCGCGAGACCGTGCGCTACACGCGCGCTCTGCTGGACGCCTACCCACTCAAGACGGTCTCCATCATGCCGCCGGATGGCTACACCTCCATCTGCCAGTGTGAGAAATGCAAAGGCAAGGATTCGCCGGAGCGCAACGAGCGCGGGTTGCTGAGCGATTACGTGTGGGATTTTGTGAATCGTGTGGCGAAGGAGATCGGCAAGACCCACCCCAAGGCGAAGGTGCTGAACTGTGCGTATGGCGTGTACACGCTGCCGCCGCTGAAGATCGACAAACTGGAGCCGAACGTGGTTGTCTGCATCGTCGGCGGAAGGCGGCCGATCAACAAGGCCGGCGTCAAGGGCGAGGGTGAGTCAGCCCCCGAAGCTCTGCGCGCGGCGTGGGTGAAGAAGACGGACAATCCGCTGCTGAACTTCGAAAATTATCCCTTCACGGATCGTGGCTGGTACCTGCCCTCCTTCGCGCCGCATGCGCTCGGCGAGTCTGTAAACGCCACCAAAGGAATCTCGGAGGGTGAGGACATCTGGCTCTCCGCACGGCAGGATTTCAAAGAGGCCGGCATCGGTTTCAATCACTTCATGGTCTATTTCACCGCACGCATGTACTGGGGCGGCAAGAACGCGGATGTGGACGCGATGTTTCGCGAGTACTGCCAGCTCTTCTACGGCCCTGCCGCGCAGGAGATGCAGGACTTCTTCACCTATTGCGAAGCCCATTGGAGTGTGATGGAAGAGGACAAAGCGCAGGCGGATGCCGCGCTGGCGCTGTTCGCCAAGGCGCAGGGGAAAGCAGATGCGGCCAGTGTTTATGGACGTCGCATCGCCCTCATCGATGACTTTCTCAAAGGTCTGCGCATGAAAGCTCAGCAGCTCG
>NCCR01000204.1:0-7597 GCA_002279765.1 Verrucomicrobia bacterium 12-59-8 | reverse complement strand
AAGCTCAGCAGCTCGGCCAGCAGCGCGGTCCGGTGCCCAGCGTGCGCCTCGTCGGTGAGGCGGAGGGCATCGTGATCGATGGCAAGCTCGATGATGCCTGCTGGCAGAAATGCGCCACTGCTGCCACGGGCAAATTTCGCGAGCTGCAGACAGGCCGCGTGCCCACTTTTGGCACGTCATTCAAGGCAGGCTGGCAGGGCAACAGTGTCTGCTTCGCCATCCGCTGCGATGAGCATCCGGGCGAAAAGCCCAACACCACCTCCACGCGCAATGAGGATCAGGCGCTGTGGCATGGCGATGCCATCGAGATCGAACTCGCCACGGAAACGCACTCGTATTATCAGATCGCCGTCAGTCCTGCGGGCCACATCGTGGATCTGGATCGCGGCGCATCGCGGGGTCAGTGGTTTGGCTGGGACTCCAAGGCGGAAGTGGCCACGCACATTGCGGATGATCACTGGACCGTGGAGATCCGCATCCCTGTCACGCAGGACGAAAATGATCCGCTGCATCAGGTCATCGGCCGCAAGCCCACGCAGAGCCTGCCATGGCATGTGAATCTCTGCCGCCAGCGCATCCGTGAAGACGGCCAGGAACTCAGCGCGCTCTCGCCCACCGGAACTGATGGCTTCCATGAGCCGCTGAAATTCGCACATTTTTATGATGGCAAATCGCATGCGTTTGACGCTGATCCCAGCATCACCGATTTCGTCATCGGTTTCCGCGATGCCACGCAGAAGCGCAAAGCCGCAGGATTCCTGGCGCTGGCGGAGGGGAAGCTCAGCGATGTGCAAAAGGCCGCCGCGCTGGAGCAGGCTGCGCTGCTTAGCCGAGCGGACGCCGGGCCGATCATCGAGCGTATTCCTGTCGATGTGGTGAAAAAGACCGCGCAGATGCAACACCTGCTCGCCACGGGTAAAGCGCCGGAGGTCATCGCGCAGTTCGCGAACGAGGACTTCAACAAGTGGCCCTTCTGGCAGCGTGGCGTGGGGTATCATGCCCGTGGTCAGGCTTATTATATTGCGAAGGACGGCGGCAAAGCCGAAGCGGATTTCAGCGCGGCCCTGCCATGGGTCAGCGAGCCGCGAGCGCGGGATGCCCTGCTCCTCGCGCAGGCGCAGAACCGCGAGCGCAACCTGCAAAACGACGAGCAGGCCCTGGCCGCTTATCGTGCCATCGTGGCTGATCGTCCGCGCATCGGCGGTGCGGATGAATATGGCGCGCTGCAGGGCATCGCGCACGTTTTGACGCGGCAGAAGAAGTATGATGAAGCTCTGAGCGCGCTGAACCGCGCCGAACCTGAGAAGCTGCAAGGCGTGTGGCGGGAGAACATTCTGAAATCCATTGCTGAAGTGCAAAAAGCACGAGGACAGTGATTCGGTGCGTACAAGAACGACCATGAGATTGTTCCTGCTGCTCCTCACTGCCACCGTCACCGCCTTCGCCGCTGAATCACCCACCCTGCATCCGAAGGCGGCGGCGCTGCCCTTCACGCATCAGGGGCCGTTTGTCAGCACGGCAGATGGCGGCGTGCTGTGCATCGATGCCGCAAACGCGCTGCGCAGTACGGATGAAGGCCGGACCTGGAGCAACTCCGCGTTGTTTGCCGAGCCTGCGAAGTTCTCCGTGAGCAATGAGCGCGCGCTGCTGCGAACCAAAGAAGGCGTCATCATTTCCGCATGGATGAACAGTACGGAACGCGCCCAACCCAAGGGCTGGCACTGGGGAGAGAAGGGTGTATCATGGCGGGACTTCGTGCTGCCGACCTACTCCTGCCGCAGCACGGATGATGGCAAGACGTGGGAGACGCCGGTGAAGCTCAGTGATCCGTGGTGCGGCTGCATTCACTCGATGATCCAGATGAAGTCGGGGCGCATCGTGCTGGTGGGGCAGGAAATCATCCCGCAGTGGCGGCATGCCACGGTGATGTGGGTTTCGGACGATCTCGGCAAGAGCTGGCAGCGCGGTGATATGCTCGATTACGGCGTGGGCACGCACGATCACGCGGGCTCGCTCGAAGGCACGGTCATCGAGCGCAAGGATGGCTCGCTCTATCTGCTGCTGCGCACGGAGGCAGGCTTTCTGTGGCAGGCGACCTCGCGCGATGGTTTGAAGTGGGAGGGATTGCAGCAAACCAAGATCGCCTCCGTCACCTGCTGCCCGCAGATGGCGCGTTTGAGCGATGGCCGCATCGCGCTGCTGTGGAATGCGCCACCGAGGCATGATCCGAACAGCGGCGCGAGCCGCGCGGAGCTGTCGCTCGCATTTTCGGACGATGAAACAGCCACGTGGTCGAAGCCCGTCATCGTGGCGGCGAATTATGGAGCGGGTGGCCGCGTGTCGTATCCTTATCTGTATGAGCGCAAAGCGGGAGAACTGTGGATCACCACCATGCAGGGCGGCCTGCGCATGAAGGTCAACACCGCTGATCTCGCTGCCGGTGAGATTCCTGTGTTTGTGCCAGCGCCCAAGTCGGTGCCCAAGCCTGGCGGCATCATCATGTTTGGCGATTCCACCACCGCCCCGCGCGGCAGCCTCAAGGTGTATGCCACGCGTGTGGAAGCCGCGCTGCAAAGCGTCGGCTCCACGCTCGGCGTTTACAATGCAGGCGTCGGCGGCAACACCACACGGGACGCGCGCAAGCGCATGGAGACCGACGTGCTGAAATACAAGCCTCGGGTGGTGGTCATGCAGTTCGGCATCAATGACAGCGTCGTGGATGTGTGGAAGAACCCGCCCGCCGCCAAGCCACGCGTGCCTTTGGGGGAATACCTCCTCAATTTGCGCATCATGATCACCGCTGCGCAAAATGCGAAGGCCAAGGTCATCCTCATGACGACGAATCCGCTGCGCTGGACGCCGAAGCTCAAGGAGATGTACGGCAAGCCGCCTTACGATGCGGCTGCCGAAGACGGCTTCGAGTCGCCGACGCTCGCCAGCTATAACGAGGCGCTGCGCAAGCTCGCGGCGGAGATGAAAGTGCCGCTGGTGGATGTGCGCGCCGCGTATCCTGAATTTGCCGCGAAGCACAAGACTACGATTGATGGAATGCTGCTCGACGGCATGCATCCGAATGACCTCGGGCAGCAGCTTGTGGCGGAGCTGCTCATGCCGGTGATTCGAGACGCGGTGAGGTAGGGCTGATTCCCTGCAGTCATGCAGTTCCCGAAATTTGCGCTTGAATAGTTAACCAAATGGTTAACTATAGTTTCTGCCACCTTGAACGCGTGAAATCATGAAACGTCCCGCCCAACAGACCCTGCTGCTTGATCTCGTATTTGCTGCGCTGTCAGACGCCACGCGCCGAGGGCTGCTGACGCGCCTGCTCGACGGTGAGTCCACGGTGGGCGATCTCGCCGAGCCGCTGAAGATGTCGCTGCCGGCCGTTTCCAAACACCTGCGGGTGATGGAAAACGCGGGGCTGCTCAAGCGGCGCATCGAAGGCCGCACGCACTTCATTCAAGCCAATCCCAAACCTCTCCGCGAAGCCGTGAACTGGATCGAACATCATCGCCAGTTCTGGGAAGGCAGCTTCGACAGGCTCGCCGCTCTTGTGGAGAAACCACCCTCTGAAAAATCCCCTCACCAAACCAAATCATGAGCACCACGACCACCACCCCCGCCAACGACACCCTGAAACTCACCCGCCTGTTCAAGGCACCGCGCGAGCGCGTGTTCGCCGCCTTCACCTCCGCTGAATCCATCCCGCAATGGTTTGGCTGCGGCCACGTGAAGGTCACTTCCTGCACCTCCGACTTCCGCGTTGGTGGTGGCTTCCGCATCGAAGCCTGCGGGCTCGAAAGCGAAGAGGCTTTCAGCATCACGGGTGTCTATTGTGAGATCACGCCGCCTGCGAAGGTCGCCTACACCTGGACGTATGAGGACGATGCAGACTGGGCTGGCTGCCATTCGCTCGTGTCCGTGGAGTTCAAAGCTATCGGCGATCAAACCGAACTCACCCTGACCCACACGGGCTTCCCCTCCGCCGAAAGCCGTGGCAACCACAACACCGGCTGGGGTTCCTGCATGGACAAAATGGACAGCCTGCTCACCGGCGCGCCAGCTGCAGCGTGCTGAGTCGGGGCATCGCCTAGAGAACGACTGTGGAGAAGCGGATCCCCCAGGGTCCGCTTCTCTTGTTTTCAGTGCGTCGGACCGCACCTTGGGATTGCGCCGCAGCGGGGTCTCGCTTAGCTCTGCGGCTCTCAAAATTCCCCATTCCAATCATGTCCGCGAAGATCATCTATACCCTGACCGACGAAGCTCCCCTGCTGGCCACCTTTTCCTTTCTGCCCATCGTGCAGGCCTTCACGAAACCGGCCGGCATCACGATCGAAACGCGCGACATCTCGCTGGCAGGCCGCATTCTCGCCAATTTCCCCGATTTCCTGACGGATGCGCAGAAGCAGTCCGACGACCTGGCCTACCTCGGCAAGCTCTGCCTGGAGCCGACCACGAACATCATCAAGCTGCCGAACATCTCCGCCTCGCAGCCGCAGCTCAAGGCCGCCATCGCGGAGCTGCAGAGCAAGGGCTACGCCGTGCCGGATCTTCCCGAGAATGCGCAGACCGATGCGGAGAAGGACATCAAGGCCCGCTACGCCAAGGTCATGGGCAGCGCGGTGAACCCGGTTCTGCGCGAGGGCAACTCCGACCGCCGCGCCCCGAAGGCTGTGAAGGATTACGCCAGGGCGCACCCGCATTCGATGGGCAAGTGGAGCGCGGATTCCAAGACCAGCGTGGGAACGATGGGTGGAAAAGGTGACTTCTTTTCCAATGAGAAGTCTGTGGTGGTCGAGGAAGCCACGGATGTGAAGATCGAATTCGTCCGCGTGGACGGCACCCGCAAGGTGCTGAAGGAAAGCACCCCGCTCAAAGCCGGCGAGATTTTGGACGGAACCTTTTTGAGCAAGGCCGCCCTCATCAATTTCATCGCTGACCAGATTGCCAAGGCGAAGAACGACGGCGTGCTCTTCTCCCTGCACATGAAGGCCACCATGATGAAGGTCAGCGACCCCATCATCTTCGGGCGCGTGGTGGAGGTGTTCTTCCAGGGCCTCATCGCCAAGCATGCCGAGACTCTCCGGGAACTGGGAGTGGATTTCCGCAATGGCTTTGGCGATCTCGTTGCAAAGCTTTCCAGGCTGCCGGCGGACAAGAAGGCTGAGATTGAGGCCGACATTCAGGCTGCTTACGCCAATGGCCCTGCGCTGGCCATGGTGAACAGCGACAAAGGCATCACCAATCTGCATGTGCCGAGCGATGTGATCGTCGATGCCTCCATGCCTGCGATGATCCGTGGCGGTGGCAAGATGTGGAATGCCGCCGGCAAGGAGCAGGACACGCTGGCCGTCATTCCTGACAGTTGCTACGCCGGTGTGTACCAGGCCGTGATCGACTTCTGCAGGGCCAATGGGGCTCTGGACCCGAAGACCATGGGCAGCGTGCCGAATGTGGGCCTCATGGCTCAGGCCGCCGAAGAATACGGCAGCCACAACAAGACCTTTGAAATTCCTGGCAAGGGCACCGTTACCGTCACCGACAAGAGCGGCAAGGTGCTCCTCTCCCACGAAGTGGAGGAAGGCGACATCTGGCGCGCCTGCCAGACGAAGGATGCGCCGATCCAGGACTGGGTGAAGCTGGCCGTGAAACGCGCCCGTGCCTCCGGCACGCCCGCCATCTTCTGGCTCGACAAGGCACGCGCGCATGACGCGCAGATCATCGCCAAGGTGGAGAAGTACCTCAAGGACCACGACACCAGCGGCCTCGACATCCGCATCATGACGCCCGCAGACGCCTGCACCTTCTCGCTGGAGCGCATCGTCAAAGGTGAAGATACCATCTCCGTCACCGGCAACGTGCTGCGCGACTATAACACCGATCTCTTCCCGATCCTCGAAGTCGGCACCAGCGCCAAGATGCTTTCCATCGTTCCCCTCATGAACGGTGGCGGCCTGTTTGAAACCGGTGCCGGCGGCTCTGCGCCGAAGCACGTGCAGCAGTTCCTTGAAGAAAACTACCTGCGCTGGGACAGCCTCGGTGAGTTCTTCGCGCTGGCCCCGAGCTTTGAACACATCGCCGAAAACTTCAGCCTGCCCAAGGCCAAGGTGCTGGCAGAAACCCTCGACGCCGCCACCGGCAAGTTCCTCGAAAACGACCGCAGCCCCGGCCGCAAGCTAGGCACCATCGACAACCGCGGCAGCCACTTCTACCTCGCCCTCTACTGGGCGCAGGCCCTGGCCGCCCAGACCGCCGATGCCGAACTGCAGGCCCACTTCAAGCCCATCGCCGAAGAGCTTACCGCCAACGAAGCCAAGATCGTGGCCGAGCTTCTGGCCGTGCAGGGAAATCCCGTGGACGTGGGGGGGTATTTCAAGCCTGACCTTGCGAAGGCGGATGCGGCGCTGAGGCCGAGTGCGACGTTTAATGGGATCTTGGCGAAGGTGTGAAAGGCGAAGGTGCCGTTATACTGGATTAAAATGCCACATTGCTTTTTAGAAGCAATGTGGCACACTTTGGCATACAAAACCATGCCTGCACTAGTCACATCGCGTCGGTCAAACCGGCTTGTCGCCCGGGTTACGGCGGAGGACAAAGCTTTGCTAGAGCGTGCCGCTGATCTTGAGGGCTGCTCTGTCGCGGTATTTGTGATGTCCCATGTCAAAGTGGCGGCGGAGAAGGTTGTTCGTCGGCATGACACCTTGAAACTCAATCAAGTGGAGTCCCGGCGGTTTGTGAACGCCCTTCTTGCTCCGCCTAAAGCGCCGGCGAAGCGCATGCGTGCAGCTCTTGAGCTGCATCGTAAGACCGTCACCGAGCGCTGAGCCAATTTGTGGCAGTTTTCATGGTGATGAACTGACGCGTCTCTGTCAGCTCCTGAAAACCAAAGGCTGTGTAGAAGGCCCGCGCACGATCATCCTTGGGGTCGGTGATTATAGCCCAGGATGCGACCTCCTTTGAAGCCTGTACAGAGCGGTGCATTACGCTTGCCATCAGCCGGTCTCCAATGTACCGCCTCTTGAATCGCACATCACGCGCCAGCCTGCCGAGCAAAGTCGCTGGAAACTCAGGGTAACGAGGCAGCTTCTTCGTCACGGACTCCGGCAACTCGCTGCGAAGAACTGTGGCCGACGACAATGTGTAATAGCCTGCGATCATCTTGGGATCGTCTTCGGGCACGATCACAAAACAAACGGACGTGCCGGCCTCCATCTCCTTTCGTGCTCGCGAACGCAGGAAGTCATTTAAGACCGGCACTCCACAATCGAACGCCTCCCGACTGTGTTTCGCCGGGTCGAGGGGTTCGATGATGAAGGTTTGGTTCACTGCGTATCCTTATCGTCTTCTCCGGGAAGAATCCAGTGCCTCCATTTCCCTTTCGATTTTCAGGCACATCTTTTCTGTTTCCGGCCATGTAGTCCAAGAGCTTGGTTTTCTTCGGACGGCAAGAATGGAAAAAACTGTTTAAATCTTTCGAAGGCTAGTTGTCTCAGCTTGTAGCACGCACGTTTTCCGTTCGCCAAAAGTAAACGATTGCTTTGGCTGTTTGCTTGGTGGGCCATGCTGCGGGACGCGTGCGAAGCAAAGTTGTCCAGTT
>NCCR01000027.1 GCA_002279765.1 Verrucomicrobia bacterium 12-59-8 | reverse complement strand
GGCCAGTCCCGCTACTGCGCGAACCTGCACGAGCACATCCATTTCCACTGCGAGACCTGCGGCAAGGTGATCGATGCGCACCCGACCACCGACTTCGACCCCGCCAAGTTCTGGAACCTTCCTGCCGGCACCAAGATCGCCCGCACGGATCTGGCCATCCATGGCACCTGCTCCAAGTGCGCGGAAAAAGCCCTGAACTCGTAAGCCTGAACCCAACCCCCTTTCCATGTCCCTCGAAATAAAAGCCCTCCACGCCCAGATCCCCGGCCGCGAAATCCTCAAAGGCCTGAACCTCACGATCAACCCCGGTGAAGTCCATGCCATCATGGGCCCAAACGGCTCAGGCAAGAGCACCCTGAGCAAAGTCCTCTGCGGACACGAAGACTATGAAGTGACCAGCGGCGAAGTCCTTTTGGATGGCGAGAACATTCTCGACATGGCGGTCGATGCCCGCAGCCGCGCCGGACTCTTCCTCGCCTTCCAGTACCCGCACGAAATCCCCGGCGTCAGCAATGCGAACTTCCTCCGCGCCGCGCTCAAGGCCCGCCTGCCCAAGGGCGAGGACATCGACGCGGTGAAGTTCTACAAGCAGCTTTACGCCCGCATGGACGCCCTTGAAATGGACCGCAGCTTCACCAGCCGCAGCGTCAATGAAGGCTTCTCCGGCGGTGAGAAGAAGCGCAACGAGATCCTCCAGCTCATGATGCTGGAGCCCAAATACGCCATCCTCGACGAAACCGACTCCGGCCTCGACATCGACGCCCTCAAAATTGTCTCCCGTGGCGTGAACGCCATGCGCAGCGAGAACCGCGGCTTCCTCGTCATCACCCATTACCAGCGCCTGCTGAACTACATCCAGCCCGACATCGTCCACGTCCTCAAAGACGGCCGCATCGTGAAGAGCGGCGGCAAGGAGCTCTCCCTTGAGCTCGAAGAACGCGGCTATGACTGGGTGACTGATGATTCTCTCTCTGTTGCCGCTTAAGCGCACTGAAACCCGCCAACTTTTAACACTATGGTCACTGCCCCAGACAACGACATCTCCGACATCAAAGTCGATAACGTCGGCGATTTCACTTTCCCCGAGCGCAACAAGTACGACTCCGGTTTCGGCATCACCGACAAGACGGTCGATTTCATCGCCGATGTGAAGGGTGATCCCGACTGGATTCGCGAATTCCGGCACAAGGCGCTCAAAATCTTCCAGGACAAGCCCATGCCCACGCATTGGGCCACGAAAGATCTGGAGAACATCAAGTTCGACGAATTCCGCTACTACCTCAGCGACGGTCAGAAGCCGAAGCGCTCCTGGGACGATGTGCCCGAAGACGTGAAGAAGACTTTCGACCGACTCGGCATTCCCGAGCAGGAACGCAAATTCCTCGCGGGTGTTGAAGCGCAGTATGACTCCGAAGCCGCCTACTCAAACATCAAGGCCGCCGTCGCAGAGCAGGGCGTCATCTTCGTCAACAGCACCGAAGGCCTGCACAAATACCCTGAGATCTTCAAGAAGTGGTTCGGCAAGGTCATCCCGACTGGGGATAACAAATTCTCCGCGCTCAACAGCGCCGTCTTCTCCGGCGGCTCATTCATCTACGTGCCGCCCGGCGTGAAGGTGAAACACCCGTTGCAGGCCTACTTTCGCATCAACAGCGAACAGTTCGGCCAGTTTGAGCGCACGCTCATCATCGCCGACGAAGGCGCGGAAGTGATGTACATGGAAGGCTGCACCGCGCCGAAGTTTGAAACCGCCACGCTCCACAGCGCCGTGGTCGAACTCGTCGCCCTGAAAGGCGCCAAGATCCAGTATGTCACCGTGCAGAACTGGAGCAGCAACGTCTTCAACCTCGTCACCAAGCGCGGCATCGCGATGGAAGACGCCGAAGTGCGCTGGATCGACTGCAACATCGGCAGCCGCCTCACCATGAAATATCCCGGCGTCATCATGAAGGGCAAACGCGCCCGTGGCGAAGTCATCAGCATCGCTCTGGCAAACAGCGGCCAGCATCAAGACACCGGTGCCAAGATGGTCCATGCCGCCGATGACACCACGAGCAACGTCATCTCCAAATCCATCTCCATCGGCCAGGGCCGCAGCACCTACCGCGGTCTGGTTCACATCCCGAAGCACCTCAAGGGCTGCAAGAACAACACCGAGTGCGATGCACTGCTGATCAACAGCAACAGCCACACCGACACCTACCCCGCCATCAGCGTCCGTGGCAATCAGCACTCCACTCAGCACGAGGCCAGCGTCAGCCAGGTCAGCGCCGATCAAATCTTCTACCTCATGCAGCGCGGCCTCACCGAGGCTGAAGCCATGAGCCTGTCCGTGAACGGCTTCATCAACGACCTCGCGAAGGAATTCCCGATGGAATACAGCGTGGAATTGAAACGCCTCATCGACTTGGAGATGGAAGACAGCGTCGGCTGATCTGACCCTCGGCATCCAAAATAATCTGTCATTCGTCATGTCCGCCACTCTCGCTCCCGCCCCCAAACACTCTCCAGTCCCAGTGTCCCAAGACTCCGAAACTCCCGCTCCTTCCGGCCTCGAAATCACCGTGCCTGTGCGCGATGAAAAATCCGCACCCGGCTGGTTTATCGCCCGCTCAGAAGCTGCTTGGACTGAGTTCCAGAATGTGCCGATGCCTGGCATCAAAGACGAGCACTGGCGCTACTCCAGCTCGAAGAAAATCGAGCTCGCCGATCACACACCAGCTAACGCACCTACGGCGGCGAATACCGCCGCAGTTCTCGCAGCCACAGTGGGCCTCAAGGAGAGTGCCGCACGCTTTGTCTTCGTGAACGACGTTCTCGTCGAGTCCGACACCACGAACCTGCCAGCCGGTGTTGTTTGCGTGACTTTAGCGGATGCGCTGCGCGATCACAGTGACGTACTCAAGGAACACTTCATGCAGCGCGAGATGACACTCGGCTCCGCCAAATTTGCCGCTCTGCACCTCGCGCATGTGAAAGCAGGAGTGGTCGTCATTGTGCCCAAGAACTTGGCCATTGAGAAACCCGTCGAAATTTTCCACTGGGTCATCGGCGATCATGCCGCCATCTTCCCGCACACGCTCATCGTCACCGGCGACAACGCCGAGGTCAGTGTCGTCGATCATTACCGCAGTCTCGAAGGCGAAGGCGGCCTGAGCATTGCCATTGCCGATCTCGTCGGTGGTCGCGGCAGCAAGATCACCTATGCCGCCTGCCAGGAACTGGCGGATGACGCCCAGGCACTCCATCTTTCCAGCATCGTCGCCGGACGTGACGCCGCCATCAAGAGCTTCCAGGTGCAACTTGGCGCCCTTTTCAGCCGCAGCGAAAGCGTGAGCGATCTCATCGGCGAAGGCTCCCGCAGCGACATGCTCAGCGTCTCTCTGCCCATCGGCGATCAGGTCGTCGATCAGCGCACACTGCAAAATCACAAGGCCCCGCACGCCAGCAGCGATCTGCTCTACAAGAACGCCCTCTACGGCAAATCGCGCAGCATCTTCAGCGGCCTCATCACCGTGGATAAAGGCGCGCATTACACCGACGCTTATCAAACCTGCCGCAACCTGCTCAACAGCAACGAAGCCGAGGCCACGAGCCTGCCCGGCCTCGAAATCAGCGCTGACCAGGTCAAATGCAGCCACGGTGCCACCAGCGGCCCCATCAGCGACGAAGAACTCTTCTACCTCAAAGCCCGTGGCATCAGCGATAGCGAAAGCCGCAAGCTCATCATCGAAGGCTTCCTGGCAGGTGTGATCGAACGCTTCGGCAACGGCGAACTGCTCGACACCTTGGTCGCACGCATCGACGAGAAGCTAGAGCGCGCGGTTTAAGCCCCTGTCTGGGTCAGACCAGCGCTGGAATCACCCCGACCGACAGATCCACTGGACAGTTGGTCACGCTCGGGGTGAGTCGCTCCCACATGTACTGCACGGCCTGGGCCAGCAGCTGAACGTCCACGCGGGCATCATGCCGTTTCACGCCCTTGCTGGAGACACCCACGCGGCCCAGCACCGCGTCAAGTCCATGGCCGCCTTTGCCGCCCCAGATTTTGCGGGAGAAATCGCGTGAATCGAGAGCGCTGGTTTCACGCACCGGGATGCCGTGCCGTTTGCAGTGCTCTGCAATGAAACGCATGTCGAAACGAATGCCGTTATGCGCGATCAAGGTCGCATTCTGCCCGACGAAGCGGGAGAACTCCATCAGTACATCCGCAGGCAACGGAGCATTGGCCACCTGCGCCTGGGTGATTCCAGTCAGCTTCGTGATAAAGGATGGGATCTTATTTTCCGGCCTCACATAACTGTCGAAATACTCCCCCTCGTCCCACTTTCCGTTCTTCACCTTCATCGCTGCGATCTGGATGATCTCATGCTGGGAGGGTAACAGGCCGGTGGTTTCGAGGTCGAAGATAATGAGGTTCATGAATGCGGAAGGAACGCGCCATCGCATCCCACCCCTTTTTTGCGGCCATCACAGGCGGATTGCAAGGCATTAAACGTACACCCGGGGCACGCGGGCATTGATGTTGGTCAGCACTTCATACGCAATGGTGCCCGCTGCATCTGCCACATCCTGCGCGGTGATCGTCTCAGTCCCGTCATTACCGATGAGCGTCACGGCGTCACCGTTGTAGGCCGTTCCCCACTCCAGATTCACCATGAACTGATCCATGCACACGCGCCCGGCAATCGGGTGGCGCTGACCTCGAATGAGCACCTCGCCACGATTCGACAGCGCCCGGAAATAACCATCGCCATAGCCCACGGGCACGGTGACGACGCGCACCGGGTGATCGCTCTGCCACGTGCTGCCATAGCTCACGGGGCTGCCCGGCTGCACGACTTTAAAAAACACCACCTGCGATTTCCAGTTCAGCGCCGGCTGCAACGCGACCGTCTGCCTCACCTCCTTTGAAGGATATACGCCATAGAGCATGATGCCCGGACGAACGAGATCGAGATGACTCTCGGGAAGCTGCAGAATTCCGCCGGAATTGGCGATGTGCCGCTGGGGCGGCTGCAGCCCGCGTTTCGGATAAAATTCCAGCACTTCGAGAAACCGCGCGAGCTGCTCTCTGGCCGAGGAGAGGTCTGCGTCATCTGAATTCGCAAAGTGCGAGTAGATGCCGGCCACCTCCACATTTGTGAAGCTCAAACTGGCTTCCAGCAGTTTCTCCGCACTGTACCAATGAACGCCGATGCGCTCCATGCCGGTGTCGATCTTCAGATGCACGCGCGCTTTCGTGTTCACCGCTGCAGCCGCTTCGTCAATCTGCCGCAGTTTGTCGATGGAGGACGCCGCCATCATTAAACCATGCGCGATAAATTGCGGGATCTGCCGCGTGGCCACGCCGCCAAAGACAAGAATCGGCAGCGTGATGCCCGCCTGCCGCAGCTCGATGGCCTCCTCCAGCAGCGCCACGCCCAGGCAGGGCGCGCCATGATTCATCAAGTGCCGCGCCACCTCGACGATACCATGCCCGTACGCATTTGCCTTCACCACCGGCATGACGGAAGCCGTGCCCACATGCGCACGGATCGCGTCATAATTCTGCGCGATGGCATCGAGGCTGACCTCGACGTGGGCTGGGCGGATGGCGTCGGTTGGATTCAAGTGGCGAACTCTCGACTAGCCCAAGATCGCTTTCAACTTCGCTGACACATCGGCAAACGCTTCATCACTCAGCGCAGGCGTCGCTGCCGCAGCCATGGGCAGGCCCTCCTCAGGCAGCGTGATCCAGGAGCGGCAGCCGCCGTAGCTCTTCGCATACGGGAAATGCCAGTTCTGCGGCAGTTTGTAGGCTCGAACCAGGGCGACATGCAGGCAGCTCTCATCGTCATAGATGAAACGCTCCTTCACGATCTCCTCATTCCAGATGTGCAGCGGAGCCAGCGCGGCCACCTTGTCCCAGTCGGTGACCTTCCAGACCTGCTCCAGCGTGGCGCAGCCGTCTATGTCCACGGTAGTGCGCTGCTCTTCCGGCGGGAAGTCACGTTGCGTGTTCTCGGGCACCCAGTTCAGCTTTTCGGCCTGATTGTGAAACCAGGTCGGAAACAGGAAGAACTCGCGGTGCTTCCATTCAAAGCCGCCACGGCCTTCATGGATGCCGCCTTTGCGCAAAATAATGCTGAGCCGACCCTGCGCCAGCGCGTCGCAGACGAAGGACCATTCTTTGAATCCGGTGGGGGTGGTTAAATCAGGCATGATAGGGTGTTAGGTAAGCGGAGCAGAGGCGAGAGCAAGCAGGAGCAAAAAACGAAGCTAGAATGACAAAGGACGAGGGTCACTCTTCGGACATCAGATAACCACGTCCGGCTTCAGTTCCCTCACCCGCTTGACCGCCATCTCCAGGTCCACCGCTTCGCCACTAGCCACCAACCAGTGGGCCATGATCAACGCCGACCTTTGCAACCCCAGCTGGCAGTGTACAAATACCCGCCTTCCCTCGGCCCGCTGTCCGCGAATGTACTCCACCGCCGCCGCGATTTGCTCCGTCTTCAGCGGCACCAGATCCAGCAGCGGCAGATTCACATAAAACGCCCTCCCCCGAAATGCCCTCGGCGCATTCGTCTCCGCCGTCAGATCCAGCACCGCCAGCGCTGCACCTCCGGCTTCTGCGGCCGCCACCATCGCCACGGCCTCCTTGCCCGTCACCCGCCTTCCAAAGCACACTCCCGGCGTCACCTCACACCAGCCGGGCTTCCGCTTCAGCCATTTCTTCTGCACCCAGCCCCTCACCAGCAGGATCGGCAGCAGGCACCACTCAGCCGAGGGAGACAGCGTCCCATTCTCCTTGCCTAGCAGTCGCGACAGCCCCGTCCCATACGCCAGTGCCATAATCCCGCACGCCACCGCCGGCCACACAAAGCCGATCCACGCAAACCCCAGTGCCCCACACACCACCGCGCCCACTCCATACCTCACCGCATATTTCTTCGAGGGATTCCGCGTCCCCATCTGCCGTGGGTCCGGAATCAGCGCCGCCACCACCCACCCCATGACGAATCCACCCGCCACATCGATGAGGTGATGCTGCCACACCAGCAGCGTGGAAAGCCCGATCAGGATAAACCACACCTTCACCACCGTGCGCACATGCCCCGTCAGGTGCGCCCCATAAAACACCCACACCAGCGACCTTAGGCTGATGTGCAGGGAAGGCGCCAGATTGTACGGCAGGTCATTGAAATACAGCGCGTGAAAAAACGGCGCTGTCCACCCGCTCGGCTCCGGCCTCGGCAGCCCCAGCTTCAGTGGAAACAGCAGGAAAAACAGGCCACTCAGAATCGTCACCGTCATCAGCCGCTTCGTCAGCAGATTCAGCTCCGTCTTGCTCCCGCACAGAAAAAACGCTCCGCAGAAAAACGCATCCAGCGACCAGTATGGAACCACCAGCTCCCTTACAAATGGGATGCTCTTCTCCCATTCGAACATCAGCGTCGGCACGTTCCCCCGCATATGAGTCAACAGGTTGCATCCGCTGTAAACGATCACAAACGTCGCTCCTGCCAGCGCCAGCCGCCACAGCGCTGGCCACAGCAATCCTGGATCACGCGGCGTTCGATTTGGCAAGTATTGCATCGTCATGGGCTTCTGAGCCAGTTCACACCCCACCCTTCGGCTTCCTCGCCACACTCACCGTGAAAATGCCAAAGTCATCCACCCACTCTTTCTCCTTCCTAAATCCAGCCGCCTCCACCAGCGCATCCATCTCCCCCTGCGGCCGCCGCCGCATGACCCAGAACTGCCCATCACGATTCGTCAGCGTCCGCGCGATCATCTCCACCTGCGGATGCCACGGCTGCCCCGTGTAGATCAGCCAGCCACCGTCATTCACCGCACGGTGCAGTCCGCGCAGCGATCTCTGCAGCTTCTCGTTCTCCGGAAACAGCTCATACAGCCCCGACACCACGGCCACCGATGGCTTCGGCTCCACACTCGCCAGCGAGTTCTCATCAAACGCATCGCCCTTCACATGCGTGATCCTATCCTGCTGCCCCTTCTCGCGCGCCGTCGCGCGCCCTGTTTCCAGCGCCGACTCACTCCAGTCCCGGCACAGCACCTTCAGATCAAAGCCAAATTCCTGGTCCTCCAGCACATCCAGCAGATAGCGCCCTGCGCCGCCCGCAATGTCCATCAGTTGCAGCGGCAGCCCGTCATCGCGCACCTGCTTCAACGCATACTTCAATGCCTGGTTCATGCATGCACGCCGCTGTCGGATTCCCCGCCAGCCGATCGCATCCAGATAGCCACGATCAATGACCTTGCCGATGCCCAGTCCACCATTTGCCTTGTTCTTGTACACGTAGTCCAGGGACTCCCCTGAATCGAACCCCGTCGCATGGCCGATGCGGATCCCCTCGCTCAACTTGCCCAGCGTTCCCATGCTGATCCGCTGTAGCAAAAACGACAGCCCACGCACGGAAGGCGAAGGCAGCGGCTTCTTCAGCATCGCAAATTCCGCGTTCGTCACCGGATTGGACAAGTCCGCCTCCAGCCGAGGTGGCGTGAAGTTCGCAATGCAGCGCTCCGCAAAGCGCTTGATGGCCCCGCACACCTCATCCCGGCACACATCGTGGAAGATCGCATGTCGCGCGCCCTTCAGTGTCAGGTGGGTCTTCTGGTCGCTGCCATAGTTCTCGTACAACTGGTCTGCCGCCTCACGCTTCACCACCTTGTCAGCCCCGGCGGAGAACATCAGCAGCGGCCGGTCCATCACCTCCGCATCACTGATCACCCGCTTTGCGGTGTCAAAGAGGTCCACCAGGATCTTTGCCGAGATGTCCTTCGAAATGAGAGTGTCCGCATCATACACCGCCGCCGCACTCGCATCCCGTGTCAGCCATGAGCCCTGCACGTAGCTCTTGATCGTCGCAGCCTTTTGCACCTTCTGCAGCAGGCGGATGCCCGTCAGCGCTCCCGGCACTATCAGATTCACCTCCAGCGCGGGCGTCGCCAAAACCAGCCCCGCGATTCGTGGCGCGAAATCATGCACCCATGCCGCCCCGACCACACCGCCCACGCTGTGCGCCACCACCACCGTCCGCTCGGGCACCAGTCCATGTGTCTTCTGTAGGTGATGAAAAAACGTGTCCATATCCCGCACATACTCCATGAATCCCGCCGCATGCCCGCGCTTCCCCGGCGACTGCCCATGGCCCCTGGCCTCCCACGCGTAGATCGCTGTGTCCGGCATCGTCAGATGCGGCACCACTGTGTCCCACCGGTCCGCATGCTCGTGCCCGCGATGCAGCAGCACCAGCGCCTTGGACGCACCCGCCACGTTCCACGTCTTATAGTGCAGCGCCAGCCCGTCATCCGTCGTGAATTGCAGTCGTTCAGAGTTCATAATAAAACATCCTCCCTCACAGTGGTTTCTTCGTTTCCTTTAAAGCCTTCACCAGATGCGTCGTACGGCGCCAGCACGTGATCACGATGCCCACGTTCACAACGACCAGGCACCAAAACATCAGCGGCCAGCGCAGCCCCATGAGATCCAGCGTCATCATCCCCAGGCAGCCCACCGTCACCGCAAACATGCGGTGCGGCTTCGCCATCGGCCCGCAGAAATCATGTCGCCCGCCCCTCAGGCTGGCACCCAGCGCGCGAATGTACGCCGTCAGCACCGCGCCGCCCATCGCTGCCCAGCCGAGCGCAATGCTCCAATCCGTCCCTCCCGCATAGCCCAGTGGCACTAAAATAAACGCATCATCAATCCGGTCCGGAATCTCATTGAAGAGATCCCCCGTCACCGACTTCAGCCCGCCTTCCACCGCCAGCAGCCCGTCCATCATATTGCAGAAAAGCCGCATCTGAATCCCTGCCGCTGCCAGCAGCCAAAACGCCCACGCATGCTCACTGCTCGGAGCCAGCAATGCCGCGCCACCGCCCACCGCCGCCCAAACGATGCCCAGCACCGAAACCACATTGGGCGTCAGCCCCACCTTCAACATCCATCGCGAGAAAAACCCCGCCCACGCCGTTGTTCGTGACTTAAGAGGACGCCGTGCAGCAGAGTCGTCGATCATGGTCCCCATGCAACAGCACGCCAGGAGTTCCCGCAAGTGCCCGATTGACGCTCCTGATTCCTCGACATCTCCCCCGAAGCATCGAAATTCGCCCCCTATTATCCGCCGCATTAACCCACCCCTCCCAGACGTATAGCATGTGGTAGTCTGTCCGCCGTCCCGTCCTCATGCGCCCTTTCTCGAACCCCACCGGTGCCTGCTCCCCCATCACCCGCCGTCGCCTTCTCTCTGCCGGCGGCCTCGGGATGCTGGGCCTCACCATGCCCCGCTTCCTCCGCGGCGCAGATGCACAGCAGACAGCAGCCTTAGCTGCGGCCTCCGCCACCACCCCGGGCTTGGACAAGCTCGTCGCCCGCGCCAAGTCGGTCATCTTCTGCTTCCAATGGGGCGGGCCGAGCCATCTGGAGACCTTTGACATGAAGCCGGACGCTCCCGAGGGCATTCGCGGTTTCCACAAGCCAATCAAATCGAGCGCCGACGGCATCTGGGTCTCCGAGAAACTCCCCAAGACGGCGAAGGTGATGGATAAGGTCACGCTGGTCCGCTCGGTGCATCACACCATGAAAAATCACAACAGCGCTGGGTACTACGCGCTGAGCGGCCACGCGCCGCCGAGTGATGACCAGCGTCTCAAGGATTCGCCGGATCTGTTTCCCTCTTACTCCTCCGTGGTGGACAGGATCGCACCGCTCAAGGGCGAAATCCCGACCTCCGCCACCTTTCCCTACATCGTGAGCGACGGCTCCGTGACGCCGGGACAACGCGCGAGCTTCCTCGGCAAAGAACACGACCCCTTCATCGTGCTGCGTGATCCCAGCGCGCCGGGATTTGCACTGCCCGAGCTGAGCCTGCCCAGCGGGGTGAGCTTTGAGCGGCTGAATGCACGGCGCGAACTTCAAAAGCTCGTCGATTCTCAAACCCGGCTGCTCGACTACTCCGCCGAGGCGCGCGGCATCGAAAGCTACTATGACAAGGCCTTGTCGATGCTGCACAGCGAGAAGCTGCGTGCAGCCTTCGACCTCACCAAGGAGCCGGACAAGGTGCGCGATGGCTACGGGCGCTCCCCCTACGGGCAGAGCCTGCTTCTGGCGCGGCGGCTGGTCGAAGCAGGCGTAAAGTTTGTGACCGTGAATTTCTCGCAGGGCATCGGCGGCCAGAGCACCACCGAAGGCGGCTGGGACACGCATGGGTTCAACGACACGCGCATGTTCCCGATCATCGAGAAGTACCACATGCCCATCACCGAGCAGACCCTGCCGACCTTTTTGACCGATCTCGATGAACGCGGCCTGCTGGACGAAACGCTGGTCGTATGGGTGGGTGAATTTGGCCGCACGCCGAAGATCAACAAGAACGTCTCCCGTGACCACTGGCCGCAGTGCTACACCGCCCTGCTGGCAGGCGGTGGCGTGAAGCGCGGCTATGTTCATGGCGCGTCCGACAAAAATGGCGAACATCCCGCCGACAAGCCGGTGAAGCCCGACGATCTGGCTGCCACGATGTATCACCTCCTCGGCATTCAACCCGACACGGAGGTGCGCGACGTGGTCAACCGCCCCGTGCCCATCAGCTACGGCAAAGTCATCCAGGAAATCATCGCATGAAGACACTTTTCGCCACGCTCTGCTTGCTGGTTGCCACCAGCCTCCATGCCAAAGATCTTGGCATGAATCCAGTCTTCAAACACTACGTCGGCAACTGGAAGGCGGCAGGCGAATTGAAGGGGGAGAACAACGTCCTCGACATCAAAGAGGAATGGACCGGTGCCGCCGAGGGTGACAATTCCTTCGTGGTGAAAGGCACACGCACGATCAATGGCGACACGCAGCCGTTTCAATGGACGATCACCTACAACGAAGGTGCGGACAGCTACGAAGCCATCCTCTCAGGTGCACAAGGCTCGCAGACGATCCGTTTTGAAGGCCATGTGTCGGAGGTCAATCTCACGTTGGAACTCAAGGCCATCACCGGCAGCGGCGAAAGCAGCATCACCATCACCGAAGCCTTCGCGGGTGAAACCAAAGACGTCATCGAAAGCAAAGTCACCTTCACAGGCGACACCGGACAGACCACTCTGCAAGGCGTGATCAAACATCAAAAAGAGAAACAACCGTAGTGAACATCACCGACTGGAATCAGGCCTATCAAGAGAACTTTACGCCGTGGGACAAAGGCCAGCCCGCACCGCCACTGGTGGAATGGCTGTCTAAAGGCCAGATCTCAGGACGAGTGCTGGTGCCTGGATGCGGTTTGGGGCACGATGTGGCACATCTGGTGTCACTCGGCATCGACGCATACGGACTCGACATTGCGCCGACAGCCGTGGCACGCGCCAAGGAGCACTATCCTCAACTGGCAGAGCGTTTTGTATGCGCGGATCTGTTTGAGTTTCGCGGCCAGTATGACGCCATCGTGGAGCACACCTGCCTGTGTGCATTGCCACCGGAATGGCGCACGAAGTATCGGGATGCGGTGGCTTCGTTATTAAAACCGGGCGGACAGCTCGTGGGGGTCTTCTTCATCAATCCCGAAATGGACCCAGGGGAAACCGGACCGCCGTTCGGCATTTCACCGGATGAACTGACCGCATTGTTCGCGGAGCACTTTCAAGTCGTGGAAAGCCACGCACCCACGACGGCCTATCCAGGACGCGAAGGGCGCGAAGCTCTCCTCGTGTTGCAGCTCACTTCTTCTTGATCTCCCCGGACAAGGGTGCCGCTGGATTCAAGATGCGCCGAGTGCTGAACTCCTGCGGCACGAGCTGCTTCACCGTACCTGCGATGATGTCCTCAATCCCAGGGCCAAAACGGGTCGGGCGGCCATAATAGATCATGGCTCCAGCGCCTTCGTAGCCGCCTTCCTCCCACACGCGATTGGAGGGGATGTAGCAGGGCACGTCGTTCGTGTAGCTGTTCACCCAGATGCGGGCGGGATCGAATTCACGTTTGAAACGCAGGCTGTAATCCACGACCACCTCGCCAGGCAGATTGATCGTGAGCAGCTCGTTGCCGTAACTCCAGACCTGAATGTTATAAGGCAGCGCTGGCGCAATTTTCTCGCCCCGTTCGAGCATGGCGAGATGCTGCCTGGCATGGTAGGCGGTATGTTTATTCGGATCAGCGGCTTTGGCCTGCCATTCAGCCTGAGTGGGCAGTTTGTCGAACGGCAACATCACCTCACTTTGGGCACAGTTGAGCGGACCGTTCAAAGGCTGCATCGGCCTGTTGATGAGGCGCACGATCTCTTTGGCAATGCTGACGCCATGATCCATGGCGAAACGTTTTTCTTTGCGAGGGTAAGGGTTCTGATCGGCACCGCAGCCGATGGCAATGAGACATATCGAACCAGGAAAGCGCAGCTCCATTTCCTCATGTGCCAGCCCTGCCCAATCACCATGGATTTCATCGAGGCCGAGCGTCGTGCAGTGACAGGCATAGCTGGCATGCGTGGCAATGAGCTTTTTGCCATCAGCAGATTTGACGCACAGGACCGGCAGGGCGCGGTCGGTTGGCCCGTTGAAATTTTGGGCATTCTGAAATCCAGCATCTGTTTTCAACCGGCGGTTGAAGGCGAAATAGACCTTGCCCACACTCCATTCGAGTCTGGCATGCTCCATACTGTCCATCGCCTGACCGATAATCCTAACGATGTGTGAAGTCAGATCCTCGGTATAGCGCTCGATGTGCTTTACCTGCTCCTCAGTGAGGTCCTCGCCGAAGAGAAACGGCAGCACGCCTTTGAGCATCGGCGCACAATGTGTGTGAGTTGAGTGCAGGGCGAATCGCTCGGCCGCAATGCTCCTGCCTCCGACGGCGAGCCGTTTGAGCACCTCGGCTCGGACAGCCGCAGGCACACCACAGTTATCGACGGTGACAATGACCGCAGGCTTGTCATCCTGCCACTGCAAGGTGAGGGCGTTGGCATGGAGCCGCTGCGCCACCTTGGTTGTCTCTGTCGTGCGGCTGCCGTAACCGCTCAATCTCACTGGATAGTCCGGGGTGATGTCCACATCAGCCGCGCCAGCCTTCCAAGCCACACCCGTTTCCGCCAGCAAGGGCGAATGAACAATCAGCAAGAATATCGGGAGGATGATTCGTCGCATTTGTTCGATTATGAACAAATGCGACGAATACTTACAAGACTAATCCTAAATGTAGCAAAAAATGCTACCCGTTGGCGTTCGCATAATCGATGGCAGCGCGGCAGATGTCCCAGAAACTCTGGGGCTCCATGCTAGCTCCGCCGACGAGGGCACCGTCCACATCCTTCTGGCTGATCAGTTCGGCCATGTTGCCGGGCTTCACACTGCCACCGTATTGAATGCGAATCTTGACTGCGACGTCGTCACCAAACAGTTCACCGAGCACCTGACGCGTATATGCGTGGGCTTCCTGAGCCTGCTCAGGGCTGGCGGTACGACCGGTGCCGATGGCCCAGACGGGTTCATAAGCGATGACGCAGTCGGTGATGCGACGCGGACCCACTTCAGCCAGCGATTCACGTAACTGGCCGCCCAGCACTTCTTCGATCTGGCCGTTGTCACGCTCAGCGAGTGTTTCGCCGATGCAGAGAATAGGATGCAGGCGGGCTTCGAGTGCCGCGAGCACCTTGGCATTCACGATGGCGCTGGTTTCGCCATAGAGGCTGCGACGCTCGCTGTGACCGAGGATGACGTGCTTGCAGCCGCACTCCTTGATCATGCGGGCGCTGATCTCACCCGTGAAAGCACCCGCTGGCTGCGCGCTCATGTTCTGGGCGGCCAGTTCAACGCTCGGTTCACGTGCATTGACAAGTACGTCCTGGGCCTTGGCCAGGCTGACAAAGGGTGGTGCCACGACGATCTGAACAGGAACTTTGTCCGGCACAAGACGAGCGAAAGCACGGAGAAAGTCATCCGTCTCCTGCGGTGTCATGTGCATTTTCCAGTTGGCGGCGATGATCGGTTTGCGGAAGTGAGCGAGAGCCATGGGTGTGTTTGATAAAAGTGTTGGAGTCTGAAGGGGCGAATTATTTGTCTTTCAAGCAGGCAACGCCGGGCAGGACTTTGCCTTCCAGCAGTTCGAGGGAGGCACCACCACCGGTGGAGATGAAGGTCATCTTGTCACCGAGCTTGGCCTTTTTGACCGCTTTCACGCTGTCGCCACCGCCGATGATGGTCTTGGCAGTAGAATTAGCCGCAAGAGCTTCGGCGACATCAAAGGTGCCTTTGGAGCTTTCTTTGATCTCAAACACGCCCATCGGGCCGTTCCAGATCACGGTTTTCGCCTTGGCAATTTCTTCAGAGAAGAGCTTCACCGACTCAGGACCGATATCGACACCTTCCCAGCCGTCTGGAATGCTTCCGCCGGGGGTGGTGTACTTCGTGTTGCCGAGTTTCTTCGCATCGAAGTCGAAAGCGTCAGTGATCAGGGAGTCCACGGGGATGAGCAGCTTCACACCGCGTTCCTTGGCCTTGTCGAGCGCAGCCTGCGCGATCGGCTCCCACTCGGGCTTGTAGAGGCTCTTGCCAATGGAGATGCCACTGACAAGCTTCATGAAGGTGTAGGCCATGCCGCCGCCGATGATGATGGTGTCGGCCTTTTCAAGCAGGCGGTTGATGACGCCGATCTTGTCGTTCACCTTTGCACCGCCGAGGATCACCACGAACGGACGCTCTGGATTTTCCAACTCGTCATGCAGCCAGGTCAGCTCTTTCTCCATCAGGAGGCCAGAGACGGCTGGAAGATAATCCGCGATTCCGGCTGTGGAGCTGTGCGCACGGTGCGCTGAGCCGAAGGCGTCGTTCACAAAGATTTCTGCGAGGTCCGCCATGCCTTTGGCCAGCTCAGGGTCATTCTTTTCTTCACCGGCGTGGAAGCGGGTGTTTTCGAGCAGAAGCACGTCGCCGTCACCGAGCGCGAGAGCCTTCGCCTTAGCCTCTTCGCCGATGCAGTCACTGGAGAAAGCGACCGGCTTGCCGATCAAGGCGCTGAGAGCCGGTGCCACTGGGGCGAGACTCTGCTTGGGATCGGGCTTGCCTTTCGGGCGGCCCAGATGGCTGGCGAGAATGATTTTGGCACCTTTTTCGATCAGAAACTTGATGGTTGGCAGAGTCTCCTGAATGCGAGTGGCGTCGGTGATGACCATCTGCCCGTCCTTCTCATCGAGAGGCACATTGAAATCGACGCGCACAAAGACGCGTTTTCCGGCAAGGTCGAGGTCACGAATGGTCTGCTTGGGCATGGTGTTTTTTTGATGGGGGTAAACAGGGCCGCAAGGCGGCTTGGGGCCGGATTCCTAGCACAGAGCGTGCTCGTTGCGCATGGATTTTTTTGAAGCGTCGGGAGGCTTTTCCAAAAATAGGGCAAGAACCTACCTCTCATTCAAATCCAGCCGGTGGATTTCGAGGGGGAGCTCCTGCTCAAGATATTCGATGAGGCTTTTCACCCGCTGCGGCAGGTGCTCGTGCGCCGCATGGGCGATTTGCAGGTCGAGGGGGGCCAGATGCCAGTCTGGCAGCAACTGCACAAGCCGCCCGGCCGTGATGTCGCGCGCCGCCATCCACTCCGGCAGAATCGTGAAACCCGCCCCCTCAATGGCGGCCTCACGCAAGGCGGTGACGGTGTCCAGCAGCATGACCGGCGCGAGCTTGAGCTTCTTTGTCTGCTTTGAACGTTCCAGTTCAAACCGGTCACGTGAATAGAAATGTGGCTGCAAAATTCCCAGCCAGGGCAGCAGTTTCAGGTCATCCGGGCGGGCGGGCAATGAGTGGGTTTTCAGCAGCGACGGTGCCGCCACGAGCCGCCGCTGGAGCTGGGCCACCTTGCGAATCGTCACCCGGCGATCCGTGGCTGCTCCGACCATAATGCCACAGTCGAAGCCTTCTTTGATGAATTTCGTGGCCCGGTTGATCAAATGCAACTCCGTCGTCACATCAGGATGCATTTTTTGAAACCTTGAGAGCACTCGGGAGACGATCCACTGGCCCACATCGACCACGGAGACCATGCGCAGATGCCCGCGTAGCGAGTGGTGCCCAGAACGCAGGCGGCTGCCCATGCGGTCCGCCAGCATGAGCAGCTCGCGGGCGTCCGAAAGCACAATGATCCCGGCATCGGTCAGGCTCATCGAATGCGTGTCACGACGGATGAGCGGTGCGCCGATTTGCGCCTCCAGGGCTGCCAGATGTCGGCTCAGCGTGGGCTGGGCCATGCCCAGCACCTTGGCGGCACGCGATATGCTGCCAGAGTCGGCGATCTGGACAAACTCACGGACTTGCTGGAGATCGTTGAGATTGGTCATGCACTTATGGTATAAGCGATATGCTGATTATGCACTGTTTAAGATGCCAACACATTCGTAACTCTTGCCATGCAACGCGCACCGCTTTTCCATATTCCCCGTCCCTTCACCTGGAGGCCTGCCCTCATGGGACTGCTCATCATGAGCTCCATGACCGCCTGCAAACGCGGTGCCACGGGCCCTGGTGGCCCGCCAGCGGCAGCAACACCGGAAGTCACCGTCGCCAAGCCCATCGCACGTCGGCTCAAGGACTGGGATGAATTCTCCGGGCGTCTAACGGCACGTGAGCGTGTCGAGATTCACTCACGCGTCTCCGGCTACATCACCAAGGTCAGCTTCAAAGAAGGAACGGAGGTCAAGGTGGGCGATCTGCTCTTCACCATCGATCCGCGCCCTTATGAAGCCATCGTCGAACGCGCCGAGGCCATGCTCGCTCAAGCGAAAACGGTAGCCGAACTCGCCGGCGTGGAAGCCAAAAACGCCACAGCTCTGCGCCAGGGACAGGCGATTTCGGTGGAGGAATCCGAGCGCCGTATTAAGAGCGCCACGGGCGAGCTTGCCGGGGTGCGCGGTGCAGAGGCAGCCTTGCGCGCTGCCAAGCTCGATCTTGAGTTCACCCAAATACGCGCGCCCATCAGCGGACGCATCAGCGATGCGCGTGTGACCGAGGGCAACCTCGTCAGCGGCGGCAACCAAAACACCACGCTGCTGACCACCATCGTCGAGCTTGACCCCATTTACTGTGAGATCGAAGCCGATGAGCGTTCGGTGCTCAAATACCGCGAGATGCACAAGCATGGCGAGCGTGTGAGCGCGCTGTTCTCACGCATCCCCGCTGAGATGGCGCTCATCAATGAAGAAGGCTGGCCCCACAAAGGCGAAGTCGATTTCGTGGACAACCAGCTCAACCCCGCCACCGGCACCATTCGTGCCCGTGCCGTGTTTCCGAATGCCGACCGTCTGATGGCTCCCGGTTTCTTCGCCAAGGTGCGCATTCCCGGCAGCGGTGAATATGATGGCTTGCTCATTCGCGATTCCGCCGTGGGCGACGATCAGGGCAGCAGCTTCGTCTGGGTGCTCGATACGGAAGACAAGGCCGTCTATCGCCCCATCACCCTCGGGCCGCTGCTCGATGGCCTGCGTGTGGTGCGCAGCGGCTTGCAGGCGGATGATCGCGTGGTCGTGCTCGGACTCATGAGCGTACGCAATGGCGTCAAAGTGAAGGCCACACCGACAGAGATGCTGCCAGCAGCGGTCACCAAGTAACACATCATGAATTTCGCCCGCTTTTTCGTGGATCGGCCCATCTTCGCGGCCGTGCTGAGCATCGTCATCACGATGCTGGGTGGCCTCGCCTACGTGTCGCTGCCCATCGCTCAATACCCCGAGGTCATTCCGCCCACCGTGGTGGTTTCGGCGACATACCCCGGCGCGGATGCGCGCACGCTGGCCGAGACCGTTTCCACGCCGCTGGAACAGGAAATCAACGGCGTCGAGAACATGCTGTACGTGTCCTCCTCCTCCACGAGTGACGGCAAGGTGCAGATCACCGTCACCTTCCGACTTGGCACAGATCTCGATCAAGCGCAGGTGCTCGTGCAAAACCGTGTGAACGCCACCATCTCACGCCTGCCGGAAGAGGTGCGCCGACTCGGCGTTAACGTGAACAAACGCTCGCCTGACCTCACGCTCGCGGCTCAGTTCTACAGTCCTGACGGCTCACGTGAAGTCTCCTATCTCAGCAACTACGTCACGCTGCAGATTCAAAACGAAATTGCCCGTATTCCCGGTGTGGCAGAGGCCTCCTCTCTCGGCGGACTCGATTACTCGATGCGAGTCTGGCTCGATCCCGAAAAAATCGCCGCCCTGAGTCTGACTGCGGGTGACATCGTGCGTGCGATTCGTGAACAAAACGTGCAGGTCGCCGCCGGATCACTCGGCCAGCCGCCTGCCGCCACAGGTTCGGATTTTCAATACACCCTCACCGCGCCGGGACGTCTGAAAAAGGCGTCGGAATTTGGCGACATCGTGCTTAAAACCGGCAGGCAGGGAGATGTGGTCCGCCTTGCAGACGTCGCCCGCATCGAACTCGGCTCGCGTGATTACTCCAGCCGCACCTATATGGACGGCTACAACGCGGTTTCACTCCGTGTGTTCCAGCTTCCCAGCAGCAACGCCATTGCCACTGCCGACGCCGTTTACAAACGCCTCGCGCAGCTCAAGGAGCGCTTCCCGCCAGGCATCGATTACAAAATCAACTACGACACCACCAAGTTCGTCCGCGCCTCGATCACATCGGTGCTCCACACGCTGATGGAGGCGGTCCTCCTCGTCGTGTTTGTCGTCATCATCTTCCTGCAAAGCTGGCGCGCTTCCGTGATCCCCCTGCTCGCCGTTCCCGTTTCACTCATCGGCACGCTGGCCGTGATGCAGTGGCTGGGTTTCTCGCTGAACAATCTCTCCCTGTTCGGTCTGGTGCTCGCCATCGGCATTGTCGTCGATGACGCCATCGTCGTGGTCGAAAATGTCGAGCGCAACATCGCCAAGGGACTCGCTCCGCGTGAGGCCGCCGTGCGCGCCATGAACGAGGTCAGCAGCGCCGTCATCGCCGTGGCGCTGGTGCTTTGCGCCGTGTTTGTTCCCACTGCGTTCATCAGCGGCATCACCGGTCAGTTCTACCGGCAGTTCGCCCTCACCATCGCGGTCTCCACCATCATTTCAGCCTTCAATTCGCTCACGCTCAGCCCCGCGCTCTGCGCCATCCTGCTACAGCCGCACGGGGTGAAGCCCGACTGGTTCAGCCGTCTGTTGAACCTGCTCTTTGGCTGGTTTTTCCGGGGCTTTAACCGCGTTTTCCAGTTCGGTTCGGATTTCTACGCCGGGCTGGTCGGAAAGCTCATCCGCCTGGCCGCACTGGTGCTCATCGGCTATGCCGCCTTGATCGGTCTGGCTGGCAAGCTGTTCCAAGATGTGCCCGCCGGGTTCATTCCTTCCCAGGACATGGGGTATGCCATCGTGCTGGTGCAGCTACCAGATGGCGCATCCTTCGAACGCACCGATGCCGTCGTGCGCAAAATGGACGCCATGGCGCGCGAAATTAAGGGCATCGACCACACCTTCGCCATCTCCGGCTATTCCTCCGTCTTGCAGGCCAATCAGCCGAACGTCGGTGCCGCCTTCCTGGTCTTTGATGACTTCGCCAAACGTCAGGATCCCTCGGTCAAGGGCGACGGCATCTTCGCGGCGATCCGCAAAAAATTCTCCACGATTCAAGAAGGCCGCGTCCTCGTCCTGCCACCGCCGCCGCTGCGCGGTCTGGGCAATGCCGGTGGCTTCAAAATCCAGGTGCAGGATCTCAACAACGCCGGTCTGCCGGCGCTCGAAGCCGCCACCCAGAAGCTGCTCGCCGCCGCCCAGCAGGAGCCGGGCCTGATCTCCCTCATCACCGGCTTCCGAGCCAAGACGCCGCAATTCAAACTCGAAATCAACCGCGCGCAGGCCAAAACCATGGGCGTCTCGCTTGCCGATCTGAACGAGGCCCTGCAGGTTTACCTCGGCTCGGTCTATGTGAACGACTTCAACCTCTTTGGCCGCACCTATCAGGTCACCGCGCAGGCTGAGCCCGCTTACCGCAAAGATCCGACGGACGTCGGTCGCATCAAGATTCGCAATCAGGCCGGAGAAATGGTCCCGCTCGCCGCACTCGTCAAAGTCATCAAGACCGGAGGCGCGGACCGAGTACAGCGCTACAACCTCTACTACTCCGCCGACATCAACGGCAACACGCTTCCGGGCGTCAGCTCCGGCCAGATGATCGAAAAAATCGAGCGACTGGCCAAAGAGAACCTGCCCGTCGGTTTTGCCATCGAATGGACCGACCTCACCTATCAGCAGATCCTCGCCGGCGACACGCTCATGTACATCTTTCCGCTCTGCGTCATCTTTGTCTTCCTGGTGCTCTCCGCGCAGTATGAAAGCTGGAGCATGCCCATGGCCATCATCCTCATCGTGCCCATGTGTCTGCTCTCCGCCATCGGTGGCGTCTGGTTGCGCGGGCAGGACAACAACATCTTCACGCAGATCGGGCTCGTGGTGCTCGTCGGCCTCGCGGCCAAAAACGCCATCCTCATCGTCGAATTCGCCAAGCAGCTGCAGGACACGGGCATGGACCGCGTCCAGGCCGCCGTCGAAGCCTGCCGCCTGCGCCTGCGCCCCATCTTAATGACCAGCTTTGCCTTCATTCTCGGCGTACTTCCGCTTGTGCTCGCCACGGGCGCGGGTGCGGAAATGCGCCAGGCGCTCGGCACGGCGGTGTTCTTTGGCATGATCGGCGTGACCATCTTCGGCCTGCTCTTCACACCTGTGTTTTATGTCATCCTCCGCGCCTTCGTCGAACGCCGTGAACATCGTCGTTCCGCCGCAACCTCCCCTACGCTTCATGAAGCCCATTAATTCTTTTCTGCTCATCACGTGCGTGGTTTCCAGCTGCAATGTCGGGCCGCGCTTCGTCAAGCCGCAGCCCAAGATGCCCGCCGACTTCGCCTCTCGGGCCGGAGCGACGCGTGCTGCAGAAGTGGATGCCGCCTGGTGGCGCAAACTCAACGACACCACGCTGAACGAACTGGTGGCCCTCGCCGACACACAGAACAAAGATCTCAACGCCTCACGCTCACGCCTGCTCGAAGCTCGCGCACTGTGGCGTGAGTCGCGCTTCAATTACGCCCCCACCGTCACCTTCGGCTCGACCTATGAAAATACTCGCAACGGAGCGACCTCCTTCTCGGGTCTGCGCACGCGCGATTTCGAATTGTACCGCACCGGGTTTGATGCCGACTGGGAGCTGGATTTTTTTGGGCGCATCCGCAGTTCCGTCAAGGCCACCAAAGCAACCTCGGGTGCCATGGATGCCAACCTGCATGATCTCCTGATTTCCCTGCAGTCCGAGATTGCAATCAACTACCTGGAACTGCGCGGAGCCCAGGCCCAGCTCTCGGTGGCGAATGAAAACGCCGGCAATCAATCCGACGCCCTCCATATCGCCGAGGCTTCACTCAAGGGTGGCCGTGGCACTCAGCTCGATGTCGCCCGTGCCAACGCCCTCTGGAACGCCACCCTGGCGCAAATTCCCACGCATCAGGAAAACATCGCCAAGTCCATCCATCGCATCGCCGTCCTGTGCGGGCAAAATCCCTCGGAACTCCGCCCCCGGCTGCAAAGCAGCAAAAAGCAGCCCGCCGTGCCAGCCCAGATCGGCATCGTCAAACCTGAAGAACTGCTGCGTCGTCGTCCAGACATTCGTGTGGCCGAAAACATCCTGGCGGCGGAAACCGCCCGCGTCGGTGTCGCGGTGGCGGATTTGTTCCCGCGCGTCACCTTCAACGGACGCATCGGCTTCGAAGCCGCCACGCTCTCCTACATGACGGACCGGTCCAATCCTGACGGCTTCAGTTTTGGCCCACGCATCACCTGGGCCGCCTTCAATCTTGGCCGCGTGCGCCAGCAGATCGCCGCCGCCGGACGCCGCGCAGACACCGCGCTCGCCCGCTATGAGCAGACCGTGCTCCTCGCCCTCGAAGAAGCTGAAAACGCACTCACGTCTTATGACCGTGAACGCGTCCGCCTGCACCATCTCGAAGCCTCCGCCACATCCGCCCGCGAGGCCGCCACCCTGGCGCGCAAACGCTACCAGGACGGCATTGCAGATTTCCTCACCGTGCTCGACGCCGAACGCGTCGCGCTTAACGCCCAAAACGACATTGTCCTCAGCCGCACCCGCGTCGCGACTGCCTGGGTGCGCATCTACAAGGCGATGGGCGGCGGCTGGAATGGCTGAGCTTTGCCATTAAAAGCCGGCCTTGCCTCACGGCCCGACCATCAAGAGCTGCCCTTCGCTCTTGGGAACACCGCCCTTTTTCTCGATGCTGAGTGCAAACTTGGCCTCGCCTGTGATTGCTTCAACGGGCTTGAAGCTGGCCTTCACGGAGCCTTTGGCATCAACGGTCACCACCCCGGCGCTCACCGGATCGGGCTTGTTCGGGTCAACGACCCAAAGCTGGTAATCTTGGTCAGACTGCACCTTCGGCATCTTGTCCAGCACCACCACGCCCTGACTGCGCTTCTGGTCCCAGACGACCAGCATCTCGCTCCGGCGATATTCCCAAACCTTGCTCTGCAGAGTGGCGATCTGCAGCTGTGACTGCTGTTCCTGCTGTTTCAGCGCCGCCACTTCCTCAGTGAGCTTCGCGGTTTGTGCCTTCGCTTCCGTCTCGCGCTTGCGCAGTGATTCGTTCTCCGTCACCAGGGCCTGCTTCTGCGCCTCGAATTCATCCCGACGTTTTTTGAGCTCCTCCTCCAGTGTGCGCGTTTTGCCATCATCCACTGCGGGGGTGACCGGGTTCACCGGAGCCATGGCGCGCGAAGCGGCCGCAAGCTGCCGGGTCATGCCAGCACGATCCTGCCAGAGCCAGACCGAGGCCAGGGCAAAGCCGGCCGCCAGCGCCCAGCCAGCGCCGCCAATGACGACGCCACGCGACAGTGAGGCACCCTTGACACCTTTGACACGCATCTTGGCACGGATGCGTTTCTTCATGTTCGCAGGCGGTTGCACCGGCTTGATGAGACAGGCCAGTTCCGCTGTCACCTCCTCCAGTTCCATGGTGAGCAAGCGTACGTCTTTGTCGCGCGCGATGGCACCATCCAGGGCACGCTTCTCGTCGTTCTCCAGCATGCCAAGGGCATTCATGGCGGCCAGTTCTTCAAATCGCTCCTCGTCCATCATGCGCCTCCTTTCAAAAGATCGCGCAGGCGCAGCAGCCCGCGGCGGATGTTGGTCTTCACGGTGCCGAGCGGTATGCCCAGCGATTCAGCGATCACATGATGTGTCAGGCCCTTAAGGAAAGCGAATTCAATCAACTGGCGCTGTTCTTTCGGCAGTTCGTTCAGCGCCTCGCCCACCACCACGCTGCGTTCGTGGGCCTGCACCTCTTCGTCCACACCGGAATGGGAAGATGCCACCAGAGTGGTCTGTTCCAGCGCTGCGCTGTCCACCAGACGGTTGCGCCGCCCCAGCATGCGCATGCGGTCGATCGCCTTGTGGCGGAACAGCATCACCGCCCACGTAAACGCCCTGCTGCGCTCGGCATCAAACGTCGCGGCGCGTTCCCACAGCAGCACAAAGCCGTCCTGCAGCACATCCTCGGCTTCACGCTCGTCATGCAGCATCTGGCGCAGCAGGCCAAAGAGCCGCGGTGCCAGCCGGTCATAGAGCTGGTCGAACGCGCGCGCATCCCCGCGTCCAGCACGCTGGAGCAGGTCTTCTTCGCTGAGTTCTGGCTGGCTCATGAGGGGTTCGGGGGCAGGTCGCGCCGAAAAGGCTACGAAGCGCGGATTCCATGCCAGAGCTATTGCGTTCACACAAGTTTTTGCGTCATCAAAGGCGGCCTGGATTCAAAAAAAATCACTTTACGTCCACCAGACGGCAATTTCGGGTAAACAGCAGGGCGGACTCAATTTGCTCCAGCTTCAGGCCCGTCAACCGCACCAGCGCCTGGCGGTACAGCATGATCTGCGGACGATAACCCGCCACTTTTTCAGCCAAAGCCTCGTCGTCCGCCGCCTCATCTGTCTTGAAATCAATGAGTCGCACCGAATTCCCTTGGATTACGACACGGTCAAACACGCCACTGATCCAGCTTCCTTGGTGAATCAGGTCAAAGGGGCGCTCCCGCCATGCCTGGGCCTCCGCCGCAGGTTTGGCAAAGGCAAACCGGGCTGCGGCAGAATGCAGCAACCCACGCACCATCGCCACCGCCGTCGTCTCCACCGCCTCCCCGCGCAACAAACCTGAGGCCTGCCAGCGCGATTCGAGAGCAGCCATGCTAGACGTAGCATCCCACCACTCCACATGGGCCAGCAGCTCGTGTACCAGATTGCCCAATCTCCGGCCCGGCTCACGCCCCGCGCTGAAGAGCATGCTGCCCTTCACCTGAAAATCTTCCTCTCCCGAAGGCGTCACGCGCTTGGCCAGCGGCTGGAACTCCCGCAGCAACTCTCCCAGCGGACGCGGCACCACCGCCGCTTCCGGTGGCCGGCGCGTTGCGCCGAGCGATGTGGCAAACCACTGCGCGTCCCCCGTCTGCCACTCGATCAAATACGACGCGCCTGCTTCGGCATCCCCCTCCAGACCCAGCATCCGGCGCAAAAACTGCGCCTCTCGCATCGAGGGCTCCTTCGTCTTCGGCGGTGGCTCTGCTATCAGATACAGGCCGCGTTTGGCCCGCGTCATCGCCACATACAGGCGGCAGAGCGACTCAAAACCCGAGCGCTGCTTTGAAACCTCCATCTCTTCATTGAGAGCCTCATGCAACGGCGCAAAAATGCGTGGCGGCTCCTGTAGAACCCAGGAAATACCCTGCGCATCACGGTTCACGATCAGCGAACGCCGCCGCACGTGATCCATCGCATCACCATTCAGATCAGGCAGAATGACCACATCGAACTCCAGGCCCTTGGCCTTGTGTACCGTCATCACCTGCACCGCGTTCGCCGCACCCCGCACCTGCATCGGCATGTCACGCGCATGCTGTAGAAACGCATCGATGTCCCGTGAACCGCCCGCGTCGAATTCGGCGGCCATTTCACCAAACTGACGCAGCCGCAGCTCATGAAAAGCGTCCATCTCCGGCAGCAGTGTGCGCACATGCCGGGTCCAGACTTCCGTGAAGCCGACAAAGCCGCGCTCAAACACGGATTCACGCACCTGATGGCAGGTCAGCGGCCAGCCCTGCCCAGGAAACTCGATCTGCGGCCACAGCGGTGTCATTTTGAGATGCTCCAGCGCCAGGGTATCCCCCGGATGCGCCGCCAGTTGCAGCAGCGAGAGCAGGGCAAGCGTGACCGCATTGTCCGTGGCAGGATGGATCTGCGATTCGCACACGACCTCCATGCCCGTCGTCGCCCGCAGTTCTTCCGCAACGTCATTGGCATTCTTGTTGCCACGCACCAGCACCGCGCAGGTCAGCCCGCGCTCCAGCGGGCGGATCTCGTTCAGCAGCGCCGTCACCGTGGGTGTGGTGGAGGGATTGCGCTGGCCCTCTTCATTCGGCGCGCTCAGCAGCGCCGTATAACCGCTAAGCTGCTGATTCCGCTCTGTAGCCACGTGCTTTTTGAAGGCAAACCCGGCGGTGCAGCCAGGCAGCACCGCTTCGATGCCTGCCGTGTTTGCAAACACCGCATTCACCGCATCCAGCACCGCCGGAGCGCTGCGAAAGGACTGGCTGAGCGTCTGCGGCTCCAGCCCGTCCTGGTCCTGATGCGGCCATTCGCGCAGCACATCGTCAAACAGACCCGGCTCCGCCTGCCGCCAGAGGTAGATGGACTGTTTCGGATCCCCTACAGCGTAGAAGCTGCGCCTGCCGGTGTCATCCTGCATCACCTCGTCCACCAATCCGCGCACGACATTCCACTGCACACGGCTGGTGTCTTGAAACTCATCAAACAGCCAGTGGTCATAACGTCCGTCGAGCCGGAACCAAAGATCACCGCTTTCACCATCCGCCCACTCCGAGCCATCGGCTGTCGCTGCCGCCAGCAGTCGCTGCACATCGGCAAAGGACAGTCGGCCGCGTGAGCGTACACGGCGCACGTACTCGGCCTCATACAGCGCCATGAGCGCCGCCATGCCCCGTGTGCGCTGCGCACGGCAGATCAGCTCATGATTGAGGATCGCCTCGGCAACACCATACCAGGCACGGGCCGTTTGCCCGGTGAGTTCAGATTTCTTGCCTCTCCCCCAGCCGATTTCAGCCCTGCCCGACTTTAGATCCTCCCAGACAGCGGTCGTTTTATCCAAAAAATACTTCACCCGAGGTGGCAGCGTGGCTCCCGGCTCCAAGACCGAGGCTTGAGAGATCAATTCTTCCAAGAACCGGGCACCTTCATCAGTGCGAGGCACAAAACGATCCCGCAGGTCATTGAGCGCAGCCGTGAGGTTCCCGGCATCTGCCAGCTCCAGCCCTGGCAGCATTCCCCAGGGTGAACCATCCCCGCTGTCAAGCCAAGTGGCGTGGTGATCGTTGATCCAGGACTCCAGACTGCTCGCCGCGCTGCGCTCCTCGATGCCAAAGGTGGCCTGCTTGAATCCTTCGAGCAGCGCACGGCCCGCGTGATCATCATGAGAGGAATGAATGCGTTCCAGCAGCGCATCCAGCGCCTCCCGCCGCGCCTGCGCCGATTCATTTTCGGCCATCACACTGGCACCAAGCGGCAGGCCGAGCTCCAGCGGAAAGCAGGCGGTGATGTTGGCAAAAAAACTGTCCATCGTCCCCAGGCGCAGGCGGTGGAGCCGCTGCGTGACCCTGCGCAGGAGCACGACAAACTCCGGCCACTGCTCCGGCAAAGGTGCCATTCCCGCGAAGTATTGCTCCGGCTTCTCGCCGTGCTGTGAGAGCACGGACAGCCGCTGCAGGATGCGCTGGAAGAACTCACCCGCCGCCTTTCGCGTAAAGGTCATCGCCGCGATGCCCTCCGGCCGCTGCCCGAGTGCGAGCAAATGCAGATGCCGCCGCACCAGCTGGTAGGTTTTTCCGGAACCTGCAGAGGCGGAGACAAGAATGTGGCGGAGGCGGTTCACGTGTCAGCGATGCAAGCCCACGCAGTGCGGCATGTCCAGCACTCTCACCTTTCCACCCAGCGCCGAATCCATGGCAAAATCAGCACGACGGCGACAATGACCAATGAGCCAAGATAGAAGCCCGCGCTCATGAACTCGGCCTTCCCAAACACCCAAGCTGCGAGCACGATGCCATATACCGGCTCCATGTTATAGACGACGTTGACCGTGAAGACGCTGACGCGGCGCAATACGTCCATGAAACCCGCGTAGGCGGCCACGGTACATACCAGAGCTAGCACACCGAGCCAAAATGCCGTGGCAGCATCTGGCAGACCAGGCATCAGTCCGCTTTCCAAGAAGGGGCGTGAAATGCACGCGGCGAGGAAGGCACCGCTCATCTGATAGCAGCCAATGACGCTCCAGTGCGTGTCCCGGGCGACCTGTTGCTTGCTCAAGGTGGCAAAGAATGCGGCCAGCACCGCAGCGGCGATGGCCACGGAAAAGCCGAGCCAGTAGCGGAATTCCACCTGATAGATGAGCCACACCGCCCCCACCATGACCACGCCCACGAGAAGCTCGGCCGGCCGCCAGCGCCTAGATCCGTCAATGACAGGCTCAATCAGCGAGCACCAGAGCATGGCCGTGGGCAATGCCGCCAGTGAGACGGATGCGGTGGCCAGTCGCGCAGACCAGAAGAACAAAATCCAGTGAAGGCCAAGAATGACGCCCACGGCGAGCATCGCTAAAATTCTGCGCTGCGAAACCCAAAGCGAATGCCCCATGCACCGGGCCAGCAGTGCAAAGCAAAGCGCCGCAAGCGATGTCCGCCACAGCACCACATCCACGGGTGGCAGCAGGATGAGCTTGCCCAAGATCGCCGTCAGCCCCCAGGCAAGCACGACCAGATGCAGCTGGATGTAATTGCGCACATTGGAACGGGACATGCTTTGTGACGTAACTGTTGCCGCAGCATTTCAGGTGCTGAGAACCTCGTTTTTCTCCACCATACAAGAACGAAAACCGCCTGCCCGCCAACTATTCATGATATGGCCGCAAAAAATGGCAAGAACCCACTTAAAACTTACGCCTTGACGTGGCGCGGTGCGGAAGCAGTAATGCAGGCCTGTCTTGTCCACGTTTGGCCGTGCCTCGCCGCCCGGCCTTTATCCCGTCTGTCCACTCTGTCCATGCCTATGAATTACGGATCCCACCACCTGTCTCGCCTGACGTTGTTTTCAATTGTGGCTGTCACAGTTTTGATCGTCACGCCTCAGCAGGCGCCTGCCCAGGTGGGCCTCCCGGCGGCTCCGGTGGCAAAAAAAATCGTGCAGGAGGTTCAGATCGTCCTCAAAGGCGCGATAAAACTGGATGAAAACCGCATTCGCAGCCAGATGTCCACACGGGTGGGACAGCCATTCACCAACGAATCCGTCGAACGCGACATCCGTGCGCTCTACAGCACCGGCGCAGTGGAAAACCTGGACATCCACGCGGTGGACGTGGCGGGCGGCGTCAAGGTGATCGTTGAAATCGTCGGTCGCGGCGGCATTGCCGAGATCAATTTCATCGGCAACACCGCCATCGACAATGCGAAGCTGCGCAAGGACATCGCGGTCAAAGTGGGGGATCCGGTGGATGACATCAAGCTTTCCGCCGCGCAGCAAAAGGTGGTGGAAGTGTATGAGAAGAAGGGGTTCTCCGATGTGACCGCGAGCTACGACATCACCCCGTCCGCCCGCGAGGGGTTCTCAACGGTGACATTTAAAATCGACGAAGGCGCGCGCGGCATCATTCATGACATCCGCTTTGAAGGCAACACCGCCATCAAGTCGCGTGTGTTGCGCGGCAAGATCAAGTCCCAAGAGCACCACATCTGGAACCTCTGGGGGAAAAAGGGCAAGCTGAACAACCAGGATCTACAGGAGGACATCAAGAAAATCGAGCAGTCCTTCCAGGATCAGGGTTATGTATATGCCAAGGTGACCGAAGTGCGCCGTGAACCGGTCTCCGCCAAGCAGATGGACTTGGTGTATGTGATCAATGAAGGTGCCAAGTATGATGTGTCGGCGGTCAAAATCTCCGGCAACACCATTTTCACCAACGAGGTGCTGATGCAGGGCATCAAGACCGAGCCCGGCTTCCCTTATGTGGGCAGCTTTATCAAGGCTGATGAAAAAATGATTCAGGACTACTACGGCTCGCGTGGCTACGCCGACGCACGGGTGGAGACCAGCATTTTGGAGACCGGTGCCGGGCAAGTCGCCGTAGCCTACAATATCACGGAAGGCACCAAGTCCTACATCAGCAAGGTCAACATCTCTGGAAACTCGGTCACGAAGGACGAAGTCATCCGTCGCGAGCTGCCCTTTGCGCCAGGCGAGGAGCTGAACACCGTGAAAATCGACGCTGGTAAAAGCCGCCTGCAAAACCTGAACTACTTCAGCACGGTGGACATACGCAACACCCCTACCACACAGCCCGGCTACAAGGATGTGGACATCAACGTAGCGGAGCAGTCCACCGGAACGGTGAATTTCGGCGCCGGCTTCAGCTCCATCGACAGCATCACTGGATTCATCCAGGTGACCCAGACCAACTTTGACATCAACGACTGGAAGGATTTCCGCGGCGGCGGCCAGCGGTTCAACACCAACATCCGCGCGGGTGCGCTACGTCGTGACGTCACCGTCAGCTGGACCGAGCCGTGGTTCCTGGGACGCGAACTGGCTCTCACGGTTGAGGCGTTCTTCCACAACCTCTACTACCTCTCCAACTTCTTCACGCAGACCAACGTCGGCATCTCATCGGGCTTGCGCAAACGCCTGGGCGAGCACTCCTACATTGAGAGCACCTACACGCTCCAGCAGATCAAAATCGGCAGCATTGCCAGCGGTGCCTCTGCTCTCATCGCCCAGGAGGCCGGATCTTACATTCAAAGCAAGATTGATGCGAACTATGTACATGACACCCGCGACAGCGTCTTCATCACGCGCAGCGGCCACAAGATTGAAGCGGGCTTGCTCGCGTCCGGTCTGGGCGGCAATGTCCCGGTTTACGGCGGCAACATCGGCGGCCAGCAGTATTTCAACCTGCCGGGAGACACCATCCTCAGTTTCGAAGGCATGTTCCGTTTCGTAAACAGTTGGGAAGGCAGCCGGCGGGTGCCCATTTTTGAGCGCCAGTTCCTCGGCGGTGCCAACAATCTGCGCGGCTTCGCTTATCGTCATGCTGGTCCCAAGGACCTCACGGGGGAGCCCATCGGCGGCCTGACCTCCATTTACGCCAGCAGCGAATTTTCCGTCCCAGTTCACATCACCGCCAACACGGAAAAATCGCCGCGCGTAGTGTTCTTCGGCGACATCGGCACCATTTCTGGAGCCACCGGTGCGACCCTTGGCGATGGCACGGTGTACTCTGATGCAGGCATCGGCATGCGTCTGTTCCTTCCTGTCGGCCCAATCCGCATTGACTATGCAGTTCCGATCGGCAAGGACGTCAGATCAGGCAACGGCGGTCGTTTCCAGTTCAACATGGGCTACAAGTTCTAGCCGCTTGTATCGGACATTTTGTTTGTCTGTCCTTCCAATCCCGTCCAAACTCCCATCCTTATGATTCGCAGCGCGTTTATCGCCCTTCTCCTTACCACCGTCACCCTCCAGGCAGCCGATCTCAAAATCGGTGTGATCGACATGTCCAAAGTCTTTCAGGAGTTTCACAAAACCAAAACGGCCGCAGAGAAATACAAGGCCAATTACGAAAAGGCCGCCCAGGAGATGCATGAGCGTCAGGATCTTTACAAGAATCTGGCCAACGAGGCCCAAAAGCTTCAGAAGATCGCCCAGGATCCCATCATCACCCCCGAACAACGTGCGAAGTACGGTGCCGAACTGGGCGAGAAGATGAAGGAAATACGCTCCATGGAAATGGAAATGCAGGAGTTCGCCGACCGCC
>NCCR01000203.1 GCA_002279765.1 Verrucomicrobia bacterium 12-59-8 | reverse complement strand
GCAGACTGAGTTCCACGGCGGCAATGATGAGTGACAGTGAGAAGAGAATGACGATGCTGTTGATCCAAAGAGTGTTGTACTTGGTGCCCGAGTAGGTTTTGCGGGTGCCGAAGAAGACGTTGGGGCTGGTCTTGCGGCGGTAGTCCTCGCGTTCCATCTCGGCCTTGGTGACGAGGTCGAGCACCTTGCGGTTCACGTAAATTTCCTCGGCGCTAACGCCGTCGTTCTGCTGCAGCATGCTGTCGAGCATGGGGGGCTCGATGCGGCCGCTCAGCACGGCATCGCGGATGGAGCCGAGGCGCTTGGAGATCTCGCGCGGATTCTCGGCATACAAGCCGGAAACGACCGCGAGGGACTGCTTGGTAAGCTCCAGTTCATGGCGCTGGCGGTCGCTCATATCCGCACCGGAAGGCGGCAGGAGGGACTGGATGCGTTCGTCGAGGAAGTCCTGGTTGCGCGTGAGCGGGTTGAGCTTGGACTGTGAAATGACCATGCCTTCGTAGGACCAGCGCAGCGGCATGAACTGGCAGATAAAGGGCACCTTGAGCTTGCTGGCGTTTTCCTCGTCATTGCCGGATTTTTTGAGCCATTTGCCCACGGAATAGACGAGGTCGAGATTCTTGTTCATCTCCTCGTACTTGATGAGCGCCCCGCCCAGAATGATCTGCGGAATGAGGAGGAGCGGGATGGCGTTCACCGCCGTGCGGTTGTCACTGACAATGCTGGAGATGAAGAGGCCGAGGCAGACACCGGTGAGCGAGGTGAGGAACATCCACCACAGGTGAATGAGGAACATGTCGCGGATTTCGAGCACCCAGTTGCCGATGAGCAGGTAGATCACGCACTGGGCGAGCGCGAAGGTGGAGAGCGAGATGATCTTGCCGCAGAGGTAGTAAAACGTACGCAGGTTATGATTGCGCTCGCGGCTCAGGGTGTGGCGGTCACGAATGATTTCATCAGCGCTGTTGGTGAGCCCCAGAAACATGGCCACGACCAGGCTCATGAAAAGATACGTCGGGATGTGGAAGGCGGTGGCAAAAGTGTAGTTCTCCTCCTCAGAGTACTTGAGCACGCTGGAGATGAGATAGGCGAGCAATGGAGCTTCGAGCAGGGTCGTGAGCAGGTTCGTACGATTGCGCAGCTTACTGAGGAAGGCGCGCTTCAGCAGGGTGAAGAAGAGGATGCTCTCCTCACGAAAGGTGTGCTTCGGCGGCTTTGGCGTGCTGCGCATGCGACTGGCGCTTTGGCTTTCATCCCGCTTTGGCCGGGCGATGAGGCTGGTGCTGCCCGGCGCGGCCTTCTGCTTCGCCATGCTCTCCATGATAAGATGGCGCTGGTAGGAGTCGCGCCAGAAGTTCGGCGGAAAGCGGCGTGCGGCCACGAGATGCCCGTCTGCGCTGCGCTCATGGATGATGTCGCCGCTGATGTCACGCAGCGGCGTTTCGAGTACATCGAAGACGAAGTCCGGCGTGAGCTTGTCCGGCGGCTGGGCATCGGCATCGCCGACTTGGCCGGTCTCCGTGTGATACACGCGCCAGAAGTACTCGATCATGCCCTGCGGCGTGCCGAAGTAGGCAAGTTTGCCGCCCTTGTCGAGCAGCAGGGCCTTGTCAAACATCTGCAGCAGTCGCGAACTGGGCTGATGGATGGAAGTGATGACGATCTTGTTGCGCGCCAGACTGCGGATGATTTCGAGCACGTGCTCGCTGTCCTTAGAGGACAGGCCTGAGGTCGGCTCATCGAACAGGTACACGTCGGAGATGCCGATCATGTCGAGGCCCGCATTGAGACGCTTGCGCTCGCCGCCGCTGAGGAATTTCTGCTGCGGAGTGCCTGCCAGTCTGTCACGCAGGTCGGCCAGGCCGAGTTCTGCGAGCTTGGCATCCACGCGCTTGCGTCGTTCCTCGGTTTTCAAATGCGGACAGCGTACCGCCACCGAGAAGTCGAGGTTTTCCTGCACCTTGAGCAAAGGGTCAAAGGCATCCTCCTGCGGAATGTAGGCGATGTAGGGCGTGAGATTGTGCAGGTTGTCATACAGCGCGAGGCCGTTCATCAGCACCTCGCCACCTTTGGGTTTGAGCTGCCCACCGAGAATGCGCAGCAGGGTGCTTTTGCCGCAGCCGCTGGGTCCCATGACGCAAATCATCTCGCCACGGCGGGCGATGAAGCTCACGCCATCCTGCGCGGTGTCGCGGCCGTCAAAGCGGTGGCTGAGTTCGCGCACCTCGATCTGACGCACGGTATTGCGCTCCTCTTCGATGATGCGATCGGCAAAGTGACAGCGCAGGTACTGGCCTTCGCCCAGCGTGATGGTATCACCGTCATTGAGCGTGATGCGGTCGCGCACCGGTATTAGGCCGATGTAGAGCGGACGCGAGGAGCGTAGCACTTCGAGCACGCCGGTTTTCTGTGCGTAGTTGCACTCAATGCGCAGCAAGATCTCACCATCGGTGTCTTCAGAGAGCAGGATGTCGCCTTCGTCCAGCAGTTCGGGCTTGTTGGAAACGAGGTAGGTGTTGCGGCTGCCTTCCAGCCGGAACTGTCCGCCAAACTCCTGCGCACGCACCCGCAGATCGCGCAGGGCGATTTCCACTTCTCCATGAGCGATGATGCTGTCCTCAATGCTAGCCTCCACCACCGTGCCGCTGCTGAGCACCACGCCATTGAGCGTCGCTTTGGTCGTGCGCAGAGCCTCCACCGTGACGCCCAGGCCGAAGCTGAGGCGCAGGTTGGTGCCCCGCGTGCGCTGCGGGGCGATTTCTGCGCTGCCATTCTCCGTGAGCGTCAGGTAGATCTGCGTGCCTGACAGCGTCTTCTTGGAGTTGAAGTAGGTGATCAGGTCATTGTAGTCCAGGGTCACGTCCTCAAGCACCACACGCTCTCCGGGATATAACCGCGAGAACTCTCCAGGCGGCTGCCGACGACTGCGCACCAGGATGGAAATGCTGCCCGTGTTTTTCAGCAGCACTAGGTTTTGAAACCGGAACGCCACCACCGAGCAGTCATCTGAAAGGGAGCGCAGCAGCACGTCGCAGTTCTTAGTGGCACCGATGCGCAACGTATCGAGAGGCTGCCCGCCCTTGGTGGAAAACCCCTCTTCCGGCGGTTTGTCTCCGGCATTGAGCTGATAGACAATGTCGATGGCCTGGGCGGCAATGCCCAGATTCGTCATGAAGAGGTAGAACTCCACCATCTGCCGCTGATTCTGCTGCGCGCGTGAGATGAGCAGGTACAACTGCACGCCCAGCAGGATTTTCTGCTCCTGGCTGAGTTTGTGGCTGAGTTCTTTCGCGCGCTGCGTCAGATCCTGCGGCTCCTGCAATGCCTCAAAGTAAAGGCGGCGCATGTCAGCGTAGATCGCCTCAGGGTAATCGTAGCGCAGGTAGCCGAGGCTGGATTCGACTTCTTCCTCCTCGATGTTTCCGTCCAGTTTGCTGAAAGCCGCAAAGACTTCGATCAGCACCGGCAGCATGGTGTTGGCGGTGGCGGCAGAGGCGGCGGACACCTGCGGCTGCCCATTCCAAAGATGTGCCCAACGCTCCGGCGACCACCATGGCAGCTCAGCCGGGCCATGAACTCCGTTCGCAGAGGTCTGCGCTTTCGTGTTGAACTTTTTGGCGAGTTTTTTGACCAAGCTCATGCAGTGGGTTTCGTGGCACTCCGTCAGGACTGCGGGCAGTGGGACTATGGAGTTCGTTTGTACAAACACAACTCACGAGACGCGAATGCCCCTCTCAAAGACGCAAAAAAAGCGGCCCGGTGCCCCGGGCCGCCAAGCCATGGAGTTCAACACCCGCAAGTGTCACACGCTGCGATCACGCGGCGGGCCTTCGCGGCCACGCTCATGATTCATCGGCGGCTGGCCACGCTGTCCCTGCCCACCATGCTGGGGCTGGTGCATCGGGCGCTCAAAGTTCTGGGAGCCTGAGCCATTGCGCTCACCACCGCGTTGTGACCCAAACTGCTGCGGGGCGGGGCCGCGACGCTGTTCAAAACGGGGTTCAGGACGGCGTTGACCTCCGAATTTCGACCCCTGACGCGGTCTGCCGAACTGCTGCGGCTGCTGACGCCCGCCAAACCGATTCCCCATCCTGCCCTGGGGACCACGACCACGGTGCATCTGCTCACGCTGCGGGCCCCACTGAGGCGGGCGAAAGCCTTCGCCACCACGCGGTGAACCAGCCCCTCCGCGCTGCGCAAATGACTGCGGACCACGGCCTTCTGCGCGAGGCCGGAAGCCTCCCTGTTCCTTGCCACGCGGTCCCTGGGGCTGGCGAAAGTGTTCTTGGCGTCCCGCATGCTCCTGATCTCGATTACCTTCGTGTTGGGGACTCATCGGGCCACGATTGTCCTGCGGCCGCGAGTCCCCCCGCTGAGGCTCGCCACCGCGCTGCCCCTCCATGGGCGGACGGCGAAAGCCTTCGTGTCCAGGGCCCTGATCGGGATTGCGATTGCCTGCGTTGGGGGGATTCACCGGTCCACGCTGCCCGTCGCGCTGCGGCTGTGCGCCATCGCGCTGGCCTCCCATTTCTGGGCGGCGTTGCGGCTCGCGCAGGTTGTCAGGACTGGGTGCAGCGCTCTCCCGGCGTTCGTCCGGACGCGGCTGATCACGCCGCGCAGGCGCGGGCGGGGCGTCTGCTTTGGGAGCTGCGGGAAGAGGTTGCGCAGCCGCAGGCGGCTGATCTGCGGACTTGGATTCTTGGGCTTGCAATGGGGCGACGCTGAGAGCGAGAGCACCACAAAGCCAGGCGAGTTGGTTGGTTTTGGATTTCATGTGAGAGTGCTGTTGAGGTTGGCTGCGGGAGAAGAAACCCTCGTAGGGAACAAGAGTTGCGATGCCCCAGCCTCACCGCATAAAATCCTGGTTTACAAAGCGCCCCTGCTGCGCGGCTGAGGACCTGAAAAGGCCATCCAATCAGGCTCTGACAGCACTTGCATCTGGGTTCCTGCGCGCCCCCAAATGACCTCATTCTCTTTTTTGAGAATCTTAAATTGACGCAATCCTGCGAAACGTTTAGCTTATTTAACAATCAACCATGCCTCTCACTTCACGATAATAATATGGCTAAACTAGTAATCATAGACGACGAAGCCGCCATTCTCGAACTCATGACCAAGCTTTGCAAAGCTGCGGGTCACCAAGTTTTTGGCTGCACCACCGGCATTGACGGCATTGCGGCCATCCGTTCCAACCAGCCTGACCTCGTCATTGTGGATCTGCGCATTGGCGATGTAAACGGACTGGATCTCGTCAGCATGTGCCGGGATCAGTTCCCCAGCACCGCCGTCATCATGGTCACCGGCCATGGCAGCGTGGAAACCGCCGTGGAAGCCATGCGCCTGGGCGCCTTCGACTACCTCACCAAGCCCTTCGATCTGGGCGATCTGATCAAAACGGTGAATCAGGCCCTGCAGCGCAACGGCATCGCCGCCGCCACCCCCACCAGCATTCCCAGCTCCACGCTGCGTTCCGCCTCATCTTCGAAACTCATCGGCCACAGCGATGCCATTCAGCGCATTTTTGACATCGTCCGCCGCGTGGCCAACAACGACAGCCCGGTCCTCCTCGAAGGCGAATTCGGCGTAGGCAAGCACATGGTCGCCCGGGCGCTGCATGAGGCCAGCCGCCGCAGCAGCTCTCCTTACAAGGAACTGCAATGCAGCGCCATGCCGGAAGATGCGCTCGAAACCGAGCTCTTCGGCCAGACCGCCATCTTCAATCGCGCCTCCGGTGGCACCATCCATCTGGCGGAGGTCAATCAGCTCCCGGCCCGCATCCAGGCCCAGTTGAACACCTTTCTGGATGAAGCGCAGTCAAAGAAAGGCTGGGGCAATGGCTCCAGTGGCGCAGATTTCCGCCTCGTGGTCTCCAGCACGACGTCTCTCGAAGACGCCGTGAAAGCAGGCAAGTTCCGCGAAGACTTGTACTACAAGCTCTCCGTCGTTCCCCTCAAGATCCCGCCGCTGCGTGAGCGCCGTGTGGACGTTCGTCCCCTCGTCGAGCATTTCCTCAAAGACCTCGCCGACCGCACCGACACCAAGCCCAAGACCATCGACACTGGTGCCATCGAATTCCTGGAGAAGTACAACTGGCCCGGCAACGTCAGCGAACTGCGCAATGCCATCGAACGCGCCTGCGCCTTTGCGGAAGGCGACCGTGTCCGCCCCTCCGACCTGCCGGCCAAAGTCACTCAACAGATCGAGATTCCAACCCCTTCCACCACCGAGGGTATCACCAAGCTCCCCATCGGCTCCACGCTTGATGACTTCATCAAGGGGCAAGAGCGCGCCTTCATTCAGGAGACGCTCAAGTACAACAGCGGCTCCCGCGAAAAGACCGCCAGCATGCTCGGCGTCTCCATCGCCACCCTCTACCGCAAGATGGGCCTCAACGTCGAGCGCAAGACCACCTCGTAGGCCTTCGTACAAATCGATTCCCGCCAAATCACAAAGTCGGCCCTGCGCCGACTTTGTGCTTTGTGCCTGAATTCGTCATGCCCTGCTTCGCCGGTGTTGCGTAGCACGCCACCTGAGCCCACACTGTTCCCCACCTTTTCCAGCGCCCTTTTGAGCACCCCCGCCACCATCCTCTACTGCCGCTGCGCCTACGCCCAGGTCGTTCCCACCGGCGTTAAAAACGAAGTCCTGCAGAAACTCTGCGACTCGAACGCCAGCTTTGAAACAGTCTCCGATCTCTGCGAGATGGCCGCGCATCGCGACCCCCGCCTGCAGGCCATCGCCTCCTGCGGCAAGCTCCGCATCGCCGCCTGCTATCCCCGTGCCGTGAAAGGCCTTTTCCAGCAGGCCGGCTTCCCCTTGCCTGCAGACACCGAGATCCTCAACATGCGCACCCAGACCGCGCAGGAAATCGCCGACGCCCTCCTCAACGCCGAGCCAGCAACCGCCGCCTGACCCTCCGCGCTCCGCATCAAACCGAGACCTCCGGCAACTTGAAACTTTAAACCTCAAACTTGGAACTTTAACCGACGCGCCATGATCACCCACACCCACCGCCCGCTCCGCGTCGTCCTCTACGAAGGAAATGGCAGCATCCAGCTTCCCGCCGAGTCTCGTGCCAAGGTCATGATGGCCCTGCTCGACAAAGGCTACACCGTCACCCGCAGCAGCTTCGGCGCGCCAGCCATGCCGCATGACGAGCGCAATCTCCTCGTGCTCGGCGCCTTTGAGGGCAAAGCCCCCGCGCTGGAAGACGCCACCGGCAAGATCACCATCGACACCTGCGACATCACCGGCCTGGAGCCTGACGCCATCGTCGCGCTGGTGGACAAATCCCGTGGCGAGAAAACCATGAACGAACCCGGCAAGTGGAAGCCCTGGTTCCCCGTCATCGACTACTCCCGCTGCACCAACTGCATGCAGTGCCTCAGCTTCTGCCTCTTCGATGTCTATGGCGTCAGCGACGACAACAAGATCCAGGTGCAGAACAACGACAACTGCAAGACCAACTGCCCTGCCTGCTCCCGCGTCTGCCCCGAGGTCGCCATCATGTTCCCCAAATACCAGGCGGGACCGATCAACGGCGACGAGATCAACGAGAACGAAGCCGGCCGCGAAAAGATCAAAGTGGACATCTCCTCCCTCCTCGGCGGCGACATCTACTCCGCCCTCAAAGACCGCAGCGCCGCCGCCAAATCCC
>NCCR01000202.1:16836-17350 GCA_002279765.1 Verrucomicrobia bacterium 12-59-8 | reverse complement strand
CTTGTTCTTGAGCGGCGAAGGGCAGATTGCCCACGTACATCTTGGTATTCATATCTTTATCGTTGTTGGGTGCCGTCCTCTGCCTCGTGTCAGAACCAGTCCCGATCATCGGTATATGAACACCAACGGATTCAAAATCACCTGATGAACGACTGAGCCTGACCCTTAACAGGTGACTTGCGTCGTTTTATCGCCGGAAACTTGCCAAAGGCAAACGAAACTTTTCTACGGTTTCAACCCAGCCGCCACCGCCGCCAGTTGGGCCACAGCAGACCCCATCTTCACCCGCTGGCCATCGCTGCATTTGCCGACTATGCTGTCGGCCATCACCTGCACCGCTATTTTTAAGCGCCCATCATCGGGATACAGACCCGCCAAAGTCTGCATTTCAGGCAGGGCTTCCACGGTCATCCCCATGGCGTCAAACTCATCCAGCAACGCTTTGAGGGCCGGTTTCATGACCGCATCCACTTCCATCCGTTCCTCCTTGCTCTCTACCGGCAACGCTAAACCC
>NCCR01000202.1:0-16820 GCA_002279765.1 Verrucomicrobia bacterium 12-59-8 | reverse complement strand
CAGCCCGCGCAGAATGATCTGGTGATAAACAGTGCGCGCATTGTGCGCGTCCATCCAGCGGCCGTTCGGGGCCTGGCCAGGAGCCACACCCACACGGAATTTCTTCAGGGCTCCGGTGAGATACTTCACATCGCCTGTAGCTCGAAACGCCTGTGCCAGCAGCGAGATGGAGAAGGCGTTGTAATTGAAGTTCGCGCAGCATTTCTGCGTCAGTGCCCAGTCCGCGGCACGCAATCCGGCCTGCCTCCATCTCTCATTTCCATGCAGCAGTCCGGCCTGAAGGAGCGCCGTGCCACAGACACCCGTGTCAAACTGCGAGCCGCCATCCGGGTCGGCGTTGATCAACCAGCCGTCTTTGACTTCGACCGCTCCGGCTTCCAACTGCCGCGTGATCATGTCTCCAAAGCGGATGTTTTTGCCTCGCAGATCGGGAAACGGAAAAAAGCCCGACGGTTGCTGCAGGTTCAGCAGAAGTATTGCGAGACCGCTCGCCAGCCGGTCGAGATCCCCCAACGATCCCGGCTGATGCCTTTCGGCAGAAGGATGCACGATCGTCACCCCATTTAAAATATCGGCATAGATTCGCAGCATCTGATCCGGCAGCGGTTTGCCTTCGCTGAGCAGGCGCACCCGCCGGCCTTCAGTCTTCAAAGCGTCGAGGAAGAGCTTGGTCGCCGCTGCTTCGCTGAGCGTGCATGGTGCGGCTTTGACTCCGGCTCGGCGTCCATCCGGCACGCCTGCCTGATCACCAAGCACCTTCAGCATTTCCTGCGTCACAGCTCGCACCTTCGCAGCATCATCACTCTCCATCGCGGCGGCGAGTTGGGCGTTCAACTCGGGCTGCCGAGCCTTCATCTCTGCCGTACCATGAAACAGCGGCTGGCCGGCCATCGACCATCCGCCAGGATCAATGCCCACGGCGGATTCCACTGCACGCAAACGCGCTTCCGCATCCATGGGCAGCTCCCCTTTGAAATCACGCCCCAGTTTTTCCACCTGCGCGACGAGAGAGCGGTCATTGTGCTCACGTGCGATTTGCAAGGCCATGCGCAACCGCGCATCGACCTCATCCGGTGTTAACGCAAAAGCGGAAGCCGCACCAAGGGCCAGCAGGATGAATAAGCTGCGCATGAGTCAGAGACTTTGAGGTTACTTCTTCAGCTTGCCTTCCACATAGGTGAGAATGCGCCCCACTTTGTCAGCATCCTGCGCCTCCTTGGCGGCTTCAAAAGCTGCCTTGGCCTGCACAAGTTCGCGCAGCAATGGCAGCGAGATAATTTCCTCCCCCGCCCCCTTCACGCCTTCATAGCGTTCCCGCAGAGAGTCGAGATCGGTGCTGCCGGGCTCAAATTTGGCAAAATCCACCTTCTCGACCTCGGCTTCCATTTCTTTGTAGCGCGAGTCTTTCATCAGCTCATCCAGCTCGGCATCGGCTTGGGCAAATTCCCCGCTTTTGATCAGCTTTTCGATTTCTTCACCGCGATATTTCATCGCTTCAGTAGGCGGCACGCCGATGGATTCCACCGCAGCCCTCAGCTTGCCGGCTTTCTCCTTCACTTTCGCCTCCAAACCACCGCTTTCTGCCACCTTCGGCGGCCCAAGTTTTTTCACCATCGCCAGTTGCTCCGGTGTCAGGACATCGCGCACCCCCATCAGCGCCCGCAGTTGCAGTTGTTTGATCGCAGCCTCCGCATCCAGCAGTTTCGTGAGCTGCGCCGCCGCCACGTCGGCGCTGGTGCTTGAGTCCTTCAGCAGCAGACCGAGTGCTTTCTTTTGCTCCTGCACCACCTGCTCCAGCGGCTCAGCCTGCGCACGCGCCTCACTCAGCTGGGAGTTGAGTTTGGACTGCTGCTCTTCCGTCAGGGCCAGCTTCTCGCTCACAGAAGCAATCATGTCGGGATGCAGCAGCCCGCTTTTCAACCAGTCTTCGACTTGAGCGGCAGGCAAACTGGCGATGGTGAGGAAAAGGCAGCAGAAGATCTTTTTCATGGATTGGTGGGGTTCAGTTGATCAGGCATTAAAAAGTCTGAAGGCGCTTCAAAGGTCAGGAGCGAGGGCTCCACGCTGGCAAACAGTTCGCCCGGCGGCGAGTCGAACAACGGCGGCAACGCCTCGCTCAGCGGCGTCTCATGCGGCGGCATATGAGTAAAGAACACCGCCAGCACGATCACACTCGCGGCCACCAGCGCCCAGCGCATTGCGAAGCTTGGCCGTTGCGGGGCTTGGTCCAGCAGTTCCGGACGCCAGGCAGGCGCGTCTTCCCGATCACGTCGGCGTGCGTGCGCAAAAATCGCGAGCAGATCATCGTCAGACTTGGGGTTCATGGAAATCGTCGAGTTGCAGCAGCGTGCGTAGGCGCGCTTTGCCGCGTTCGTAATGCTGGCGCACGGAACCAATGCTGATGCACATCACCTCCGCCGCCTCGTTGAGCGTAAGGTCTTGGTAAAACACCAGATGCAGCACCTCCGCCTGCCGTGCAGGCAGTTGCGCCAGGCAGCGCCGCAGCTCGGTCGTTCGCTCGTCCAGCTCCATCTTCCGCGCAGGCGACGGGTGCGGATCGTGCGCCGTGCCACTCAGTTGCAGCAGCAGCTTCCCCAGCAGGGATTCGCGATAGCGCAGCCTCCGGAACTCCTCGTGCGCCGTGAAGCGGATCACTCCAAACCACCACGTCTTGAAACTGGAGCGCCCGTCGTGCCGCGCCCTTTCCTGCGCGAGTTTGAGATACGCATTTTGCAGCACATCCTCCGCGCGCCCATGCTCGCCGGCACAGCAATGCAGCGCCCAGCCAAAGGCGTCGGGATGCAGGGCTTCGAGCTGGTCGGCAATGGCGCGTTCCATTCATTTCCCGCTGAGTGGCGCGGCATGCCGCGTTGTATGACACCCGCGGGAAAAAAACCAGCCGCTTATTTCAGCAACACCCCCACACCAAGCAGCAGCGTCAAGATCAGCGAACCACCCGCGACATACCACAGCACCATGATCTGCTCTGGCGAAAGCAGCCCCTGCCCCGGCACCAGCGCCACCGCAAAGCTCAGCACCACCTGCAGCCAGCTCACGAAAATAAATGCCTTGGGAGTGACGGGCTTGGGATGAGAATTGACCGCCTCCTCCATCGTCATGATCGGCACCCCTTCCTCCGTGGAGAGAACCGCAGGCGGCGGCAGAACCACCGGCCGACCCGTGCTAGGCGGAGCCTGCTCCGCCTTTTTCACCAATTGGATCCCGCCCTCCTCACTGCCGCTTGGACTTCCCTGCCGTGCGATGATCTTGGGAGCATAGTCGGCATTCTTCGCCAAAATCGAAGTCACCATCGGCTTCGCCACGGGATGCGTCAGGGAAGCTGCCTCGCCAGAGTGGAAAAGCAGCACCCTGCCGCCGATGCTCAAACTCACAGGCAGTTCCAGTTCAGCCTCGCTTTCACCCGCACGCCCGACCCATCCCACCACGGCGGACTCATCCAGCACCTGCACCAACACCTTGCCACCTGTCGCCGCCCACAGGGCCAGCAGCACCTCAGGGCAGCCGGCATCTGGAATGACCACCTCACAGGCTTCACTCGCGCCCAGCAGCAGCGGCTTGTCGGGTGGCAGTACCAGTCGGGCTTCCCCCGTGCTCAAACCTTGCAAAACCAACTCGTGCCCCGCCTTGCCCTGCTCGGGTCGGTAAGGTCGGTGCAGCTCCACTTCAATCCCCGCCAGTGTGAGCTTCCACGGCAGCGGTTGTGCATAGGGCACGCTGCCATTGGCAGGATGCACGACCACCAACTGACACCCATTCACAAACTGGGCCTTCAGCTCCACCTCCTGCGCTTCATCACTCGCAAGTCGAATGCGGCATTCTGCACCACGACCAACACTGATCGTCTCACCGTCCTGCACCAGCAGAAAGCGGCGGCGGCCGTTCAGTTCGTAAGCAACAGGGATTTTCATGCGCAGCGGGTTGTTTACGCCCCAATGACGCGCAAGTCGAACAAACGATCATCCCCCGCGCAGGCGATGTTCATGCACCTGCGCGTAGGCGTCTTTGTTCTGCGCTCCTTGAATCTCAAGGTGCGGAAATCTGGAGCCGCAGGAAATAGCGGGGCTGCCCATCCGCGCTGTCCGGCATGCCGATTTCCACCGGGAGGCGGCCACTGGAGACAGTCCCGAGGCTGACGTGTGATGCACCACCGACCTGCCACGTCCAGGCACCAGAACCAACCTTTTGTGCCAGAACAACCCAGCCTCCCACAAGCGTGCTGCTGCCTTGCACGGTGTAGATGAGGTCAGTCATGGCTGGCTCCGGCAGATCGAGATGCAGCCAGGCGCGGCTGGACTGGGAGAGTGGGTAGCCGACCCCAGCGGCACCATTGACCCCCGAAGCCACCCACGGCTCACGAGCGAGGCCATACTCCATGAGATTGGCCACACCATCGAAGTCCGCGTCGTCCCCGGCATGCGAGCCAGCACCGCCGCCGGGAAAGTGAACGGTCTGCCAGCTGGCGAAGGTTTGAGCAGGTGTGGTGTCACCGCTCTGCCAGATGCTGCCGCCAGCCCCGGCGGAAATGAAGGTGTGCTTGAAGAAGACGGCGGCACTGCGGTCGCTGGTGGTAGGTGCGCTGAAGGAGTACCAATTCGTGCCGTCGAGGGAGAGCACGTCCACGTTCGCACTACTGGCATCGTGGTTGATACCGGCGGTGTAGTAAATCCCATCGCCATAGGCCATGGCGGGGGTTTCCTCCGCCACAGGCCGTGTGGTGGTGAAGGTCTGGGCGTTGTCAGTGGAGATTCGCAGGGAGGAATACCAGCCGCTAGAAACGAAGCGGTCATTGAGCCAGGCGATCTTGCGCAGGTCCTGCCAGGTGGCCACGCCTGCGCCGAGTGAGCGGTCCATCCAACTGCTCCCATCGGTGGAGGTAAACACGACCGTGCTGCCGCTGGTGTAACCCGTGAAGGCAAACACGCTGCCGTTCCAGGCGATGCCGACGAGCGTCTGCGTGGTGATACCGCTCGCCGTGCCGCTGCCCCAGATGAGGCTGTCATTTGAAATGAGCACCGTGCCATTGTTACCCACCGCCACCGCGCGGGAGCCATTGCTGGCGACTCCATAGAGCTGTGAGCTGGCGGTGGTGCCGAGAAAGCGCCGGGTCCAGGTGGCGCCGTCCGTGGAGGTATAAACCACCCCGACCCACGCGGAGATGGTGAAGTTGTAGTCCTCCCCGACGAGAATGAACTGGGAGCCGTCCCAGGCCGCTGCGCGGAAGTAAATGTTTGAGGCGAATTCGGTCACACTCCGGGGGGTCCAGGTGACGCCGTCCGTGGAGGTGCTAATAGCACCGCCATCCCCAGCAGCCACGACGGTGGAGCTGTTGGCGGCCAGGGCGTTGAGATTGTTCGTGGTGCCGCTGGCACGTTGGGTGAAGGTGCGAGCGGGATCGGCGACGTTGATGGTTTGAGTGAGCGTGGAGAGTCCGCCACGACCGTCACTGACGCGCAGGGTGATGGTGTAACTGCCGCCAAAGGCGAAGGCCGGGGTGATGCCGGAGCCATCTGCGATGGTGAATTGTGATCCCAGATCCCAGGCATAGACCAGAGGGTCGTTGTCGGCGTCGGAAGCTGTGGCGCTGAAGGAAACCAACTGACGCGCGACGCCAGTGGCGGGGTGCGAGATGAACGACGGCACGGGCGCGGCATTCGTCGGATGGAAAGGCGCACTGGCGCGGGTGACGCCGCCGCTTTCGACCGTGATGAAGCGGCCAAAGCCGAAAGCGAGCGCCCTGGATGCGCCCACGGCGGTGTTGCCGCCGTTCACCGTCGTGCGTGACCAATGCCTGCCATCCGTGGAGGCGAGCAGGGCATAGGGTGTGCCGGATTCGTCCATGGCTCTGGCGATGGCAAAAAAAGCGCCGTCGTCACTGACCGCCATCTGGTAGGTCGTCCAGCGTGTTCCAGAGGGCAGAGCCGCGTCCTGCCAGGTGATGCCGTGGTCCGTGGAATACATGACGCCGGCATACCAGCCAAGCGCATACATGACTCCACCGGCCCCGAAGACCCGGAACGTGTCCACACCAAGCAGATTGCGCTGCGTCCAGGTAATGCCGTCGAGCGATGTCCAGACCACCTCCGGCCGAGACTGCGCCGCATTCATAGCCACGGCGATCCAGGTGCTGCCATCGAAGGTGACGTGCCGGAAGTTCGGTCCCGTTCCCACCGTGGTCAGAGACCAATTCTTGCCGTCGCTCGAACGCAGGACCACGCCGCTGTCCGCGACGGCGAGGAACTGGCCGCCGCCATAGGCCACCTCCCGCACCTGGGGCACTCCATTTGGAAACACGGCCTGATTCCAGATGCGGCCATCGGACGACCAGCAAATTTGCGCGGCGGCAGCGTTCACGATTTTGCCCGCCATGACGAAGAGATTGCTGCCGAAGGCGAGGCGAGGCTGGTTGTCGAAATTGGGAGGATCGCCGATGGCGGACCATGTGGTCCCGTCCCAGCTTTCAAACACGCTGCCCCAGTATTCGGCGGTGACAAAGCGGCCCTTGCCCCAGACGATGTCCTGCAGGTCCTGCGTGGTGCCGATGCTGTACTGCGACCAAGTATCGAGCGGATCGGTGACGGTCACGGTCTTGCTCACGCTGGTGCTGCCGCCCTTCATGTCGCTGACGGTCACTGTCAGGTTGTAGGTGCCGCCGACCGTCCAGGTGTGCGTGTGGCTGGAGGCATTGTCATTCACACTGCCATCCAGCGCATTCCAGGAGTAGGCCAGCGTGTCACCGTTCGAATCACTGGCGCTGATGGTAAAGGTGGCGCTGCTGCGCGCCGCCACAGTCGCGGGCCCGCTGATGCTGCCGGCGGTGGGCGCGACATTACCAGGGAAGGAGCCGATGTTCACAGTGACATCCAGATAGCCGTCCGCCCCGGAGCCGCCGACGGCCACCGGCGTGATGTACACGCCCGCAGTCGTGTCCGCATACGTGCGCCCGAGATCGACGGGGGCGTCCGAGGTGTCGCCACTCGTGGCGGGGGTGGTGTCGAGCAGCCAGCAGCGCGTCTGCCCCGCCTGCTGCCAGTTCAGATAAGCGCCACGCTGGAGGTGTACATTGTTCGTGAAGGCGGGCTTGTAGCCGATCCAGTAGTACTCCTGACTGCCTGCGGTGGCCACCTTGGTCACACGCACGCCGCGCGGCGTGCCCGTGGTGGCGGTGTCGTCTTCGCGATAAATACGGTAGGTGCCGGAGCCCGAGGCGGTGGCGTCCGACCACTGGCTGCTGGTGAGCCAGTTGAGTTTGGATTTGCCCTGCGGATGGTAATGGCCCTGCGGCGCGGGGCCGCTGCCCATGACGTCAAAGGGATCGCCGTACTCCACACTGCTGCCTGTCCCAGTCACGGAGCCGTTGCTGGTCTGCCAGAAGCTGGCGTGGGACAGGCCGTAGTTGTGGCCCCACTCATGGGTGTAGAGACTGGTGTAGTTGGCATTCTGCACCCAGAGATTGCCCCCGCCGGCCAGGCCAGCATAGAGGACACCGCCGCTGACCATGCCGATGCTGCTGAAGTACACGCCCACAATATCGTAGTCGCCGAGGCCGCCAGTGTCGCCATTGCCGGTGTTGTCCACGGGCCCCAGGTTGATGGCGGCATCCGCGCCGCTCTTCGAGTTGCCAATCCGTTGCCACCGTTCGCATAGTAGGCGGCGGTATGAGGCATGGTGTAGAGATTGGCGCTCACCGTGCCCTCGATCCAGGTCTTGCCGTAGGACATGGCACGGATCATGTCACTGGAGGGGCCGTTGATCTCGGTGGTGGCGGCTGCCTGCGTCACAGGCTCGGCGGTGTTATCGGTGAAGTTCACGCGAATCAGGAACAGCGTTTTTTTCGTCTCCGTCCAAGCGGAGGCCTGCTCAACCGCAAAGGTCTGGAGGGCATTCATATCGATCTGGCCGTTGGGGTCCGCGCTGTCTGGAAGGACCAGTACGGAGGAGGCGGCCACCTTGCCGGGCAGCGCATCCAGCCGCGCCAGTTCTGCGGAGAAACCTGCCAGCTCGGCCTCACTGGAGAACACGTAGGTCCTGCCTCCGGCGACGGCCTGCACAGCCTCCGCCCCCACGGGCTGTCCGGTCACCACGCTGCGGCCGGACACCGTCTGCCCTGGGGCGAACAATTCCAGCTCGCTGCTGTCCACACGCTGCAACACCCCGTCCCGGACCGCCGCCGCGCCATCCAGCGCGATGCCCTGCACCGGCAAGCTCTTCTTGCTCATTAGGCCAAGGTTCTGTCCATAAACAAAGGCCTCCAGCCGCTGGCCATCGCTGAGGGTCAGAGCGGCCACGTACTCAGGCGCTCCTGCCGGGCGCTGGCCCCCAGGCGGCGTGCAGACAGGGTAGTATTCATAATTCGCCACCGCGCTAAAGGGCTTTTCCACCAGCGCCTTGACCTCATCCGGCAGTGCGGCCCAGGCGGCAAAGCTGAGGGATTGAGCGATGGCCTGCTGCGGGTTTTCGCGGATCAGCCGAGCCATGTGCTGTCTGCGGGCCTGCGCTGCCGCCACCCCCTGCGCGATCCACTGTGAACGCTCCTGCGCCGTCATGGCAGGGGGCACCTGCTGAAGCCACGTTTGAAACGCGGCCAGAGTCTGTGCATCCACTGCCGCTTTGTCTGATGTGAATGGGGGCCCGGAGGCCGGGACGCCACGGGCAGACGAAACAGCCGATGCCGCCGTGTCAGGTGAGGTCCCGCTCGGGCGGTCCTGCTGACGCGAAACCAGCAGGATGACAAGAACGAGAACAACCAAGGGCAGCGTAAATGCAAGGGTTCGCAAGGCGCTGCGGGAAAGATGAGGTCTTCGCATGGATAAAGACGGAAGAATCCGTCAATTCCGGCGATTCTCAAACGACAGAATGGACGACTCATGCATCGGCCGGGCAGGTCTGCGGCTGCCGGGAGATGATTTGGGGGAGGCTTAAACTGCGCCAACGCGCGAGTCGAACAGCTCACGCACCGCCTTCTCCCGATACGCAAAGATGCGCGCCAGCTGCGGCTCCACCAGCCACGCATGCGCCAGATCCCCCAGCGGGGCAAAGGGCAGCACGTACGTCGCCTTGTCCTCCATCTCGATCCGGCCATCCCCCAGATCATGAAACTCATGCTCATGATGCCAAACCGCATACGGCCCCACGCGCTGCTCATCAATGAACCGCACCCCGGGCTCCACCAGCGTGATCTCCGACAGCCACGTCATCGACAGTCCCAGCAAAGGCCGCACCCGGTAGGCAATCATCATTCCCTCCCGCATGCTTGGCGGCAGATCAGGCGAAATGATTTCAAACCCCAGTTCCGGTGGCGTGATCTTCGCCAGATTGCGCGGGTTCGAGAAAAAATCCCAAGCCTCCTGCCTCGTGGCTCGGACGATCTGCTTCGTGTGCAACGTGTGAACGGCCATGATCAGCTCGGGAAGTCCGTGTTTGCCGCCACCTCGCCCCACTGTTCCACCTCACGCGTCAGCGCCACCGCTTTGTCCCGCATCTTCTTCACCACATACTTGCCCAGCGGCAGCCGCAATGGTGCCTCGCCATTCACCACCATCTTAACGATGACCTCCGCCGCCCGCACGGGGTCGCCCGGCTGCTTGCCATTCACCGTTTCTAGAAACGTGGCAAACTTGCGCGCACTGCCGGCATAGTCAGCGATCTCACCCGCCGCCTTCTCCAAACCCCGCGCGATGAAGTCCGTCCGAAACGGCCCCGGCTGCACCAGCGTGACCTTGATGCCCAGCGGGGCCAGTTCCAGCCGCAGGCTCTCACTCATCATCTCCAGCGCCGCCTTGGCTCCACCGTAAATGCCAAACCCCGGATAGTTGGAAATCGCCGCCGCCGCGCTGATGTTCACAAGGTGCCCGCTCTTCTGCGCCCGCAGCATCGGCAGCGCAGCACGGATCACATTCAGCGGCCCAAAGAAATTCGTCTCCATGCTTCGGCGGATCTGCTCTTCACTGCACTCCTCCACCGCGCCGATCAGCCCATACCCCGCATTGTTAACGATCACATCCAGCACTCCCGCCGCCGCCATCACCTCGCGCACATTCTCCGCATCCGTGATGTCCAGCGCCATCACCTCGCAGCTTCCCGCCCGCTCCAGATCAGCGATGCTGCGCACATCCCGCGCCGTGGCAATCACACGCTGCCCCGCAGCCAACGCCGCCTCTGCGATCGCTCGGCCAAAGCCGCTCGAACAACCTGTGATCAGCCAGTTCTTCGGATTCATGCGGGATTCAGCTTCCATAGGGTAAAATTCAGGACCGTCGCAAACGTGACCCACGCCAGATACGGCACAAACAGCCATCCGGCTGCCGAGTTCACACGACGAAAACTCAGCAGCGTCACCAGAATCGCGACCCATAGCGCCACAATTTCAATCAACGCCCAGCCTAGCTGATGCGCCCGAAAGAAAATCGGCGTCCACGCCGCATTCAGCGCCAGTTGCACGAAATAAATCCCCAGCGCTCGTGTAAAGCCGACCCGCTTCCACACCAGCCACGCCGCGACCGCCATCAGCGTATAAAGCAGCGTCCATGCGGGTCCAAACAACCACGCCGGCGGATTCCATGACGGCTTCTGCAAGGCCTCATACCACGCGCCCGGCATGGAGCCGACACTCAGCAATGGCGCACAGAACGTGATGACGATGAACCCGGCCAGCGCGAGGCCAGAGTTTAGTTTGGAGGGTAGTTCTCTCATGAATGCCTTCGATTACGCCTCCCGTTGCGGCATTGTCTGCTTTTCCAGAGGCTGCCGCTGCGCAAAAATCTCAGGATTCTCCATAGCAGATGCATGCACCTTGCATGTGCATGCCACGTTGGTTTCAGCATGCTGCGTCTCATGTCGAAACACCTGCTGCTCCTGCTCACCCTCTCTCTTTCCGCCCACGCTGAGCCGGTGAGCTTCAGCCGCGAGGTCATGCCGCTGCTTTCAGACAACTGCCTCTCCTGCCACGGCCAGGACGCAGCCCACCGCAAGGCCGACCTCCGCCTCGACACCCAGGAAGGCGCGCACGAGGTCCTCAAATCCGGCGATTTCATGGCTCGCATCGTCACCACGGATCCCGAGGAGATCATGCCGCCCCCGAAGTCCCACAAGCCCGCCCTCAAAGCGGATCAGGTCGAGATGCTCAAACGCTGGATCGCCGAAGGCGCAGCCTGGGGCAAACACTGGTCCCTCGAAAAACCCGTGAAGGCAAAAGTCACAGGCCATCCCGTCGATTTCTTCGTCAAAGCCCGCCTTGCCCAAGAGGGGCTTTCCCTTTCCCCCAAAGCTCCCCCTCACACCCTCCTCCGCCGCCTTTCCTTCGATCTCACCGGCCTGCCACCCACTTCAAATCAATCCATCGACACCCTCCTCGCCTCCCCCCACTTCGGCGAGCGCATGGCCATGATCTGGCTCGATGCCGCACGCTACGCCGACACCGACGGCTTCCAGTCCGACGCTTCCCGCACCAACTGGCCTTGGCGCGACTACGTGGTCGAGTCCTTCAACGCCAACAAACCCTTCGACCAGTTCACTCTTGAACAATTCGCCGGCGATCTCCTCCCCAACGCCACCCCCGAGCAAAAACTCGCCACCTGCTTCCACCGCAACCACATGACCAACGGCGAAGGCGGTCGCGACAAGGAAGAGTCCCGCATCGACTACGTCATCGACCGCGTAAACACCATGGGCACCGTCTGGATGGGCCTCACCCTCGGCTGCACCCAGTGCCACTCGCACAAGTTCGACCCCATCTCCCAGCACGACTACTACAGCCTCCACGCCTTCTTCAACAGCATCGACGAAGACGGCTCCGCTGGCACCAAAGCGCAGCCTTATCTGAGCTACCAATCTCCCCACGCCAAACGCGCCGTGGATGAAACCCAAAAGCTCGTCGATGCCCGCAAGCCCATCGAAGCCAAAGCGAAGGCAGCCGCCGCCAAACCCTTCGAGCAATGGATCGCGGAGCGCCAGACCGCCGTGAAAGACGGCTTCCAAGCCTGGCACATCCTCCACGGCACACTGGAATCCCAGGAAGGTTCAAAACTCGCTCAGTCCAAAGACGGCATCGTCACCGCCAGCGGTCCCAATCCAAAGCAGGACGACTACCGCCTCATCTCGGCCATCAATCTCCCCCGCCTCACCGGACTGAAGCTCGAAGTGCTGCCCCAAAACGGCGCTCTCTCACGCGGCAAAGACGGCGAATTCATCCTCACCGACATCAAGCTGCAGGTGCGCCGCAAGGGCAGTTCCCAAATCCGCGACATCCTCGTCAAATACGCCGTCGCCGACACCAAGGTCGATGCCAAGGCCCGCGAATACGGCGATGTGAAAGGCACCCTCGACGATGATCCCCGCAACGGCTGGACCACCAAAGGTTTTCCCAAAAACCAGCCACACACCGCGCTATACGGCCTCGCCGAACCCCTCATCCTCGAAAGCGATGAAGAGCTCATCTTTGAACTGCTCCAACGCTCCACCAACGGCGACGCCAATATCGCCAGCTTCCGCGTTTCCGCGACGGATCAGCCCGGCCCCGCCGTGCGCGAACTCGGCCCCACGCCCCTCGAACAGCTCGCCGCTGGCAAACCCGAGCGCGAACGTCTGCTCGCGCAGTTCTTGGAAGACCACGCGCCCTACCAACTCGCAAAAGCCTCCCTCGATCGCGCCAATGCCCAGCTCAAAGAAGTCACCGCCGCCGCAGGCAAACTCAACGTCATGGTGCTCGCCGAACGCAAAGACCCCCGCGACACCCACGTCCTCGTGCGCGGTGTCTGGGACAAAAAAGGCGATGTCGTCCAGCGCGATGTCCCCGCCGCCATCGCCCCCTGGCCCGCAGACACCGCACGCGACCGCATCGGCCTCGCCAAATGGATCACCTCCAAAGAGAATCCCCTCACCGCCCGAGTATTCGTCAATCAAGTGTGGCAGATGCTCTTCGGCGCCGGCCTCGTCCGCACCCCCGACGACTTCGGCCTCCAAGGCCAGCGCCCCACCCACCCCAAACTGCTCGACTGGCTCGCCGTCGATTTCATGGAAAACGGCTGGGATGTGAAGAAGCTCATCACGCTCATCGTCACCAGCGAGACCTACCAGCAATCCTCCGATCACACCGATTCATCCGATCCTCAGAACCTCCTCCTCTCACGCGGCCCCCGCTTTCGCCTGCCTGCTTGGATGATCCGCGATGCCGCCCTCGCTTCCTCCGGCCTGCTCAATCACGCACTCGGCGGTCCACCCGTACGTCCCCACCAGCCCGACGGCGTCTGGGAGGAGATCTTCATGGGCCGCTTCACCTATGAGCCCAGCCAGGGCCCCGCCCAGCACCGCCGCAGCTTGTACGCCTTCTGGCGTCGCACCATCGCGCCGACCTTCCTCTTCGACAGCGCCCAGCGCCGCGTCTGCGAAGTCGCCATGACACGGACCAACACCCCTCTCCAAGCCCTCACCCTCCTCAATGACGAGACCATGATGGAAGCCTCCCGCTCACTCGCCAAACACATGCTGTCCGCACCTGCCAACGACCGCCTCCCCCTCCTCTTCCAGTCCGTCTTAACCCGCGATCCGACCCCCAAAGAACTCGCTGTCCTCCAGCGCGAACTCGACCGCGCTCTCGCCCACTACCGTGCCCACCCCGAAGACGCCCGCAAACTCCAAACCACCCCCGAACTCGCCGCGCACACCCTCGTCGCCAACCTGGTCCTCAACCTCGACGAAGCCATCACCCATGAGTGAATCCTCCCTCCTCACCACCCGGCGCTACTTCCTCGGCCAATGCACCGGCGTCTCCCTCGGCGCCATGGCGCTCAATTCAATGGCCCAGCAAGAAGCCACCGGCCTGCCCTCCTTGCCCCATTTCGCACCCAAGGCCAAGCGCGTCATCTTCCTCACCCAATCCGGCGGCCCCTCCCAGCTCGAACTCTTCGATCACAAACCCGGCCTCATGGACTGGGCCGGCAAAGAGCTCCCCGAGTCCGTCCGCCAAGGCCAGCGCCTCACGACGATGACGGCCAATCAAAAGCAGCTCATCCTGCCTGGCCTCACCAAGTTCAGCCGCTGCGGCCAAAGCGGTGCCACCATCAGCGAATGGCTCCCTCATCTCCAAGGCGTCGCTGACGACCTCTGCTTCATCAAGTCGATGACGACAGATCAGATCAACCACGCCCCCGCGATGACGCAGTTCCTCACCGGCCATCAGCTTCCCGGCCGCCCAAGCATGGGCGCGTGGATCAGCTACGGCCTCGGCAGCCTCAACCGCAACCTGCCCGACTACCTCGTCCTCATCTCCAAGATGCAGCGCCCGAGCGACCAGCCGCTCTACGACCACTACTGGGGCAGCGGCTTCCTCCCCTCCCGCTATCAAGGCGTGAAACTGCGCAACTCCAAAGACCCCGTCCTCTACCTCACCGATCCCGCAGGCCTCCCACGTCACCTCCGCCGTGGCATGCTCGATGGCCTCGCCGAGCTCAATCAAATGCGTTTCGAGCAAACCCAGGACCCCGAAATCACCACCCGCATCCGCCAGTACGAAATGGCCTACCGCATGCAAACCAGCGTGCCCGAGCTCACCGACCTCAGCGACGAACCCGATCACGTCTTCGAAATGTACGGCCCCGACTCCCGCCGCGCCGGCAGCTACGCCGCCAACTGCATCCTCGCCCGCCGTCTCGCAGAACGCGGCGTTCGCTTTATCCAGCTCTTCCACCCCGACTGGGATCACCACAGCCGACTCCCCAGCTGGTGTACCGCCCGCTGTCGCGATACCGACCAGCCCAGCGCCGCTCTCATCAAAGACCTCAAACAACGCGGCCTTCTCGATGACACCCTCGTCATCTGGGGCGGCGAATTCGGCCGTGGCGTCGCCGGTCAGGGCAAATGGGACAGCCCCGAAGCCGGACGCGATCACCACCCCACCGACGACTTCAGCTACAACGTCGCCGAAAACCCCGTCCACGTCCACGATCTCCACGCCACCGTCATGCACCAGCTAGGCATCGACCACGAACGCTTCACCTTCCGCTCCCAGGGCCTCGACTTCAAACTCACCGGCGTCGAACCCTCCCACGTCGTGAAAAATATCCTCACTTAGCCTTCCCTGCGCAGCGCTCTTCTAAATCGTCCTCGTCCTCCTACTCGAACGCGTCCTCGATCCAGCGTCGTCGCTCCCCTCAACATACCCGCATAACCCAACACTGTTCCGTAGTTCCGCCTTTAGGCGGTCTGGAAAGCTCCGCCAGCTCACCTGCATCGTCCTCGATCCTATCGCTCCTTAGCAGAAAAGCGCCACTCACCCCATCCCAGCACACCTCTCCCTCACCTCCCGCGCCTTCTCCTGCACCGCCTCCCTCTTTTCCGCACTCAATCTCCCCAAATTCTTGAGCTGCATCGCCATCCTCGGGTTCCCCCTCAGCCTCACCTCATGCTGCAGCAAATAGTCCCAGTACAGCGTGGTAAAAGGACACGCCTTCGCCCCCGTGGCCTCCGCAGGATCATACTTGCAGCCCCGGCAGTAGTTGCTCATCCGCTGAATGTACTTCCCGCTCGCCACATATGGCTTGCTGGCCATCAGGCCACCATCCCCATACTGGGACATCCCCAGCGTGTTAGGCAGTTCCACCCACTCCACCGCGTCCACATACACCGCCAGATACCACTCGTGCACCTGATGCGGATCCACCCCGTAGAGCAGCGCAAACAAACCCGTCACCATCAGCCTCTGAATGTGGTGCGCATAGCCGTAGCGCAGCGTCTGCGAAAGAGCATCCCGCATGCAGTTCATATCCGTCTCCCCCGTCCAGTAAAACCCCGGCAGCGCCTCATGCGCCTGCATCACATTCAGCCGCACATAGTCGGGCATCTTCAGCCAGTAGATGCCCCGCACATACTCCCGCCAGCCAAGGATCTGCCGGATGAATCCCTCCACCGCCGCCAGCGGTGCCTTGCCTTCACGCCACGCCTTCTCCGCCGCCCTAATCACCACCCTCGGGTCCAGCAGCTTCAGATTCATCGCCGCGCTCAGCCGTGAATGATACAGCCACGGCTCATTCACCCACATCGCATCCTGATACTGCCCAAACTGCGCCAGCCGATGCGCGATGAAATCCTCCAGCGCCTCCACGCTCTGCGCCGCCGTCACCGGCCAGTCGAAATCCTTCAGCGTGCCCGGATGCTTCGCAAACCGCTCCTCCACCAGCGCGATGACCTCCCGCGTGATCTCATCCGGCACGAACCGCCGTGGCGGCACACGCAGCAGATCCGGCCCCTCTTTGCCAAAAGACCCGCGATTGTCGTGATCAAAGTTCCACTGCCCTCCCACCGGGCCGCCCTCTTCCATCAGCACACCCGTGCGCTGCCTCATCTCCCGGTAAAAGAACTCCATCCGCAGCTGTTTGCGGCCCTTGGCATGCCCCGCAAACTCCGCCATCGTACAGAGAAAATGCCGGTCCTCCCGCACCTCCAGCGGCACCCCCAGCTCCACAGCCACAGCTTCCAGATCACGCTGCACACCCCATTCCCCGGCCTGCACCAACACCAGCGCCGAAGGGCGCAGTTCCAGCACACTGGCGCGCAACGCCTCCCCAAAGTTCCCGTACACTCCCATCTCATGGTAAACCACCCGCCATCCCTTCTCCCTCAGCGCCTCACGGAAATGCCGCATCGCCGCGAGAAACACCGCGATGCGCGCCTTCACGCTCCACACCTTGGTGGATTCCGCCGCCACCTCCGCCATCCACACCACATCCCGCAGCGGATCAAAGCCGTCAAAAGCGGCGGATTGAAGATCAAGCTGGTCTCCCAGCACTAGCACAAGTCGGGGTCGGGAT
>NCCR01000201.1 GCA_002279765.1 Verrucomicrobia bacterium 12-59-8 | reverse complement strand
GTTGGCGCGGCCGGTGTAGATGGCTGCGGTGTATCCGGCGCAGCCGGTGCCGATGATGATGACGTTTTCCATGAGAAAGGGGAGGTTGGGAGGGGAGGTAGAAAGGTCGCGGAAGATGGAAAGGCAGGCCGGGGGCGCAACCCTCGCTTTTTGCAGACTCGTTGTTGGAGTTTGCCGCCTCCCGGCTTATTTCAAAATTATCAACGATGTCCAACCCCGCCCCGGATGCCAAGGCCAGCCGTAAATCGCTGGCGACGTTGTTTTTCTGCACTGCGATGCCAATGGGGATGTGGAGCGTGCCGCTGGCGAACGTCTTCAATGCGCATGGTCGCGGGCATCTCGTGCCGTGGGTGTTTGCCACGACTGCGACCGCCGCGTTTATCTCGCCTTTGTTCGTGGGAGCGTTGGCGGATCAAAAGCACTCGCCTGTGCTGCTGCTGCGCTGGCTGACGGCGGCCACCAGCATCGCTCTGTTCCTCACGTGTGGTTCATTGGCCTGGGGCTGGAGTGACGCGGCGGTTTTGATTTGTGCGCAGTTGCTGGCTCTTGCGGCCCTGCCGGCCTGGAGCGTGACCAGCAGCATTGTGTTCTCTCAGCTGAATAACGCCAAGCAGCAGTTTGGCCCGTTGCGTGCCTGGGCAACGGCGGGCTGGATGGTCGGCTGCTGGATCGTGAGCTTCGTGCTGCGTGCCGATGCATCGCTGGTGGCGGGAGTCACCGCTGCGGGGCTGTGGCTTGTGGTGATGAGCCTGACCTGGCGGTTGCCGATGATTCCGCCCGGCGAGATTGTACACCACCGCACCTGGAAACAGATTCTCGGGCTGGATGCTCTTGGGCTGCTCATCCACCGGGACCACCGCGTGGTCTTTTTGACGGCGGCGCTGTACTGCATTCCGCTGGCGGCGTTCTATCCGTACACCTCGCGTCAGCTGCATGATCTAGGCGTACAGAACATCTCCGCCGTCATATCGATCGGGCAGACGACCGAGGTGCTGGTCATGCTGCTGCTGTCGGGATTATTGGCGCGTGTGCGTCTGAAGTGGGTCTTCCTTTCCGGCATCGCCATCTGTGTCGTGCGCTACTCACTCAATACGATCAACACGCTGCCCAGTGTGATGTTTGGCACCCTGCTGCATGGCTTCGCCTACACTCTCTATTTTATTACCACTCAGATTTATCTGGAAGAGCGCATTGATCCGAAATGGCGGGTGCGTGCGCAGGCTCTGCTGGCCATGCTGATGAGCGGTGTGGGCAATCTCCTCGGCTACCTCGGCGGCGGCTGGTGGTTTGCGGCCTGCACGGAGGGCAAAATCACCAACTGGCCCCGCTTTTGGTGGGGCGAGACGGCGCTGACTGCGGCGGTGTGTGTGTTCTTCGCCCTGGCGTATCGAGGGCGGGTGAGGAGTGAGTGATCAGGCCAGCCCGGCGCGTACGAGCAAGGCCATGGCATCGGGATCACGGCCCATGAAGTTCTGGAAGAGCTTCGCGGGGTCTTCGGAGTTGCCTTTGCTGAGGATCGTGTCGCGGAACTCACGGCCGACGTTAGGATTGAGCACGCCTTCCTGCTGGAAGCGGGTGAAGGCATCGGCATCCAGCACTTCGGCCCATTTGTAGCTGTAGTAGCCGGCGGCGTAGCCGACCGGGCTGCTGAAGAGGTGGCCGAAACGCCGCGCCATCGTCGGTTGCTCGGTTTTGAGCTGCATGATGTAGCCTTTCAGAATCGAGCGCGCGAGTTTGTCGAGGTCTGCGCCTTCATCGGTGGCGTGGTGCATGTGCAGTTCGAGGTCGAGCTTGCCGAAGGCGAGCTGGCGCATGATGTCGCTGGCGCTGCGGTAGTTCTTGGCGGCCAGCAGTTTCTTGAAAAGCCGAGGGGGGATCGTTTCACCGGTTTCGTGGTGGCGGGCGAAGAGATCGAGGCTCTCACGCTCCCAGCAGAAGTTTTCCATGAGCTGCGAGGGCAACTCCACAAAGTCCCAGTAAACGCTGACACCGTTGAGCGAAGGGATTTCCACGTTGCCGCAGAGCTGGTGCAGTAGATGGCCGAATTCATGGAAGACGGTGGTGACTTCATCATGCGTGAGCAGCGCAGGATTGCCATCGACCGGCGGCGTCATGTTGCCGCAGATGAGGCCGAGGTGCAGGCGGCGGTCGCGCTCGCCACTGGGCGGCACTCCCATCCTGAGATAGTTCATCCAGGCACCGCCACGCTTGGAGTCACGCGGATGCCAATCGGCATAGAAGGAGCCGATGTGAACGCCCTTCTCATTGCGCACTTCATAGAACTTCACCTCGGGGTGCCAGACCTCCACGGGGCCTGCTTTGCCGGGCTGAGTGCTGATATTGGCCGGTGCTTCTTGGCCGGGCTCGACGTAAACGACCTCGCGGGCGACGATGCGCAGGTCGAAGACCTTCTCCGCCAGCTGGAACATGCCGCTGAGCACTTTGTCGATGGGGAAGTAGGGCCGCAACTCCTCTTCATCAAAATCGTACTTCGATTTGCGCTGCCGTTCACTCCAGAAGGCGACTTCCCAAGGCTCGAACAGATCGACGGCTTGGTGGGCGTTGTCTGCGCGGTACTCCTGCAGTTCGATGGTTTCGCGCTGGAAGGCTTCATGCACCCGTCCGTAGAGGTCCGTGATGAAGCGGAGGGCGCTCTGGCCGTTCTTGGCCATGCGATGGTTCAGGACATGATCGGCGAAGTTCGCCTTGCCCATGATCTGCGCCTTCTCATGGCGCAGGCGCAGGATGTTCCAGACGAGCTCGGTGTTGTCATGCTCGCCACCGCGGCCAATGCTGCAGGAGCCTTCCCAGACCTGACGGCGGATGCCTGCGTCTTCGAGGTATTCCATGACCGGGATCATCGAAGGGGCCTTCAGGGTGAAGCGATAGACCTGCTTCTCAGGCGTGCCGAGATTTTTTGCCAGAGCATCCGCCTTGGCGGCTTCGATGGCGGTCTGAGGCAGTCCTTTGAGGCGATCCACGTCTTCGATGAGCAACTCCCACTTGTTCGTGGAATCGAGCACATTCTCGGAATACTTCTGCGTGTGCTTGGAGAGTTCGGCCTCGATCTCTTCGACTCGCTTCTTTTTCTCTGGGGGCAGATCAGCTCCGGCCTCGATGAAGCCTTCCATGGCTTCCTGAAGGGCGCGTTTGCGTACAGGAGAGAGCTGTTTGGCCTCGTCGGTCTTACTGTAAGTGACAAAGAGATCCCAGAGATGCTCGTTGAGTGGGATCTTGGCGAAGAAGGAGCTGACTTCAGACAGCATCTTGTTGTGCGCCTCACGCAGGGCGGGGGAGTTGCACAGTGAATCGAGATGGGTGACCAGGCCCCAGGCTTCGTTCAGTTCGCAGTTCGCGGGTGCATTCGTCGAGACCGAGCACGACGGAATCAAAGTTCATCAGCTTGCCACGATCTTGATCGATGACGGCATCCAGATTCGCCTGCGCTTTTTCAAGAGCGGCGCGGATGTCGGCTTCGATGTGTTCGGGGGTCAGGGTGGACCAGCGGATGTGCAAGTCCTGATTGAGGAAAGGTGCTGCCATGGTTGGGGCTTTTTTTTCGCGGGCGTTTGGGGGACGCGGAGTATGGAGTGGATGCGGGGGCCTGCAAATGAGATTGGCATTCAGAAATTGGCTTAAAATACCGCGAGAATTGACAAAGCCTCCGCGCTTCACAACATGCGCGCACTGTGTCTGATACCACTCCTCTTCGCCGTACTCCCCTACACGCCGTGCATGTGGAAATGGGTGCCCGCATGGTGCCCTTTGCCGGCTGGGACATGCCGGTGCAGTACACCGGCATCGTCGATGAGCATAAAGCCGTGCGGCAGAGCGTCGGCGTATTCGACATTTCGCACATGGGGCAGTTCATCGTTAGCGGTCATGGTGCCGAAGCCTTTTTGAACCGAGTGCTGACCAATAACATCAGCAAGCTGCAGCCGGGCCAGGGGCAGTACACACTGCTGCTGAACGGACGCGGCGGAGTGATTGATGACCTCATCGCCTACCGCACCAGCGAGCGTGAATTCTACCTCGTCGTGAATGCTTCGCGCATTGATGCAGACTGGGCGCATCTGGAAACCCAGCTCAACAAGGATGATGAGGTGATGATGGCCAACGCGAGTGATTTCACCGCCGGTCTGGCCATCCAGGGACCGAAGGCCCGCGAAGTGGCGGCGGCGGTTTTTGGCAGTGGCAATTCCTTTCCCGAACACAACACGATCCTCGTCATCATGACCGACAACGGCCCGATGTGGCTCTGCGGCACCGGCTACACTGGGGAGGAAGGTTTTGAGTTTTTCATGCCCATGGAGACGGCGGAGACATGGTTCCGCAAGATCGTGGATGCCGTGAAGGCTGCCGGTGGCATGCCCTGCGGGCTCGGGGCCCGTGACACGTTGCGGCTAGAGATGGGCTATCCGCTCAATGGCAATGATCTTTCTGAACAGCGTACTCCGCTGCAGGCCGGACTCGGTTTCTTTGTGGATCTCGACAAAGGTGACTTCACGGGGCGCGAGGCGCTCGTGGCGCAAAAAGCTGCAGGTCTGTCCGACAAGCTGTCCGCCTTCCGCATGACCGGGGCAGCCCCACCACCGCGCCCGCATTATCCAGTGGCATTCGCTGGGGAGATCATCGGCGAGGTGTGCAGCGGCACGCAGTCTCCCAGCCTCGGAACTGGCATCGGCATGGCCTACGTGCCGCTGAGCGCCGCAGTGATCGGCAGCACGCTGGAAATCGAAATTCGCGGCCGACGTTTCCCGGCGGAAGTGGTGAAGAAGCCGTTTTATCGCAAGCCTTCCGTTTAATTCTCTCAACAGACATCCTCATGAGCAACGTCCCACACAACCTCCGCTACCGTGACTCCCACGAATGGATCGATCCCACCCAAAGCCCCTCTCCGGTCGGCATCACGGATCATGCGCAGGCGGAGCTGACTGACGTGGTCTTTGTGGACCCTCCCAAGGTGGGCACCCAGATCAGTGCAGGGCAGCAGGTTTGTGTGATCGAGTCAGTCAAAGCGGCGAGCGACATCTATGCACCTGTGGCGGGTGAGATCGTGGCAATCAATGAGGCGCTTACCGGTGATCCTAGCCTCCTCAATCGTGATCCCTATGCAGCCGGGTGGATTTTCAAAATCAAATCATCCAATCCTGCGGAATTTGAGGCGCTGATGGACGCTGCCGCCTACGGTAAGCACATCGCATGAATTTGGGTTGGTTTTGAACGGTTGACGCGCCATTTGTTTGGCTGCAAAAAGTGACAGGTTCGTTTCTCGTCACGGACTTTTGTCTCATGCCTTCCGAAGCCTTTTCTTCCACCGCCACAGTCCCGGCTGGCTTCCAGCTCAAGCCGATTGACGCCTATCACCGCCGTCACCGCACTTTTCCGGCCACGAGTCTGCTGGAGCGCATCACCAACCGGATGCAGGATCTCGTCGAGGCGGTCATTGCGCATTGTTCTGTTCACGGCGATCCGCCTATCTATGACTCGCGGCACTTCCCCTGGGTCAAGGATATCGAGGCGGACTGGCAGAAGGTGCGAGCTGAAGTGGACTCAGTGATGAAATACCGCGATGCGATGCCCAGCTTTCAGGACATCGTGAAGGAAGTCGGCATGATTCAGGGTGATGACCAATGGAAGACCTTCTTCCTCCTGGGCGTCGGCATGGACTGCGAAGAAAACGCCCGCCACTGCCCTGAGACCATGAAAATGCTGGCCAAGATCCCTGGCTGCACGACCGGCTTCTTTTCCATCCTTTCGCCGAACAAGCATATTCCTGAGCACCGTGGCCCCTTCGCGGGCGTGCTGCGCATGCATCTCGGACTGATGGTGCCGGAGCCGCGCCACCAGTGCCGCATTCGCATCGCCGACCAGGTCTATTCCTGGCAGGAGGGCAGCGCGATTATCTTTGATGACACTTATAATCATGAAGTCTGGAACGACACCGAGGGCTACCGCGTGGTGCTCTTTGTGGATTTCGAACGACCTCTGCGCACTCCGTTTAATCTCATCAATCACTGGATCATCAATCTGGCGGCCCTGGCCCCCTTTCTGCGCGAGGCGAAGGGCAAGCAGACGGCCTCGGAGAAAAAATTCTGGGCGTTGTTTGGCAAGTGACACAGGCCTCCGGCTAGGTAGCGTGGCAGCCTCAAAAATCCGCCCCGATTTCGATGCCCACAAATTTCTCCCGCCGCCACATTGGTCCCTCCGCCGCCGAGGCGGAGAGCATGCTGCAAACGCTCGGTTTCAATACGCTCGATGCGCTCATCGACCAGGTGGTGCCGGAAGGCATTCGCGTGCGCGAGCCGCTCAATCTGGCACCGCCGCTGAGCGAGGAGATGGCCCTGCGCCGCATGCGGCAGATCATGGGCCTGAACAAGGTCATGCGCTCGTTCATCGGGCTCGGCTACCATGACACCTTCACGCCGCCGGTCATCCAGCGGAACATCCTCGAAAATCCCGGCTGGTACACGGCCTACACCCCGTATCAGGCCGAGATCGCTCAGGGGCGTCTTGAGGCATTGATCAATTTTCAGACGATGATCCGCGACCTCACGGCGCTCGATGTTGCGAACGCCTCGCTGCTTGATGAAGGCACCGCATGTGCCGAGGCACTGGGTCTGGCGGTGGCGCAGGTGGCCAGTGCATCGCGCGTGTTTGTCTCAGACCAGTGCCACCCGCACAACATCGAGGTCGTGCGCACGCGCATGGACGCGCTGGGGATTCGAGTGGAAGTGGGTGACGTGCTGAAATGGAAGCACGACGGCACTAAGGGACTGGCCGCCGTGCTCGTGCAGTATCCTGATACGCAGGGCGTCATTCATGATTTCGCCGAACTGGCGACAGAAGCTCATGAGGCGGGGGCTTTGCTCGTCGTCAGCGCCGATCTGCTGGCCCTCACGGTGCTGCGGCCACCGGGTGAATTTGGAGCGGACATCTGCGTGGGTAACAGCCAGCGCTTCGGCGTGCCATTGGGTTTTGGCGGACCGCATGCCGCGTTCATGGCGGTGAAGGATGCGCTGAAGCGCCGCCTGCCCGGCCGCTTGATCGGTGTTTCCAAGGATGCCGCAGGCAGGCCTGCCTATCGTCTCTCTTTGCAAACACGTGAGCAGCATATCCGCCGTGAGAAGGCCACGAGCAATATCTGCACCGCGCAGGTGCTGCTCGCGGTGATGGCGTCCATGTATGCCGTGTATCACGGGCCGCAGGGGCTCAAGACCATCGCGAACCGCGTGCATGGTGCGGCGGTCTGGCTGGCAGGCGAGCTGCTGCGTGCGGGCCTAGACGTGCTGAGCGACGACTTCTTTGACACGCTCAGCGTGCGCGTGCCGAACGCCGATGACCTGCTCAAGCGCGCCCTTATCTTTGGCATCAATCTGCGCAAGATCGACGCCACCACCGTGGGGGTCGCTTTGGATGAGCGCGTGCGGGAGGAGGAGATGCTCAACCTGCTCACCGCCTTTGGCATTTCCAAGGCGCAGCAGCCGCCGGTGCTGGATGACGAAAATCCGCTGCACTGCTCCGCGCGGCACCACCGCACGTCCGCGTTTCTGACTCATCCGGTGTTCAATTCTTACCACTCCGAGACGGAGATGATGCGCTATCTGCACCGTCTGGAGTCGAAGGACATCGCGCTGAACCGCAGCATGATCCCGCTGGGCTCCTGCACGATGAAACTGAACGCCGCTGCGGAGATGATGCCGCTGAGCTGGCCGGAGGTGAACGGGCTGCACCCCTTCGCGCCGCATGATCAGACGGAGGGCTATCGCTCAATGTTCAGTGATCTCGAAGGCTGGCTGGCCGAATGCACCGGATTCGATGCCGTGTCTTTGCAGCCTAATGCCGGATCTCAGGGCGAATACGCCGGCCTGCTGGCGATCAAGCGCTTCCATGCAGCCCGTGGCGAAGACCACCGCGATGTCTGCCTCATTCCCACATCGGCGCATGGCACGAACCCGGCCAGCGCGGTCATGTGCGGCTTTAAAGTCGTGCCCGTGACGTGCGACAATCAGGGTAATATTTCCGTGGAAGATTTGAAGGTGAAGCTGGAGGCGAACAAAGACAAGGTGGCCGCACTGATGGTCACCTATCCATCCACGCACGGCGTGTTTGAAGAGTCCATTGTCGAAATCTGCCGTCTGGTGCATGAGCACGGCGGCCAGGTGTACATGGACGGAGCCAACATGAATGCTCAGGTGGGGCTGACCTCGCCGGGGCGCATCGGCGCGGATGTGTGCCATTTGAATTTGCACAAGACCTTCTGCATTCCGCATGGCGGTGGCGGGCCAGGAGTGGGACCCATCGCCGTGGCGGCGCATCTGCGTCCGCATCTGCCTGGGCACCACACGTGGCAGGAGGACCACCGTGAAGGTGCGGTGTGCTCCGCCCCCTGGGGCAGCGCCAGCATCTGCACGATCTCCTGGATGTACATCGCCATGATGGGGCCGCGCCTTGTCGATGCGACCAAATACGCCATCCTCAACGCCAACTACATCGCCAAGAAACTCGAAGCGAATTTCCCGACGCTGTACAAAGGCTCCAAAGGTTTCGTTGCGCATGAGTGCATCCTCGACTTCAGCCATTTCCACAAGGTCACCGTCGAGGATGTGGCGAAGCGGCTGATGGACTTCGGCTACCATGCACCGACGATGAGCTGGCCCGTCTCCGGCACGCTCATGATCGAGCCCACTGAAAGCGAAAGCCAGGCTGAAATAGATCGCTTCTGCGAGGCGATGCAGTGCATCCACGCGGAGATGATCGGCGTCGAAAGTAGTCAGTATCACCCCACGGACAACACGCTCAAGCAGGCCCCGCACACGGCTGCTTCCGTGATGAAAAGCGACTGGCCGCATGCCTACACGCGTGAAGCTGCCGCTTTCCCACTGCCCTGGGTGGAGGACTCCAAGTACTGGCCGCCGGTCTCGCGCATCGACAACGTCTATGGCGACCGCCATCTCGTCTGCACCTGTGTGAGTGTCGAAGAAGCGGCTGCAAGTTGAGGATTTCGGCGACGTTTCACGGCGCATGAAGCTGCTCCTGTCCGCCGTTCTTGCCGCGCTCGCCCTTGTCTCAAGTATTCGTGCTGCGGATGCACCGCGCCCGAACATCCTCTTCGTCATTTTTGACGACTGGGGCTGGCAGCATGCGGGTGCGTACGGCTGTGACTGGGTCAAGACACCGAACTTTGACCGCGTGGCGAAGGAAGGGGTGCTATTTAAAAACGCCTTCACCTCCAATCCGAAGTGTAGCCCGTGCCGGGCCACGATCCTCACGGGGCGGAATTCCTGGCAGCTTGAGGAGGCCTCCTGTCATGGCGGCATCTTCCCGCCGAAGTTTGCCGTGTATCCCGACCTCCTCGAAAAAGGCGGCTACACCGTGGGCCTGACCGGCAAGGGCTGGGGGCCGGGCGAGTTCAAACTGGAAGGCCGCACGCGCAATCCCGCCGGACCGGCGTTCGATCAGTTCACGCAGAAAGTGCCGGCGAAAGGCATCACCACCACGGACTATCCGCGCAACTTTGAGGCCTTTCTGGCGCAGCGCGACAAGGCGCAGCCGTTCTGCTTCTGGATGGGATTCAAGGAGCCGCACCGCTCCTACGAGCTCGACTCAGGTGTTCGTTTGGGCAAGAAACTTGAAGACGTGAAGGTGCCCGGCTATCTGCCCGACAATGCGACGGTGCGCGGTGATCTGGCCGACTATGCGATCGAGGTCGAGTGGGGGGACAAGCAGATCGGGCAGGCGCTCGACCTGCTGGAGAAGTCAGGCCTGCTGGATAACACGCTGGTCATTGTGACCTCGGATCACGGCATGCCATTTCCACGGGTGAAGGGGCAGATCTATGAGGATGGCTACCATCTGCCGCTGGCCATGCGCTGGGGGAAGGGGATCAAGCCGGGGCGTGTGGTCGAAGATTTTATCAACATGCGCGATCTCGCGCCGACGTATCTTGAACTCGCGGGGCTGCCGAAGCATGAGCAGATGAGCGGCAGCAGTCTGGTGAATATCCTACGCAGCGACAAGAGCGGCTTCGTTGAAGATCGCAAAGTCATGCTGGCTGGCAAGGAGCGGCATGATCTGGGGCGCCCAAACGACTGGGGCTATCCTGTGCGCGCCATCCGCACGCCCGAGTTTTTCTACAGCCACAACTTCCACCCGGAGCGCTGGCCTGCCTGCAATCCTGAAACCGGCTACGGCAACTGCGACGACGGTCCGACGAAATCATGGATCGTGGAGAACAAAGGGTTCTTCTATGATCTCGCCTTCAACTACCGTCCAGAAGAGGAACTGTATGACATCGCCCAAGACCCCGAGTGCCTGAAGAATTTGGCCAACGTCCCCGAGTTCGCGGCTAAGAAACAAGAGCTGAGGACGAAGCTGGAAACCCTCCTCAAGGAAGAGAAAGACCCGCGAGTGCTCGGCAATGGAGCGATCTTTGACACCTACCAGTACGTGGGCAATCACAGCAAAAAAGGCTATACGGAGTGGGAGGCCCGTCAGCGCAGTGTGCCACTGCCTGATGCGCCCAAGAAAAAGGGCAAAAAGGACGCGGACGAGTGAGATGATGAACTCGACTTTGGCGCTTATGCGGCGATAGCAGCCACATGCGCTTCCTGCTGCTCGTCTCCACAGAAGGGCGGCTGTAGTTTCATAGCGGTGGTGGGTGCAGGCGTTTCAACAACGGAGCCAGGAAATATAGCGTTTTGCGAAACTGATTTCCGGAAGGCGATCATCTTTCCACGCAGCCCCGGCTTGCCCTTTTCGCCGATGCCTCTATTCTCAATACGGGTCGGTCGGAGTGATCGCTGGTGTTTTTGCTGCAAGGCGGGGATGCCAGAGGAAAGTCCGGACACCACAGGGCAGCATGCCACGTGAAAGCGTGGGGGCTGCGGTGCAAGCCGCAGTCACAGATAGTATCACAGAAAACAAACCGCCTGCGCGCAAGCGTGGGTAAGGGTGAAACGGCGGGGTAAGAGCCCACCGCCCCAACCGCGAGGAAGGGGGCACGACAAACC
>NCCR01000200.1:9171-17470 GCA_002279765.1 Verrucomicrobia bacterium 12-59-8 | reverse complement strand
GGCATCTGCGAAGCACAGCCAGCAGTGGCGCTGTCATGGTGGGCGGTGGAATCGCCTGGCCTGCCATTCGCGAAGCGATGTCAAGCGGGGCGGTTGTGGTGGATGGCTGGTCTCACGCGCTTGGGTGATGACAGTCAGGAGGGAAGGGGGGCTGACGGTCATCGCTGAAGTGCCTTGATGGGGTGACTGTCCTGGATTTGAGCGCAGCGAATGACGAGGACGGGAAGCGGTGTGTTGAATGTTGAGGGCGTTGCGGGACACCTCCCGCTCGAAGGGGTAGCGGCCCACGCAGTAGCCGCGAGGGGAAGGCTTTCCCCCACCCAACAGGCATTATTTATGAAGATGGAAAACCAGCCCGTGATCCTCCACCATGCCCTCGCTATTGAACTGAAAATGAAACTGAACTCCCACCAGAGAAGCGGCGCTCTTTTCACAAGCCCGCACGAACTCCGGCGTCCCCAGGCTTCGCTCCCATCCCTGTGAGCCAACATAGATACTGGATGATCGCCGATCCGCTGACACGCCACCATTGCCCTCATAGATGGCCCGGCATGTATTAACCACCTTGCCATTCCCGGACAGCTCCCTGTAAGTGCGGTGCCAGGTGATGCCGTTGACGATTGCTCTGACCCGTCGTATTTGCGGCAGAGGGTTTACCCATCGTTTTGCTGTCCACCATATCATGAACCTTGGCCTTCTGAGAGATGATCATCAGGCGGCCGATGTTTGAGGCCATTGTTACAGTGAGATCGGCCTGTCCGCGATGCCAGTCGCCAGCAGCATTTTCATTGTAAAATTCAATGGTGTAGATGGCCCTCCATAAGCCGGCATCACTGAATGCCAGCACTTGGCCGAGAATTTTCTCACTGCCTTTGATCCACTTTTGACGGTGTGCCGTTTCCTCCGCCAAGATCACATCTTTCGAGATTTTCCCTTTGTCGAGGAAGTCCACGATTTGATCGTAATCGGCGACCATGCCGGCAACGTCGCCTTGAGAGGCTTTGGTGTGATGGGCGGAGATAAACTCTTTCACCTCGACTTCGGTGAGAGGATGTGGAGAGACGGGTGTAGCTGGCGAGGGTGCCGAAACTGATGGGGTTCCTTGTGGGGAAAGTGCAGAGTTTGCTGCTCCCCCTGACCCCAGAATCGAAAAGGGGCTCTGGGACAGGGGTGATGGAATGAGGGCGGCTGCTGAAGCCTGTGTCTTGGGAGCGGGCCGATGTCGTTCCGGTGCTTTGACCACGACAAGAGGCGATGCATTGGCATTCAAAGCGAGGAGTGTTGGCATGTAGAGGTCTGCCAGCTTCTCAGGCAATGCACGCGCTAGCGGTTGGATCGACTTCCACCAATCGCTGATCGCAGTTTCTTTCCAAATTGTTTTGTGGCCATCTGCCCAGGAATGGAGTGTCGTGGCAATGTCGGTGGATTGGATGGGCCTGCTGTAGGTTTGCATCACGAAAATCGCATTGCGTCCCTTCCATTCTACCAACTGAGCGATGCCGCGAACCTGCTGATAATCTGGCCCCACCAACTGATGATTCAGCGGATTGATGAGCGGAGCGCAGACCAGCACACAAAGTTCGCCATCCGACACATGCTGCTTCCATTCCGCTTCTTTGATTGCGTCATAGGCCTGCGGCATGCTGACTTCAAAGTGTAGTGCCGGTGCCGCCGCCTTTTTCATGAAGGTGACCTCCGCCTGTCCATTCCCGAGACGGATCAATTTGGAGCCGTCAGCCGCACACAGCAGTTTGGAGCCGTCATTGACCACCAAGGAGTCAAATCCAAAGGACACCGGCAGGTCTGGATGCGACATCGCACAAATGCTGTCACCAAACAGTTCCCAGTCTGTTTCAGGCTTGAGGCGGGGTGGCGGAGTCACGGAGCGGATGACCGTGCGCACATCCAGCTTCCAGCCTTTTTGTGAAGGCTGGGAGGTTCGAGGCCCCTCAAGCCACTGACGTTTTGCGGAGGCGTCAAGCTTGGTGAAAAAGGGCGATTCATCGATGGGCTTCAGCAGCAGCTTTTCAAGATCGAAGACCAGAGGGGCTTCGTCGGTTGGGAAAAAGACCAACTCATGTTCCTGCCACCAAAACAATTCACCTCCCGGAGTGTCACGCCCAGGAGGGCGGGGGAGTGAGATGGCCCTGGCTTCCGCAATGCGCAGAATCCAGATGAGCCTGCTGCTATTATTTAAGATAGTGCAGGCGAGGGATTTTTGATCTGGAGACCATGAAAGTGACTCCTGCGGAAAGGCAGGGACTTGGATGCTGGTGATCTTTTGGAAATGGTTCAGATCGTAAACGCCTATGGCAGGTGAGCCGGATGACGTGTCACAATACGCCAGCAAACGGCCATCTGCGGACAAGCTCAATGGCGCATCTGCCTGGATGCCTTCGATCACCTTGGTGATGTCCTGCTGGATTTCGCCGATCTTCGCCGACTTGATGTCTGGCGGGGGGCTGTACAGGAAGGGGGGCGGCACATTGTGCGAGACCGTGATTGCGGGCGGATCAACTTTGGGAGAGCGCCCCAGGAACACCAAGGGCGCAAGCAGTCCCAGCAGAGATGCGCTCATCACGCTCAACGTTGCCCATCGCATCCAGGGAATCGCCTTCAGATCATCCGACGAGGGTTCCTCTGGCGACTTTGCCATCCTAAACTGGCTTCCGAGCAGGCCGCCGACAAAGCCGCAAAGAACGGCTGGCAGAATGGCTGCCAAACTCACCGCCAGCACGAGCCACATGCGCGTTTTAAGCACGCCCTCCGATCCTGCCGTAGGAGCACCGAGGGCATTCAAAGTCGAAATCAAATCCAAGGCGGCACCTGCTGCCAATGCGCAATACAATCCTGTTCGTATGCCGAGCCTTCCAGCGACGCCCTGAAGGCGGGAACGCGAAACCCAGGCGGTGCCAAAGCCTGCAAGCAGGGCTAGAAATAGCACTGTCAAAAGGTGCCAGTTTGCAGGCGGAAGGCCCAATAAACCACTGGTGATCAAACCGTGGAAAAGCATGGCAACCAATCCCGTCCCGATCCCAAACGCGAGGGCAATCAGGCGGGGCTTGTCCGTGATGAATGACTGTGCTGAGTCCGACACGATTCGAGGAGTATCACACTGCATTGGCAACGACAAGTGGGGACATTGCAATTGCCTTGATTCGCTCCTGTTTGGAGGCGGGAGGCTCGCTCTCACCATGTTCCCATTCCCGGACATCTTTGGCGATGGCCTTCACCATGCGACCAATGGCATACTGGCTCAGACCCAAAATTCGACGCGCTTTCAATACCCAATCTGCGGGAGTGTTTTCCGCACCGGGGTAGTAACCGAGGAACGAAATGATGCCCGGCCACTCAGAGACGACAGGCTGTCGTTCATTGCGCTCCCAGCGTTCGTAAACCTCACGCAGAGTGCCAAGTTGTCTCGCTACATCCTCCTGACGCAAATCCAGCACTAACCTGCGATTGCGAAGATCTTCGCCAAGAGATTGGGGCAGGGGCATGACGCCTTTCTTTCTGAGAATGAATGCTTTAAACGCTTCCGGGCTCACCCGAATCGCAAAAAAGCAAAATGGCAAAATAGGTTGATACCTTTTTCGAATAGTGGAGTAGCGCGTTCAATTCCAGTGATTTGCGACGAGTTTCCCGTCCTGTCTGTCCTTTGCCTTTTTGTTGGTGCCTTCGGGTGTGCTCTTGGGAGGGGTATATCAAATGTTCCTGCCACGGCGCAGATGCTCAAGCAAGCGAAGAACCATGTCGATAGTCTCGTCCAGTCGTTTGCTCAAATCGTCGGCAAGGAAGCGCAGGATGAAAAAGCCGTGGAATTGAAGTAGCACGTCTTTTCTCCGATCTCGACGCCATGATTCTGGGGTGGAGAGATGTTGCATGCCATCAATCTCGATCACCAAACGCGTGTCGAGACAGAGAAAATTGACTTCCATATGGCTGCGGTCGTCAAACGGGATAGGTAGTGAGGCGTTGAGTTTGAACAAACCTCTCGTGGCGGCCATGGATTCGAGCCGTCGGTAGAAGAACGCTTCGCTCGCGCTGCGGGCTCTTTCGATGCCTTGTGCGTCAGTTGAAGCTGGACGCGCAGCGTGAACAAAAAGTTGTGCAAGCGGCTGATCGACGCCATCGCGTATCAAGCGTCGCACGCTGGCGGCATAGTCCTGTTTCCATTGTGCATCAACGGGCAGGGGGACATCAACAGGCCAGCCTGGCAGGGCACTGGCGGGCAACAAAATGCTATAGCCGACGGCCTCATAACCGGCGCAACGACGATCAAACATGCGGGACAGCATAGGCACATCAAGATCGGCGTAGTCATAGACCTGAACCACTCGTTTTCCTTCGTAGAGGCGGTGAAGGCGGCCGACATACTGTGCGATGGTTCCTCGCCATGAGACGGGCATGGTGAGAAACAAAGTGTCCAGGCGGGGATCGTCAAACCCTTCACCTACAAACTTTCCGGTCGCGACTACGACACGTCCTTCGTCAGCAGAGATGGAGTTAAGTTGATCCAAAGCAACCCGAAGAGCCTTCTTTCCCATGCCGCCTCGCAGCACGATCACATGTGAGATCTCTGGGCGCAGGCCAGCGACAAGCTTTTCCAGGTGTTCCGTTCGTTCCGTCAGGACGATTGGATTGCGGCCCGCTTTGACCGCCCGCAAGACTTCCTCACAGATGGTGCGATTGCGCGCGTCGCTGTTTGCCACCGCTTCGCACAGACGCTGAAACTCCTTTCGCTGATCATCGTCCGGCTCACCCTCGGGTATAAATCCCGTTGGACGGACAAGCACTTCGTGAGCAAAGGGACGTTCAGCGGCCTGTTGTTGTGCATCTACTCGATGTCGGATCGGGCCGCATTGCATGAAAATGATGGGATGATGGCCATCCTTGCGTGTCACAGTGGCCGAGAGCCCCGTGACAAATTTCGCTTTTGTCCGCCGAGCGATCAATTCAAAGCTATGGGCGGACAGATGATGACATTCATCGACGATCACATGGCCGTAATCGGCCACGAGGTCATTGACCACTCCCTTGCGAACGAGGCTCTGCATCAAAGCCACATCAATGCGGCCTGTGAGTTTCTTCTTTCCACCTCCCCAGCGCCCGATCTGCTTCGGGAGCAATTCGAGGAATTGGGAGAGTCTCTCCACCCATTGTTCCAGCAACTGCGAGCGATGCACCAACACCAGCGTGTTCTTGCCCCGTTGAGCTATGAGCCATGCTGCAATCACAGTCTTTCCGAATGCAGTAGTCGCGGAGAGCACCCCTGTGTCGTGCCGAAGAATCGCGTCGCCAGCCTTTTGCTGGTTCTCCCGCAGAGCTCCGTTGAATTTCACATCTATCGAATGACCAGTGAAGCGTTCGTCGCGTTGGCTGACTACAACTTTAAGAGCATTCAACAATGCAAGCGCTTCCTCCAAACAGCCGCGCGGCAGCCCTATGTGCTCCGCGTGTTCTTCGGCGCAGGCGATGATCCTCGGTTTGTCATAGGTCGGCAAACGCATGGCTTGGGCTTTGTAAAACTCCGGGTTTTGAAACGCCGCGAGACGGAGCAACGCATTCCGCAACGATGGAGGCAGGTCTTGTTTTTGAAAATAGATTTGGTCGGCCAAAACCAGCTCCAGCTTTGCTGGCAGGTCTCCTTGCGGAATCTGATCTCTGCGGCGGGACGGCGTTAGCATCCATGGTTGCGTGTCTGCCTCCTCCTCGGGCAAGGCAAAGCGTACATTGATCACTCTTCCGCACCCTTCCGCTTCGCGCACCAATTGATTGAGTCGCGATAGCGGCAATCGACCAATTCCATTCAAAAAGGCCCATTGATCGGCATAGGGTGCCAGTGACTCATCGACGAACAGGCTATTCCCATGCTCACGAGCTGCCTTTTGCAATGGCAGAGCAATTAGATTGCCAAAGCCACCCTTCGGGAGCGTGTCCTGATTCGGAAAAAAACGATCGTACGAACGAAACCCCAACTCCGGCCTGCTCTCCATCGTCTCGGTCAACACATGCGCTCCCAACTTCCGCGCTAGTGCTGCCGGAACCGCTTCGTCGAAAAATATCCAGACGTGCCCACCATTGCCAGAACGTGAGCGTTCCAGGGCTGCAGGAACATCGAGCCGGTGGCAGGTTTCCAGGAAAGCCCTTGCATCCACAGCCCAATCCTCCCCATCAAAATCCGCCGCCAAAAACCAGCACCTTTCATCGAGTAGCATGGGATACACACCCATGACGAACGGCTGCCAGTGGTCATCGATACCCGATAAATGCCATCGAATCACATCGTCAGTCACCGGGAGCCAGCGCTGGTGCACGCACTCGCTGCACTTGATGCGAGGTTTCTCGCACACGCCGCGCACCCATTCGTTACCACAAGCTGGCTGGTATCCCGACTTCCCGGTCTTCTTGCTCTCAAAACGTCGCGGGTAAACCTCAGTGCGACCGCGAAACAAAGATCGAAACAGTTCAATCTTGGCGGAGACTGGCGATGTCTGGATGACGAGCATGTGCGAAATCGAATTTTCGTTCAGGGGGCAGCCACAAAGTATGAAGGGTCTGTCTTGTTCGTGTCGCAATAGGAGTTGCAATTTCTGCTGCGGCAGATACAATGTAAATAGGACTGAGAACTCTCGGTCGGTGGGCGCTCTCTGGCGAAAGCCGGAAGCGCCCATTTGATTTTACGGGCTGGGGAAAACCGTCCAGCCGTTCACGGTATTTGACGAATAAAAATGCTGCTTCACAAGCTCGAAAGCGCGATTCGGCTTGGCAGGGTTGAGGATGTGCCGGGCACATGGATAAGCGGAAAGGTCAGCGAGTTGCACTCCCACGATGTTGTTCTTCTTCGACTGGAATGCTAACGGGCAGTCAAGCCGCCGGAATCTCTCGCCAGGAATGTTTTCGGTTCCACGGGACAAGACGCGGTAAAACACCTGCTCCAGGGAATTGTCTTCTTTGCGACCTCTCGCTTCTGCCACAACTGGCAGATGGGTTTCGCCATGAGACTCCATAAAATGGAGCAGGTTCTCCATGGTAAACTCCAGCGCCAGATCGTATGGATTGGTGGCTTCGACACCGTGCCTGTCAACATGGGCCGATTTCCGGATGGCAGTCACAAACAAAGTGAATGGCAGGGTTTCCATCAATTCCGAAATCTCGGTCATGAACCGTGTGCGCACTTGGGAATTGAGCAAAATCGAAAACGGCCCCTGTGCCAAACGAATATCACGACTGTGGAGGTTGATACCCTCATGATTCCAATAGCGGAGCTTGAAGGCGTTCATTTTTGGTAAGATCTCGTCCTGATAGGCCTCTCTCTCGACCACCACCATAGCGAGCACGAAAAGAGGGAAGTCCGGGTCGATCTTCGTCAGCGAGTGGTCACCGCATTCATCGAAGAAGGCGATGAATCGGGAAGGTGGGGTGACACCAACGGAACTGGAAAGATGGGCCATGTTGAAAAAGGAATCTGGCACATAGCCCCTTCAGATGACAGGGGCTTTTTTCAGCACCTCAACAACGATCCTGAGCAGGGGATTTGGTCAAGGGCATGCGCCGGGTAATCGGGCCATTCGTACAAGGCAATGCATGGCGTTCTGATCTGGAATTTCGGAACCATGTTCCCATCGCCGTAGCTGCTGGTGGATCACCCCAATCGAATTTGCGAGACGCTTCTGATCCGCCCCTTGGCAGCGGCGGGCTTTGAGGACAAGATCCGCAACGCTTTTTTCCGGAGCAGGGTAGTAGCCAAGGAACGAAAGGATGCCCGGCCACTCCGACACGACAGGCTCTCGTTCGTCGCGTTCCCAGCGCTCATAAACCTCGCGCAGGGTGCCGAACTGCTCCGCCACATCCTCCTGCCGCAATCCCAGCACCAACCTTCGATTGCGGAGATGCTCACCAAGAGTCTGGGGCTCGGGGATAAACCCTTTCTTTTTGATAATGAACGTTTTAAACGCTTCTGGATTCACCTTGATCGCAAAAAAGCAAAATGGCAAAATAGGGTAATACGTATTTTGCCAATTTGTGATTTCTTGATAGGAGGAAGCTGGACGAGATTGAATTCGATTTCGCCGTCTCCGACGACAATGGTTCTGACCATTAGTTCGGCGACTCGGCGCTTTTCCTCCAGGCTCATCTCAGGCCATCTAGCATGAAGGTCGAGCGCCTCATTGACCATCTGTTCACTTGAGAGGTTGTCAATTTTGAGAACGTCGATCTCGGACTGGAGGCGGACGAGCTCCTCGTCCAGCTGACACCGCTGCGAGTGGTGGCGGTGCGGTGGCCGAGGCCGTTGAAA
>NCCR01000200.1:0-9156 GCA_002279765.1 Verrucomicrobia bacterium 12-59-8 | reverse complement strand
AATCGGTAGCGGGTGAGGCAGGACTTAGCTTGGCTGAGGTAATGGATGACGAGCAGCTCAGCGAGGCTTCAACGGGGCCGCACTCGTGAGAGTGCGGAAGGCTGGCACAATGGGAACACCCGTGGGCCACGGCGATTCGCTTCAACGGGGCCGCACTCGTGAGAGTGCGGAAGGAAAACGGTGCCACAAGCTTTTAGGCGCTCCAATTGTGCTTCAACGGGGCCGCACTCGTGAGAGTGCGGAAGGCCAACACCGCCGAGCGCAAAGCGGTTCGTTCCGCATGGCTTCAACGGGGCCGCACTCGTGAGAGTGCGGAAGGTCAATTCCTTTCTCTCCTTCGATTCCATGAAGGACGCTTCAACGGGGCCGCACTCGTGAGAGTGCGGAAGGTCAACAGGAATGAAAAAGCCCCGCCCCATCTCGCCTAGCTTCAACGGGGCCGCACTCGTGAGAGTGCGGAAGGTTCAGGCGGAATTTGTGGACGGATTTTTGAAGGAGGCTGCTTCAACGGGGCCGCACTCGTGAGAGTGCGGAAGGTCCATTTTCCTGCCAATAGCTACGGACGAGTTCTTTTGCTTCAACGGGGCCGCACTCGTGAGAGTGCGGAAGGCTGCCTCCCGCCCAGGTCTGCTCCAGCGCATTGGGGTCGCTTCAACGGGGCCGCACTCGTGAGAGTGCGGAAGGTTCGTGAGCAGCTCCGCCACGGTCATTTCCTGCGGCTTGCTTCAACGGGGCCGCACTCGTGAGAGTGCGGAAGGGCCCGCTCAAAGCCGAGGTCGATGCCGCCGATGCCTGCGCTTCAACGGGGCCGCACTCGTGAGAGTGCGGAAGGCCGCCGGAGTGGAGGCCGGACGAGACGGGGAAGAGCAGCTTCAACGGGGCCGCACTCGTGAGAGTGCGGAAGGCGAGTGCAGCAGATCACGCTGGGTGACATCTGCAAAGCTTCAACGGGGCCGCACTCGTGAGAGTGCGGAAGGATACTGCCGCGCCGGATTGATCGATGAAGGCGACGGGGCTTCAACGGGGCCGCACTCGTGAGAGTGCGGAAGGCTCGTCGTATGTCTTCGCGAAAGCCGATCCTGTATCCTGCTTCAACGGGGCCGCACTCGTGAGAGTGCGGAAGGCAAACTCAAGGTCTGCATCCACCCATGCGATGTTGGTGCTTCAACGGGGCCGCACTCGTGTGAGGTGCACGATGATTGGCCTGAGCACTAAGTAAAAGCGCAGACTGAGTAAGCAATCTGGAACTCGGTTCCGCTATTCCCGCCTCAATGCCAAAAGTCGCTACCGCCACGGCATGAGGGACGAGCGGTGCGGCTAGTCTCCATGTGCGCACATCAACTGTATCAGTTGGCATTTCGTCGTTCACCCATTCCAGGGTTATCGCCAGAGATGGCTGAGGACTGGTCACCTGCTGTCTCTGCCGCGAGACTTCCTGGACAAGCCGGTGGATGGCAAAGCTCTTCCCATCGCCAAGGTATCGAGCGAGGTGGAGACGGTCGATTTCGCCGAGGTGGCACCTTTCATCTTTCGGATTGGGCCGTGAGTCGAGCAGGCTTCGCGGAATCGGATCAGGAGCGAACCAAGAGAGAATGCGGAAGAGTTCTTTCGCGCCTTCACTGAGCTGGGCGACGCTGGTCTCGTAGGTGATGGCGAGGCTTTGGGGATACTTCATCTTTTCCTCGTCGTGCCAAGCGAGGGCATCGGAGCGGTGGGATTCCCAGAGGGCGAGGTAGTCGGCATAGCTGATCGCGCCGGTGCTGATGTGGGCTCCGGCTTGCTCCAGAGCGAGTGCGAGACAATCGAGAAGTTGGACGAGAATGGCGACTTTCTCGCGGTCATCGTCCTTTTGGGGGCGGCGTTCTTTGGTGCGTTCGTCGAGAAAGGCGACGGAGGCTACTTCGCTGAGGACATCAAGGTCGAGGGATTTGACGTGCCCGGTCCAGTCGCTGATGCGGGAGGTGATGAGGACGTGACCTGTGATGAGCTTGGCGAGGAGGGCTTTGATTTCCTCGGCGGCTTCGTCAGTGTCCACGTTGTCGATGATGAGGAGCCAGTCACGTTTCAGTTTCAGCCAGCGGAGGGCGGCTTCGACTTGGAGGGCTTGCTCCTTTTCGTTCTGCCCGGGGAGATTCAGGACGAGGGGGCCGCAGAGGGCGGCGAGGTTGCGGTGGAGGGCGTCTGGGCTGTCGCCGGTGATGAAGAGGAGGGCGTTGTAGTCGGCGGCGTGTCTCCAGGCGTATTCGATGGCAGCGCGTGTTTTGCCGACGCCGCCCATGCCGTGGATGGTGAGCTTGCCTTTGATGACGACGGGGCCTTCGGCGGTGAGGTGCTGGCGAATTTCTGCAATGAACTCATCGCGGCCTTTGAACAGGGTGCCGAGGGAGGTGTAGGGGAGGTTGGTGGGCTTGCCGGCGAGGACGGTGATTTCAAACTTGATGACCTCAATGGCCTGCTTCAAGCCGCGTGCGGGATCGGAGGGCTGGTTCCACTGGCTGAAGGTGCCGTAGGTGTTCCGCGTGTCTTTGGCGAACTCAATGATGAAGGTTTGCTGCCGCTGGGCCAGCTCCTTTGGCTCGGGAGTGAAAGCTGTGGGCAACTTGTCGCCCTCAATGAAGAAGGTGTAGATGGGACGCCCGAGGTCACGGGCGATAAGGAGTTCGAGCTGGGTGTAGGAGAAGAGACGGTCCTTCGTGCGCGGGTCTTTGAGGCCGTGGATGGGCTGCTCGGCCTTCGTGATTGGATCGTGCGGTCCGGTGCCATAGGCGGAGCCGATGAGACAGATGACGGCATCGCACTGATGAAGGTGATCAACGAGCATCCCTCTTGTATCATGAGTGGAAGGGTAGAATCCCTCTTCGATGATGACCTCGATGCCACGCTGGCGTAGAATCTCGGCGATCTGCTGGCCGAGGGATTTATGCCCGACGGTGGTGCGGGAAATGAAGACGCGGGGTGGGCGGGCCATGCCTAATGGTTTGGCGGCATTTGCTGTGCCAGTAAAGTGAAAATTATAGGAATAGTGCCAAGTTCCACGAATTTGATAGGGATGGCAGTTTAGTCATCACCAATGCTCGAAGATTGACTTGGGCTTTGGACGCATGTGGGTGAAAGACGATTTCTCAATCCGGCACAACTCATGCGAGAAGCAGGTGTTTGGACACGATTTGAATCCATGCGCCTGCTTTCCTTCCTTCTGCTCCTTCTGGGCATCTCGATCTCGAATGCCCAGCAGATCGACCTCGAAAAGATCTTTGAGGAGCGCAATCTTGGGCCAGTGAGCGAACTGCTGGCGCGGGGGGATTATGAACTGGTGGCGCGCATCGGTGAGGCGGCGGTGGAGAAGGGGCTGAAGGCACCGGAGTGGCGCATGCTGCGGCTGAAGGCACTGGTGGCGTTGGGGCAGGTGGAGACGGCGCTGGCGGAGTCGGCCAAGGCGCTGGTGATGCATCCGGGGCATTTCGAGCTTCTGATGCTGCGGCATGATTTCGCGCAGATGCTGGGCAATGCGGAAATCGCCGCGGCGGCGTTGAAGGATCTGAACGTGGCAGCGCGCGCGAAAGCACTCAAAGACCGCACGGCGATGGACCTGATCGAGCTCGGCCGGGCGGCTTTGTTGCTCGGTGCCGATGCGCAGAAAGTAATCGCGCAATACTTCAAGGTGGCGCAGGGTAAGGATGCCAAGCTGGAGGCGGCGTATCTTGCCGAAGGCAATCTCGCGCTCGACAAAGATGATGCTGCGCGCGCGGCGGATGTGTTTCGTGCGGGACTTAAGGCGCATGGGGAAACTGCCGATCTGCGGCTGGGACTGGCGAGAGCGTTTCAATCCGGGGATCGCGAGAATGCATTGGAGAGCTTGAAGAAGGCGCTCGAATTGAATCCCCATCTTGCGGCGGCACACCTGCTGCGGGCGGAACAGCTCATTGGTGGAGAAAAGTTCATCGAGGCCGAGGCGGCCATTCAGCAGGTGCTTGATCAAGATGGGCAGAACCCGGTGGCATGGTCGCTGCGGGCCGTCGTGGCGTATCTGTTTCAAGCCGATGCCGACAAGATGGAGGACGCACGGCGGCATGCCTTGGAGCGCTGGAGCAGGAATCCCGAGGTGGATCACAACATCGGGCGCTGTTTGTCGCGGGCCTATCGTTTTGCCGAGAGTGTGGCGCGCCAGCGTCAGGCACTGGAGTTTGACCCGAAGTATCTGCCGGCCAAGATGCAGCTCTGCCATGATCTGCTCCGGCTCGGTGAAGAAGAGGAGGCGTGGAAGCTGGCGGAACTGATCCGCAAGGAGGACGGCTACAACATCCAGGCGCACAATCTGGCTTTGCTGGAGAAGGAGATGAACGGCTATACCACGCAGACCTTCGAGGACTTCATCTTGAAAATGCCGAAGCGCGAATGGCCCATCTATGGCGCGCGTGCGCTTGCTCTGCTGCGTGATGCGAAGACGGTGCTGGGCGCGAAATACGGCCTGGATTTGAAGCGGCCCGTGCTGGTGGAGTTTTTCGGCGCACAGCAGGATTTTGCTATTCGTACCTTTGGTGCACTGGGCGGGCAGGGGATGCTGGGCGTGTGCTTTGGCACTGTGGTGACGATGAACAGCCCCGGCAGTCTGGCCCATGGCCGCAACAATTGGGAGAGCACGCTGTGGCATGAGTTCTGCCATGTGATCACGCTAACCGTCACGAAGAACCGCATGCCGCGCTGGTTGAGCGAGGGCATCAGCGTCCATGAAGAGCGGCAGCTCGACCCTGCATGGGGCATGTCGATGAATGACAAGTTTCGCGAGATGGTGCTCGATGAGGAGACGCTGACGCCCATGTCGCGCCTCAGCGGAGCCTTCATGGCGCCAAAGACGCAGGATCACCTGATGTTTGCCTACTATGAGTCGAGCCAGGCCGTGGAGTTTCTGCTGGAAAAATTCGGCCAGGAAAAGTTCCAGGGCATCTTGCGTGAACTCGCCGTCGGCAAGCGAATCAATGATGCGATTGCGGCAAACGTGGGCGTCATTGATGAGGTCGAGAAGCAGTTCGCCCAATACATCACCGCCAAGGCCAAAAGCTTTGGAGCCAACGCCGATCGGGAGGAACCCAATGCCGAGCAACTGAATCCTTTCGATGCAGGTTCATTCACCGAGTTTCTCAAAAAGCACCCCACCAATCTCTGGGCTTTGCACAAGGAAGCTGGGTCAATGATGGAGGCCAAGAAATGGGCCGAGGTGCTGCCGCTGGCTGACAAGATCATCGAACTGGTGCCTGACAACTACGATGCCGACAGCGGCTACGCGCTCAAGGTGCAGGCGCTGCGGCAGATGAAGCGCACAGATGAAGAGGTTGCCGTCCTGCGGCAGATCGCGGCAAAATCATCGAGCGCGCAAAGCACCTTCCTACGCCTGATCGAACTGGATGTGCCCGCGCAGCGCTGGGCAGAAGTGAAAGCCAATGCCCAACGTGCGATGGCCTTGAATCCGTTTCTCGTGACACCGCAAAGAGCGCTGGCAGGTGCCTGTGCCGCTCTGAATGAAACGCCGCTGGATCCCAGTGGCGGTGCGCAAAGCCATTTTAAACTGGCCGAATTGTTGCGGGCGTCAGATGACACGAAAGCGAAGCGGCACCTGCTGGATTCGCTGGCACTGGCTCCAAGGAATCGTGATGGACTGGCGCTGCTGGCGGAGTGGAAGTGAGAGCGCTTACATCTCAATCTCCAGCGCTTCCACACCCTCATAGCGTGCGCATAGCACTTCGATTTCATCCTGCTCCATCACCATGAACGCGGTCGATAGCGCATCCGACAACGCAGCAGTGGGGGCGAGGGCGTAGGTGCGACGGTTCCTGAGTGGAACGGGCGCAAACAGTCGCGGATTCATGATGTGCGCCCCTTTGACCGCGAAGCCGGAGCCGCTGACGGCGCGATTGATCAGAGGAGTTCGCTTTTCACCGCCACCGAGTGTGATGGACCACGCTTCTTTGCCGCTCGGAGCTCCGATGCCCAGGATGGTGCTGTCTCCAGCGTTGAGGACAAAGTTGGTGATCTTCCAGTCCTGCAACACGTCGGCGGCCTGATCGAGCGCGTAGCCTTTGCCCATGGCACCGAGGTCGAAGATCATTCCAGTGGCATGCACGGTGACGCTCATGGTTTCCTCTTCGAGGTCGAAGCGTTGGCTGCCGATGATCTGGCGCGCCACCTCCAGCACGTCTTTGCTAAGCTGCCGTGGCTCGCCTTCGGACGTGATGAACAAATTCATGAGCGGGCCGATGGTGATGTCGAAAGCTCCCGCTGTTTCCTGGTGCATCGCCTTGGCAAGCGAGAGGCAATCCCACGCAGCCATGCCGACGCGGATGCTCTCGCCTGCTTTGAGCTGCCCGAGGCGGTAAATGTCGCTGGTGGCGCGGAAGCGGCTCAGTTCGTCTTCGAGCCGGGCGATTTCTTGAAACACTGCCTGCGCGGCCTGGGCTGCGTAGGTTGCATCGGCATCCGCATGATTGATGATGATGTCGAAGGTGGTGGCCATCGCATTGCAGGTGAAGCGATGGTGCTGTGGGGCGGACTCGCTCACGGTTTGGCGGCTTCCTGCTGCTTGCGAAGGCTGTGCCGTTCCCAGAGTGATTGTTCGATCCAAAGGTTGAGCATCACACCGGGGCGCAGGCCGAAGAGATCAGGCGAGGTGTAGGTTTTGCCGGCGAATTTCGTCTCCAGTGCGGCCTTCATTTCGGGTTCCGCGATGATGACCCGAGCGTCGATGGTTTCGGGTACGGTTGTTGTGTAATGGACGCTTTTGATGTCACGCCAGTACCAGGGCAATGGCCAGCCCGCATCGCGATTGATTACGAGAATATTAAAGGCATCATCCGGCGCGGTCTTCTGCAGTTCTCGCACCTGCGGCAGCAGCCGCATGAAATTGGTGGAGGTATGCGAGTAAACGTAGGGATTGCGCGAGTCGGCAGCGTAAAGGTGAATGGCTAGACTGGTCTGCGCGATGAGATGGTACAAGCCGATGCCGAAGACGATTTTGAAAACGAACCGCGAGATCCTGCCGGTGAGCGCGCCTGAAATGGCGGCGGCACCGACTCCGGCGAGCAACGTCAGCGCATGCTGCGCGCTGAGGATGGACCAGGGCGTCTTGTAGGCGAGGAAGGAATAGATGAAGAAGAGGGCCAGGGTATAAACGGAAAGGAAAACGAGAAAGGCCTGCCGTGCGGGCTGCTTCGAGTGGTTTCCGAAAAATGAATACAGCATGCCGACGATGCCGAGGCCGCCGATCATGGCCTCGCTCCACACAAGACCGTCTTTGCGCCAGAAGATGAGCGTGAGGTAGTAGTGCCAGGGCTTCTCGTGGCCGCTGCCGCCGGAGCGCTCGAAATAGTTCAGATAAGTCAGGGCGCTGTCTTTCACGGCCTGCCAGTCCTTGAAACCGCCGGAGTAGATCGTGATGCTGGTCACGATGGCTGGGACGATGATCCACAGCCAGGGTTGCGCGGCACGGCGCTTGCTGGCACCGAGGTTGTACCCGCTGCGACGCGGTGCGAAGTCGCCGACCATGATTTTGGTGACGGCAAATCCGACGAGCCCGGCGACAACATTGATGACGAAGGTCTCCTTGGTGGCGTGCTGCATGCCGATGGCGAAGCCCGCCAGCACCAGCCACCAGCGCCCGCCCCCCTGCGAGTAATGCCAGAGCGCGGCGATGCTCAGGGTGATGAGCAGCACAAACGGCACCTCCATGATGAAGTAGCGCGAGTAGTACACCATCATGGGCGAGATGGAGATGAGCAGCATCGCGAAACCTGTGGCAAGACGGCCGAGTGCATTGCGCAGCAGCAGGGTCGCCAGCAGGAGCAGCAGTCCGCAGATCACAGGAACGGTGCGCAGTTGGGCTTCAGTCCAGGTCGAGGAGTCGCCCCAGCCTGCGAGCTTGGACCAGACCCGCGTGATGTAGTGCAGTCCTGGGCCGTGGAAATCTTTGGGATCGTACTGGAAATGGCCAGTGGCCTGGAACTCGGCGGACTTCATCGCAAGGATGGCCTCATCCGTGTGCATGGGGCGCTCACCGAGTGAGGGGAAGCGGTAATAGGCACCGAGGGCGAGTGAGACGATGGCGAAGATCGTCAGGCCGAGGCGACCGAGAGATTTTTTCTGGGGAGGGGGCATTGGGAAAGGACAAATGTCGAAAGCAGAATGCGAGCCGGAAACCGCAGAGCAATGACGAAAGGACTACATGGTCTCACGGCGTTCGACCTGGAGGCTTTGCTGGCGGTTGCGGCGCAGGTGGAAGCGCTCGCGTGTGGGGGGCAGGGTTTCGCTGCCGCCATGCTCGACAAGCACGGTGACATTTTGCGGATGCACGGACATTTCGAGAAAACGCAGCACGGGAGTGCCGCGTGTGCGAAAAAAGCAGTACAGGGGAATGTGCGGATGCGCTGCGTTCCACAGCCAGCGCGCTGGCGTGAATCGCTCTTCATCCATCAGGGCGCACAGGATCTCACGCATCACCATCTCGCCATGCCGGCGCGTCCACTTCCAGGCCTCACGGCGGTTCATGAGTTCATTGAATTTGGCGACGAGCGGGTTGGCATGCGCTTGTTCCATCTCCTGGATGAGCTCTCCAGTATGCACCGCCATCGCGGTGCGGAATTCCTCACGGGAGATGCTGCCGTTGTCGAGCCAGCGGAACAGCTGCTGCGGCGTGGGGACTGGATCGAGGGAAAGCATGGCGAATCGCCCAAGTTTGGCGCGTTCGCGGACGTTCGCAAATTCGCTGTTAGCCCATGTCGTTATTCTTCGGAAACCTTCGTGTTCTGCGGGATGTCGAGGATGCGCAGCAGATTGTGATAGCGGTCAGTCCAGAGGCGGACGTCCTGTTTGAGTTCGATCTCGTTCCCGAGCAGCTCTGGCGGCGTAGCTTTGAGGAAGGTTTCGTTGTGGGTGACGAGGATGTAGTCGGTCGAGTCATCGTCGCCATCGGCCTCAGTGGCGATGCGTGTTGTTTTGAAGCCGGCCGCTGCGGCGATTTTTTCGATCACCGGCGCCAGCACGAGATAGCTGTTGGTAATGTGAACGGCAATGATGCCATCCGGCTTCATGTGGCGGTCATAGATGGCGAAGGCTTCCTTGGTTAGCAGATGTACCGGTACGGAGTCGCCGCTGAAGGCGTCGAGCAGC
>NCCR01000199.1 GCA_002279765.1 Verrucomicrobia bacterium 12-59-8 | reverse complement strand
AGAAGTACGATGGGCACTCCTGCCCGTCGACCAGCGGCACCGCCAACACACTCACTCCCTCTCTTCCTCAAACCCGTCTTCAGCAGCCCCATTCCTCCGCTGCCCGTACGACATACCAGCCCGCGCACTCCGCGCTGCATTCGCGCGCGCTAATCGACGGACACGACTGTCCATCGTAATTGGGAGGCTTCGCTACCCCCTCACAAAGAAATTCGCGAACGTCACCGGCGTCCCAAAATCCGCCACACCCACCGCCCCTTTCTCTGCCCCCTCCAGCGTCGCCTCCATCACTTGCGGATTCGCCTCCTGCGTTTCCGTCAGCGTGGCCGTGGCTTTCGTGCCATCGAGCTTGAGTCGCAGGCGATACCACTTGCCGGGCTTCACCTTATCAGGACCAAAAACGATAGGAGCCTTACCACTACCGATGAGCACCGCCGGACTCGCCTGACCACGCACGCAAAATCCTGTACAGGGTGCATTCAGATCGGCACCCTTCGGCAGCTGAAAATCCGCAATGAACTCACCATCGGCCACTTCAGCCTCGCTCCACAGCGGCGTGCCTTCCTGGCCGCCCGCAGCTTCGAGCTTCAGATTCCAGTTCGAAGGCTTCCATCGCGCTTCAGCTCCCGCAGCCACTTTCCAGCCACGCAGATCAAGACCATTGTACAGATGCTTCCAGCCTTGATCCAGCGGCGCGGAGTCAGCCTCAGCCGCACCCGTGGATGGCAGTTCCTTGATGCGCACATTGCGGAACTCCACCGGCGCACCTTCGGACTCCAGCGCCAGATACCCTTTGCGCCAGAAGCAATTGTCACCGCCGCTCACCACCTTGCCATTCACCGCCAATGTGAGCGTCCCATTGTTGCCGGTGATGCGGTAGTGGTTCCATTCCGGCGAAGGCTTGCTGCGCTCCTCGCTGGGAAAGCTGCGCTGGCCGCTGTGCTCACCATGCGGTTCCATCGTCGCACCGTGGATGGGAAAGACATCACCATGCGTCGTGAACCAGCGCGGCTTCGTCGGGTCCGCATGCTTCATGTAGCCCTGGTCCAGCACCTGCACCTCGATCCCACGCAGAAACGGCACGCCCGGCGCAGAGATGGGGCTGCCCCAGACGAAGACCCCGGAGTTCCCCCCGCTCGTCAGGTGCCGCCACTCGCACTCCATGACAAAATTCTCATACTGCTTCTCCGTGCGCATCGCTCCAGTCGGGACACCCGTGCAACTCACCACACCCTCCTTGATGCTCCACGTCTCCGGCGCACAGTTCGCATTCACCCACCCGCTCAGATCCTTGCCATTGAACATCGGCACAAAGCCGTCGTCATCAGCCGCGTGTGAGAAGGGGAGTGCCGTGGAAAAAGCGAGAGCGCAAAGCAGCGAAGTTGGTTTCATGAGCAGAACCATACGCAGCCGGAGGCCAAGCCTTCGCATTCAAAGTGCCATGACGTCAAGACGCCCCCGCAAACCCAGCACTGTTCCGCAGTCCTGCCTTCGGCGGTCCGGTTCTGAGTACGTAGTTCGGGCTTTAGCCCGTTCTGAAAAGACCAACCAAAACCGGAATTGCAGAACCGCACTCGCTAACTCAAGCGAAATTGAAACTTGAAACCTTAAACTTGAAACAACGCGTCATAATCAAAAACAAGCACGACCCCGATCAACCATCACCCTTTGACGCGTTTTCGCCTCACCCAAACAACGCCGCCACCGGCTTCCCACCATCCGTGATCGGAACCGGACGCGTGCCGTCCATCAGTTCCTTGCTCGGATCAATGCCCATCGCGGCGTGAATCGTCGCGTGGAAATCCACCAGCGGCACCGGATTCTCCACAGGCTTCTTCGCCAGCTCATCGCTGACGCCATACGCGCCGCAGTGGTTCAGTCCGCCACCCGCGAGCACCATCGAGAACGTGGTGCCCTGATGCCCGCGTCCGCCGCGTCCATCAAACTCCGGTGGGCGGCCAAACTCCGTGCCCACGACGATGAGCGTCTTATCCAGCAGCTTCTTATCCTTCAGATCGCGGATCAGCGCCGCCAGCGCGGTGTCCAGTTCCTGAATGAGCAGGTGCTGGTTTTTGTAGCCTTCGTTGTGAATGTCCCAGCCCGTGCCGTTCATGAAGTTGAGGTTGTGTGAGACCTCGATGAACCGCACCCCCGCCTGTACAAGCCGACGCGAAAGCAGGCAGCGCTGGCCGAACTCACCACCATACGCATTGCGCAGCGTGGCAGGTTCTTCCTTGAGATTGAAATGCCGCATGAACTGCGGGCCGGACAAACTGAGCGCCTGCTCCTGCGCCGTCTTGTAGTCGGCGATCACAGATTCTCTCGGCGCACGCGCCATCAGCGGGGCAAGCAGTTGCTCACGCGTCAGCGCACGTTTTTCATCCACAAAATCCGGACGCGTAAAGCCCGCAGGCCCCGTGTTCGTGTCAGTAAGATAAACATAGCCCGCCTTCGCACCCAGGAATCCCGGACCACGGCTCACATTCGGATAACCAATGAGGATATAAGGAGGCACCTCGCCACCCACCGCACCACGCTCATGCGAGATGATGGAGCCGATGCTCGGATACACCACGTTCCCCGAGATCATGCGTCCCGTGTGCACAATGTTCGTGGCAAAGGCGTGCTCGTCGATCACGTGATGATTCACCGTGCGCATCACCGTCACATGCTCCATGACCTTCGCCGTCTGGCTCAGATGCTCCGTCAGTTGCACACCGGGCACCGTCGTGTCGATCGCCTTGTACAGCGAACCCGCCACCTTGGTTTTGTCCGTGTTGTTGCCGAGCTTCTTCGGATCAAATGTGTCAATTTGAGCCATCCCGCCGCCCAGCCAGATGAAGATGCAATGCTCCGCCTTGCCCTTCGGCATGTGGACGGGGGTGTTGTTCGCAAACAACGGTGCCGCGCCAAAGGCAGCGGCGGAGGTGAGAAAGGAGCGGCGTTTCATGGTCTTGCTGTATAAACGCCGAATAAAGCCAGTTTTCACATTCTGCCGCACCTCACTTTAGTGGGGTGGCGGGCGGCTCCATAGGACGGAAACGCGCCTCCCAGTATTCCTCGCCACGGCGTTCATGCGCGATGGCAATGATTTCAATGGTTTCGGGATCAGACGGCAGACGTCGATAAACCAGCCAGTGCGACTGGCGGTGGACCTTTCTTCTCAGTGTGCCATGGCGGCCACGGATATTCGAATCGGGATGCTGAAGAACGTATGCAATAGCTGCTTCGACTCGCTGAATGAAGAGCTGGCTGTTTTGCGCAGATGATTCGGCGATATGGGCGGCTGCGTCCCGGTATTCTTCGAGAGCCTCCCTTTGAAAAACCAATTTCATCCTGCGGACGGCAGACCAAACTCAGCGCGCAATCGGCATCCAGCGACATGGCGGCGGCGAAGACACTGTCGAGAGTCGCGTTCATCATGGGCAGATTCTATTCCCCTTAATGTATCGTCTCAAGGACTAAACTCCCACTCCGGCGCGTTGAGCAGGGGCCAGAGAACGTCCCGCCCTGAACCCGCATCCGGCATTCCAACCTCACTCAAACCGCAACGCTGCTATAGGGTTCATGTTGGCGGCCTTGCGGGCGGGGTAGAACCCAAAGAACACCCCCACGATGAAGCTGATGCCGAAGGCCACGACCACACTGCCGATGGAGACAGACGGGTGGAAGTTCGGGATCATGCTCGCGGCGGCACTGATTCCGTAGCCGAGCGCCACGCCAATGGCCCCACCGAGCAGGCTCAGCGTGATGGACTCGATGAGAAACTGCAGCAAAATGTCCGCCGGCTGCGCCCCGACAGCGATACGCGTGCCGATCTCCCGCGTGCGCTCCGTGACGCTGACGAGCATGATGTTCATGATGCCGATGCCGCCGACGAGCAGTGACAGCCCCGCGATCCCGCCCAGCAGGTACGTCAGCATGGTGGTGATGCTGTTCACGGTGTCCGCGATCTCCTTCTGGTTCACGATGTCGAAGTCGTTCTTGCGTCCGTCGGCCAGGCGGTGGCGCTGGCGCAGCAGCGCGGTGACCTGCTCCTGCGCGGCGCTCATGAGCCCGTCACTGCTGATCTGCAGCGTGACCAGGCGCGGATACTTGTCGCCGGTAAGACGGCGCATGGCTGTGGTGTAGGGAATCACGATGCGGTCGTCCTGGTTGGCACCGCCCATGCCCGCGCCTTTGCTTTCAAGTTCGCCGATGATGGTGAAGGGCATGTTCTTGATTCGCACCGTCTGCCCCACGGGGTTCAGCGGGCCAAAGAGCTCCCGTGCCGTGCGCGATCCTATGACCGCCACGCGCGCCGCACTGCGCACCTCCCTTTCTGTAAACATGCTGCCGCGTGCCAGTGGCCAGTCACGGATGTGCAGGTAGCCTGGCGACTCTCCGGCGATGGTCGTGCTCCAGTTCCGCCCGGCGGCGACAGCCTGCGCTGTCAGCGTCACCTCCGGGCTCGCGGCCTTGACGCTGCGCACTTCACGGCGGATGGACTCCACGTCCTCCAGCGTCAGGTTGCTGGATTCCGCGCTGCCTGCGGCGGCTGCATTCGTCCGCCGGCTTTTGGAGAACACGATGAGCAGGTTTGACCCGAGCGAGGACACCTGGTCCTGGATGCGCCGCTGCGTACCCCGGCCCACCGCCATGATGGCGACCACGGACGCCACGCCGATGATGATGCCCAGCGCGGTCAGCGTGCTGCGCAGCTTGTTCCGCCGCAGTGCGCGGAAGGCGATCATGGCCGTCAGGCCTGCACGCAGCAGCGGTGATGTGAGCGTATGCAGCATGGCGGTCAGGAGAGGTTGGCGTGTTGTTCAGAGGCATCCAGCGCGGTGCGTTGGTCGTTGGCAAAAATGCGCGTGGTGCTGGGCTCATCGCGGATGACCTTGCCATCGCGCATGACGATGGTGCGCTTGCAGTACGCGGCGATGTCCAGCTCGTGAGTCACCATCACCACCGTGATGCCGGTGTCGTTCAGGGCTTGAAACAGGCCCATGACTTCGATGCTCGTGCGTGTATCCAGATTGCCGGTGGGTTCGTCCGCCAGCAGGAGTTCGGGATTGTTGACCAGGGCGCGGGCGATGGCCACGCGCTGCTGCTGGCCGCCGGAGAGCTGGTTCGGGTGGTTGTACAGCCGTGCTCCCAGGCCCACCTTTTCCAGTGCCTTGATCGCACGCTGGCGGCGCTCCCGCAGCGGCACATGCGGGTTGGTGTAGAAGAGCGGCAGTTCCACATTCTCACACGCCGTGGTGCGTGCCAGCAGGTTGAAGCTCTGGAAGACAAAGCCGAGCTTCTGGTTGCGCAGGCGGGAGAGCTCCGCTCGGCTCAGCTTCGCCACATCCACCCCGTCCAGCAGGTAGCTGCCTGCGGTGGGCTGGTCCAGGCAGCCCAGCATGTTCATGATCGTGGACTTGCCAGATCCGCTGGAGCCCATGATGGCCACGAACTCCCCACGCTCGATGCGCAGGCTCACCCCGTTCACCGCATTCACCTCCACATCGCCCGTGCGGTAGGTCTTGCGGATGTCCGTCAGCTCAATGACCGTCGTGCTCATGGCTAGATGGAGGGTGGCGGCCCTTCCGCGCTTTCTTTGGCTCCGCCAAGCGTGGCCGTCACCACCCGCGCACCGGCCTCCAGCCCCTCGATCACTTCCGTCTCGCTGTTATCGGTGATGCCCGTCGTGACGATGACGGCGCGCAGCGTCGGCTCCTTGTCCGTGCCTTCCAGCACATAGACAAGCTGCTGCCTGCGCTGCAGCTTGGCGTCTGTCGCACCGCTGACCTTGCTGCCTTCCGGCGGTGTGAAGCGCAGCGCGGTGTTCGGCACTTTCAGGACGCCGCTTTTCTCAGCCGTCAGGATGGAAACATCCGCCGTCATGCCGGGAAACAGCCGCTGCTCCGGGTTTTCCACGTCGATGAGCGTCTCATACGTCACCACATTCTCCTTCGTCGTGGGGGAGATGCGCACCTGCACCACCAGCCCGTCGAACACATCATCCGGGAAGGCATCCACCGTGAAGTCCACCTTCTGTCCCATCTTCACGCGGCCGATGTCGGCCTCGGAGACCGTGGCGTTGATGCGCATTTTTTTAATGTCTTGCGCGAGGGTGAAGAGCACCGGCGTGTTCATCGCCGCGACGACTGTCTGGCCTGCGTCCACCTTCCGTGAAACCACGATGCCGTCCACCGGCGCGGAGATGCGGCAGTAGCTCAGGTCTGTCTTGGCTTGGTCGAGCGCCGCCTCCTTGATGGTCACGGTGGCCTCCGCCTGCCCCAGTTCCGCCGTGGCCTGCTCCACATCCAGCGCCATGACTCCGCGCAGCGGGAGCAGCTCCTTCTTGCGGGCCAGGTTCTGCTTCTTCCACACGGCGCTCGCCTTGGCACCGACCAGCTCGCCTTCGGCAGCCTTCAACTTGGCGGCATAGATGGAGGTATCCAGCTCTGCGATGAGGTCCCCGCGCTTCACCGTGGAGTTAAAGTCCGCGTACAGTTTCATGACGCGACCCGACACCTGGCAGCCTACGTCCACGCTCACCACCGCGCCGAGCGTGCCGCTGGCCATCACCACAGCTCGCAGATCTCCAGGCCTGACGGTGGTGGTTTCAAAGCGGGACGCGCCTGCTCCCGGCGGTTTGCACGCTGAAAGGGAAATCAGTGACAATAAAAGTAAGATGCGTGTGTTCATTTCCAGCCTCCTCCGACTGCTTGATAAAGTTTGATGCCTGCGGCCACCGCGTCATAGCGTGAGCCAATGAGGTTCTGCTGCGCGGTAAAAAGATCCTGCTGTGCCGTCATCACATTCAGGTAGGTTGCCACGCCCCGCTGGTCCCGTGCGGCGGCCAGGTCATAGCGCCTCTGCTGGGCGGCGGTCAGCGCCTTCAGTGTGAGGATCTGCTCCCGTGCCGCACGCTGCGCCACCAGCGCATCAGCCACTTCCCGGAAGGCGCTCTGGATGGACTTTTCGTAGTTTGCCACCTCGATGCGAGCACGCACTTTCGTCGCGTCGAGGTTCGCCTTGTTCCGGCCGCCAGCAAAAATGGGCAGGCTGATCTGCGGCGCAAAGCTCCAGATCGCCGTCCCTTGGCCAAACAGGCTCGTCAGCTCCGCGCTCGTGGTGCCGTCAGACGCCGTCAGTTTCACAGTCGGGAAGAAGGCCGCACGCGCCGCGCCGATGTCCGCATTCGCCGCACGCAGCGTGTGCTCCGCCGCGAGGATGTCTGGCCGCCCCAGCAGCAGCTCCGAAGGCACACCAGGGGGCACCGCCTTCACCGGCGCATCCGCCAGCGCTCTGCCCTGCGGCAGTCCAGCAGGCAGCGGCTGTCCGAGCATGAGCACCAGGCCGTTCTCCGCCTGCGCACGCTGACGCTGGTAGGAAATGATATTGGCCTTGGCCGTGAGTACCTGCGTCTCAGACAGGCGCAGGTCCAGCTCCAGCAGCCCGCCTGCTTTAAAAATGCTCTCGTTCAGGCGGTAGCTTTCCTCCACCACTGCCAGCGTCTGCTTCGTGTTGGCGATCAGCTCATCAAACCGCCTCACCGTGTAGTATTGCGTGGCCAGCTCCCCGATGAGCGTCACCTGCGCGGCACGGCGGGTTTCCGTTTTGGCCAGGTAGGTTTCCAGCGCCTTCGCGCTCAGGCTGCGGATGCGGCCAAACAAGTCCAGCTCATACGATGTGGTGCCCAGCTTCAGCGACCACTGCTCAGTGGTCAGTCCACCCACGTGGCTCTGTGCCAGGTCGCTCGTCGCAGACACGGTGGGCAGCAGCGGTGCGCGCTCGATGCGGTACTGCGCCCGCGCCTCCTCCACGCGCAGCATGGCCACTCGCAGATCGCGGTTGTTTTCCAGCGCAATTTCGATCAGCCGCACCAGCCGCGCATCATCCTTGAACACACTCCGCCATTCCAGCTCGCTGCTTGCGGCGCGGGTGGTGCCACCATTCGGGTAGCGTGCGCTCACCGGGGCCGCCGGGCGCTCCAGCTTCGGGATGAAGCTGCAGCCTATCAGCGCTTGGCAGCCGAGAATGGCCAGCGCACAGCGCCGCGTCATGCGGGAAAAGGGGGGCTTCGTCCTGAAAGTCATGACTCCAATAATCACAGCATTCACGCAACCTGCACCGCGATTCAGACCAGCGGATGAATCAGCAGGACGAGCGGCACCGTGCGCGGATGAACGGACGCCGCCGTTCATGGGCTTTATACACCGTTCGTCACCGCCAGAGGCTGCCTTGTCATTGCAGGCTGGCTTTTCGCCGTCGGCGGCACAAACTTGCTGGGAAATGAACGAGGCCTCACTCAATGCCAGCAGCACACCGCCCTTTGCCGGGCGCGGCTACCGCCTGATGCAGACCGGCTTCTGGTCTTTTTTTGCCCTGACCGTGACCGTCACCATCCTCTCCGGGCCGCCCGCCATCGCCTTTGATGATGACGCCCCGGCGACAGCGGAATCGCTCAGGAGGGCCTTTGCAGCTCTGCAGCCTGTGATGTGGATTCAAAACGTGGCCTTGATACTGTGCGGTATTCTGGCCACCCACCGGCTGCACCTTATCTCCCTCAGGCACCGCTGGGACCTGCGGCCCCTCAGGCGGCTGGCTCCCGTGGTGCTGCTCTCCTGCCTGGGGTTCGCAGCCGGAATCTCCCTGCTCATCAATGCCCTTCGCTGGCTCCTCGCCGCGCGTGGCTTTGGCACTGCGGTCGCAGACAGAGGGATGCTGATCGAACTGGTCGCCACTGGCACGGTGTCTCTCTTCCTGCTGGGTATGTGGGCCGCCTTGTACTACGCCTGCCAGGCTTTCACTCGGCTGCATCAGATTGAGGTCACCTCTCTGCGCCATGTTGCCGCCATCAAGGAGGCCCGCCTTCAGACCATCGCCACGCAGCTCAATCCCCATTTCCTCTTCAACTCCCTCAACACCCTCCGCGCACTCATTGATGAAAACCCAAAGCACGCGCGTGATGCCGTGACTCAGCTCTCCCTCGTACTCCGCGCCTCCCTGACCTCCAGCGACCGCAAGCTCATCCCCCTGCGCGATGAACTCTTGGCGGTCAATGCCCTGCTGGACCTCGAACTCGCACGCTACGGCGACCGGCTGAAGGTGGAGCGGCACGTCGGCGTCGGCTGTGAATCAGCCCTCATTCCACCGCTGCTGCTCGTCACCCTGGTGGAGAACGCCGTCAAGCATGGCGTGGCCACGAGGCTTGGCCCCGGCTTTCTGCGCTACGAGGCCAGCCTCGGCCAGTCCGGTCTCTGCCTCAACGTTCAAAACTCCGGCACCCTGGGTGAAAACTGGCAGGGCAAAGGCGGCATCGGTCTCGCCCACACGCGGGAGCGGCTCTCGCTGCTGTTCGGCAGCTCAGCCCCCATGACCCTTGGCCAAACGGCCGACGGCGTGGAGGCCGCCGTCTGCCTCCCACAACCTCAGCAACCATGAAAGCCCTCCTCATTGATGACGAACGCATGGCCCGCCGCGAGATGCGCCGACTGCTGGAGGCTCATCCCGAAATCGAAATCGTTGGCGAAGCCGACAGCGGCCATGCCGCGCTGAGCCTGCTGCCCACGCTCAAGCCAGACGTTCTCTTCCTCGACATCCAGATGCCCGAGATGGACGGCTTCGAATTCGTCAACGCCATGGGCGACCACGCACCGCAGGTCATCTTCTGCACCGCGTACGATGCCCACGCGCTGCGCGCCTTCGAGGTCAATGCCGTCGGCTATCTTTTGAAGCCTGTCGATCCCGCCCGGCTCGCAGCCGCCATTCAGAAACTGAACGATCCCGGCGCGCCGGAAGCCGAAGCGCAGGATGAGCCCCCTCTCCGTGAAACCGACCGCGTGCTGCTCAAAGGCGAGCAGCGCAGTTGGTTCGTTCCCGTGCGCTCGATCTACATGCTCCAGTCTGAAGGCAACTACACGCACGTCTTCTTTGAAGGCGGCAAAGTCCTGCTGCCTCGCTCCCTCGGCACTTTGGAGCAGCGCCTGAACCTCCCCATTTTCTTCCGCGCCAACCGCGCCCAGCTCATCAACACCCGTGCCATCACCGATGTCACTGAATGGTTCAGCGGCGGCCTCCAGGCCACCCTTGCTTCCGGCGACAAAGTCGAAATTTCCCGCCGTCAGGCCGCCCTCTTCCGGAAACAAAAAGGGCTGTAGGAGTGTGATGCGAGTGCGAAGAGACATCTCACCTTCGTGCGGTGGGATTGTTTCACGTTGGCAGGCCTAGCCATTTGGCCAGCTCATCTCGGGGCACCTCCCTGAGTGGAATGGTGTCCTCAAAAGTACCGAACCAGCCAAAGCCTCCATATCTGGAAAAGGTATGCAGGACCATGCGTTCCTTGCTGCGCTCACCGTCATTGTCATCAGAAGCAAGCACCCCGGGTAGAGGGTGCGGCATGATCACGCGGTTTCCGTGTGATCGAAGAATGAAGTGTAGTTCTCTCAACAGGTGATCGTTGTCATACTGATCGGCAGAACGGATATCAGACACATGCAGGCTGCTGCCATCGCATTCGATGTGCGCAGTATGGCCGAGCATCCCGGTCCAACTGCGCGAAACAAAGAGTTGTTTTTCGAAATGGAACAAATCCCATTTTTCCTCCATTTTCCGCGCCAATGAAAAGCATCCCTCTGGAGGCAGTTCAGGAATTGGAAGGCTCAAACTTCCAGAAACTCGAACTGGCAGTGGATCTGCTCGAATATGAGCGCGTCCATCTGCCGAACGAAGCCTGACAAATGATTCAGCAATGGCCTGATCCCCTGTAGTCGAAAGCATGTGCATGGTGACAGGCCGACAATCCAGAATGTGGACCCCCCATGGGTTATCCCGTGCTTCAATCCAACGCAGATTTGTTCCAAGCGAGGGTTTGTTAGGCGGCGACGATCTAAATAGCTTCTTAAGCCTGGAGAGCATGAAGTGCTTTTATGCACGAGCCCGCAAGGTTCAAGGACTAAACTCCCACTCGGGCGCGTTGAGCAAAGCCCACAGCACATCCTCCATGCGGCTGCGCCATGCGGGATCGAGAGTTTCTCCGTCGGCGGGTCACCAGCACGGGCGGCAGCTTCCTGGGCCATGCGCACGGTGGTGGCCTCGCCATCCAGGTGATTGGACCAGCTCACGTACTTCTCACGCGTCCGAGTCGTTGATGGAGGCTGGGTGCGTGAGGCGGGCTGAATGCGCGCGTCAAAGCCAGCACTCAGATGCTTCGTGTAAAGCGCGAGTTCTTCAGCGGTGGGATGACGCGTGAGTAGCTTGAGGAAAAGCTGATCAATGAACTGATCGAGCGATTCGTTTTGCAGCGCAAGAGCCGTGATACCGTGGTCATTGCTCAAACGTGTGAGCCAGATGCCCAGCGTGCCGTTGCTGAGGATCGCGGGTTGCAGCACGTTCGGATCAGCATCGCGTTTGCTGATGGGGTCCTGGCGTGAACCACGCCAGCCAAAGGCACCCAGCACATCCGTGACAGCCTGGATACGGGGCAGGGCCAAGCTGGGGCGGTCACGCTCATTGCTCGTGCTGGTCAGCATCCAGCTACGGTGGGGTTTGCCCATGTGGATGGCGTTCTTGAGATCACGCGTGTTGTCGATGTCCAGGCAGACTTCCTCCGTATGGAAAGGCTTGCCGGTGGCTGCGAAAAGCGAATCTACAATCTGCTCCGCCTGCAGCCGACGAGGTGCCGGGCTGGTGAAGAGCGGGCTGGTCTGCTTCAAAGCAGGATCAGTAGCACGCTGGTAGGCCTGACTGTTCAAGATAAGGCGCGCGAGGTGCTTCACATCATAGCCACCGCTCACAAATTCACGCCCCAGCCACTTCAGCAGCTCAGGATGCGTGGGCTTGCCCTTCTCCCAGTCTTCGATGGGCTCGACAATCCCACGCCCCATAAAGCGCGCCCACACACGGTTCGCGATCACCTGCGCAAAGCGCTCGTTCTGCGGCGCGGTGATCATGGCGGCCAGTACGTCGCGGCTGTCCTTCGGGTCTTCCGCGAGCTTGCCTGCGGCTTCATCGCAGAATTCCGCAAAGGGCCACTTCGGCTGCACCTTGGTGCCGGGTTGCAGCGTCACCTGGATCAGCGGCTTGCGGCCACCGGCATGGATCTTGTCCATCGGCACGCTGCTGGTCTTCGGCACTTCGATTTCCTTCGTGCCCAGCATCGCGGCGAGTTCAAACAGGTCCTGCTGCAACGATTTGCCCGTGGGTGAGTCATGGCAGCGTGCGCACTTCATTTCCACGCCGAGGAAGGCGGTGCTCACGATGGTGCCCTTGGCCGCCATCGGCACATCATTCTGCGAGGCCGTGCCAAATCCGGCCGGGCCACCGAGGCGCTCGCTGCCGCGCATGCGCAGGAGTTCGGTGACGAAGAAGTCCATCGGCTTGTTGTCCTGCAAAGACTCATACAACCACCAGCGGAAGGGCCCCGTGTTGTTCAGCGTGGGATTGAGGATGTTCGGGTTTTCCGCCAGCACGTCCTGCCAGTAGCCCATCCAGTTGTCCGCCCAGCGCGGGTCTTGCAGAAGCTGGTCGATGACCGCCTTGCGATCCGGGCTTTTCTCAAAGGCCGCAATCTCCGCCAGCGTCGGTGGCACCCCGACGGTGTCGAGATACACGCGGCGCAGGAAAGTCAGATCATCCGCCAGCGGCGTGAGCGTGAGGTGATCTGCCCGGATGTCCGGCCAGTGCGCACCTTCCTTGATCCATGTGGTCAGCAGCGCGGCTTCGTCCTTCGTCAGCGGCTTGCCCTTGGGCGGCATGATCTCGTCCTCATCCGTGGAAGTGATGCGGGCGATGAGGGAACTGTGGTCCGGCTTGCCGGGATCGACCGCCGCACCATCCGACTTGCCGCCTTTCATCGCGTCCGCGAGTGAGTCCAGATGCAGTCCGCCTTTGGCCTTCGCGCCGCGATGGCATTCCGTGCATTTGGCTTCGAGAATCGGCTGGATGTCCTTGAAGTAGTCGATGCTGCCTTTGTGCGCGTCCTGGGACTTCACGCTGTCGATCCTCGCGGCGATGAAGCCATCAATGCTTCCTTCTCCCGCCGGGTTTTTCGCCAGCCACGCTGCCGCAGCCTTGCGGCGCTTGGCCCAGTACGGCGCGGTCTGCGCACGCAGCTCGGCGCGTTTCTTCGTATTGATCTCCGCGTAGTGCGCGTTGCGTTCCTGCTCGTAGGCGGTCCAGCCGGCATCGTTGTAGGCGACTTCGCGCTTGCCGGGAGTGATCAGCTTCCACGCTTCACTGCCCTGCGGTGACCACGCCACCACCGTCTCGCCGAGTTCTGGGCGGCGCACACTTTTGCCGGTGAAGCTCCCCACCAGCGTCTCCAGCACGATGAGCTGCGGCTTGCCCGTGCCTTCAAACTCACACCACGATTCACGATTTCCCGGCGGCGCAAAACGGAAGTCGGGGCCGAGGTCCAGGTAGCCCTGCTGCTCCGTCACCAGGTGGTGTCCATCGCTGTCATTCGGCGGGAAGGGCGTGGTGAGGATCGTCTTGTTGTCGATGTAGAGATTCGTGGCGCCACGGGCACGCAGCAGCAGGCGGTGCTTGCCTTTCGGGAAGGTCACGCTGGCAGCCGCACGCAGCAGAAAGGGGATATGGCGCTCGCCGCGCACCCCGGTGTCCACATACTTCTGCGGCACGTCGAAGAAGCCGAACACATCCTCCGTGTAGGTCTCTTCCACTTTCGGGTGCTCACTCGGCCATGCGTTCGCATCGGGCATGCCTTCCTCCGCCAGTTGCACCAGCACGCGCCCGGCAGGCACCTGCTTCTTCGTGATGGGCGGTGGTGGCGGCACAAACTGATACTTCGCCTTCAGCGCATTCACGTCGACCGGACCGCGATAGATCGCCACGTCATCCAGCCAGCCATCCAGTGAGTGGGAGGAGGCCAGCGTGGAGCCGCTGCCAATCATGAGCGCATCCCCGTCAGTGACTGGTGCACGGTCGGTCTCGCCGCCCATGTCCCACAAGCCGGTGGTTTCGCGACCGTCGATGTAGCCCTTGATGCTCTTGAGTTTGCCAAAAGTGTAGGTGACTGCGATGTGGTGCCAGCCGCCGCTCGGCAGCGTGTCCTTGGACCACCAGCGGTGCCAGGCACCTTTCTTCCCAGGCACATCGGCGCTGTGAAACAGGAAGCCGATCTGCGCGCCGCCCTTCGCCATCTGCAGACGCAGCGCGTAGTTTTGATTTTCCGCGCCAAACTCCTTGGTGCCCAGGCGTCCCTTACCCAGAATGTAAGGTGATCCGCTCTGGCCCGCCGACTTCACCCACGCCTCCAGCGTGATGGTTTCATTCAGTCCAAAGCGCAGCTCTTCGCTGTCCTTGATCGTGAGGGCGGATTTTTTGCCATCGCCGGTGAAGCGCTGCGCGGTGTTGTCCTTCGTGAAGCCGGGAAAAGTTGGCGCACGCGGGCCGGGTTCTTTGGCGTCGTCAAACCGCCACTGCATGACCGGCTTCACCAGCGGTTTGTCCGTGGTGTCATTCCCCCCGCTGTCGTTTTGAGCGGAGGCGAGGGTGGTGAGCAGGAACGTGGCTAATACAGAGACAGAGCGCGTCATGCCCCTATCAACGCTCGTTCCCGCCCTCTTTCAGCATTTCCGGCACCCCACTTTCGTGTGGGGGCAGGGAAACCACCGCCGCTCTGGCGCGGGTCACGCCATGAAACCCAGCGGCGCTGTGCTGGGGCTGGGGCTGTAGAAGTTGCCGATGTTGGGGAGGACGAGGGGGAGATCGGTGGGGGAGACGCCCAGCCAGAGGGCGAGTTCGGCGAAAAACTGATCGCAGCTCGTGGTTGGGATCAGCCGGCCGTTGCCGGTGTCCAGCGGGTTTTGCTCGGGGCCGCTGGCTGGATTGATCGCGAGGCTGGGGAAGCTGCCATAGATGTGCTTTCCCTGCACGCTGCCACCCACGACGAACTGGTTGCTGCCCCAGGCGTGGTCGCTGCCCTGGCCGTTGCTGGTCAGTGTGCGGCCAAAGTCAGACGCGGAGAAAAGCGTGACCTTGTCCTGCATGTTCATGGCGACAAGCTGGTCATAAAAGGCTCCCACCGCCGCGCTGATCTGCGGCAGCATCTGGCCTTGGAGATTCAGCACACCGCTGTGGTGGTCCCAGCCGCCCAGATTGACGAAGAAGGTCTGCCGCACAGCTCCCAGAGCGGTGTCCGCATGGCCCTGAATCGCCTGGGCGATCATCTGCAGCCGCGAACCGACATAGCTGGAGGGGAACACAATGCCGCCTGGTAGCGCGGCGGAGGTGGCCGTGGTGAAGGCGTTGTAGGCATCCAGCGCGGCCTTCTTCCTGGCATTGAATGTCTGCATCAGCACGTTGGTGTACTGCTGCGCCAGTTGGCTGTCCACGCCCTGGCTGAAGGCCTGCACGGTGGTGTCGCTCTGCTGCCAGCCGGACCGGTAGTTTTGCAGCGCAACGGCTCCCGCTGTGGTGATGGCGTATTCCGCCACCTGATGGCCGGTCTGCCAGACGTTGCTGCCGTCGAGCGAGATGTTCATCGGCACCTTTTGATTGGCATTGAGCCCCTGCAGCAGATCGGCCGTGCGTCCGGCCCAGCCGATGCCGGAGCGCTGGTGCGGCAGGCTGGTCTGCCACTGCTCGATCTGGTCCGAGTGGGAATAGAGGCCGAGCGGGAGCTTTTTGCTCAGCGCCGTGACCTGGGTCCGGCTCTGCACGGGTTCGATCAGTGTGCCCACGTTGGCAATGAAGGCCGCATGCCCGGCTTCAAACAACGCGGCGATCTCCGGCATGCCGCCATGCACGGCGAAGTTGTTCTGGCCGGTGGGATGAATGTCGATGAGCGATCCTGGGGCGAGCGCAAGGTTCGAGCGCGTGGCCTGATACTGCGCATAGGCGCTGGTCTCGCGCGGGACGAGCATGTTGAAGCTGTCGTTGCCGCCGGAGAGAAAGAGACACACCACCGCACGGTATTCACCGCCCGTGGGCGCGGTGAGGGCAGCGATCTTTTCGGCAAACGAGAGGTTCAGCAGCGTGTTCAGCACCGGAATGGAACTGACGGCGGCGCAACTGGCCTGGCCGAGAAACTGGCGGCGCGGGGAGTGAAAGGCGATCATGGCAGCAGGGTGGTCGGGAGGTTAGCGCAGCACATTGAACTCAGCCGAAGAGACGATGGCGGTGATGAGCTGGCGCAGCCGCTCACGGTGCCATTCCCAGCTCGTGCCCGGCGGTTTCACGCGATCCACCGACTCGCGGATGGTTTGAAACAGTTGCGGCGTCATGGTGCCGCCGAGCAGCATCATGTCGAGCCGCCGGAGATGCAGATCCAGATCGAGCAGGTTGGCGGCGCTCGGGGTGTTCTCGTTGATGTGCGCGGACGGGATGACGAAGCCGAGTTCGGGGTCAAGATTCAACTCGACCGCGTAGGCGGCGGTGCCATTGCCCCAGCGGTGCAGGCTGTTATTGCCGATGGCGTTGTAGAAGTAGTTCGCACCGGTGATGGCGGAGCTGGCATTGACGATCTGAAACTCCGGGGCCACGAGCCCCATCTGCGTGATGGGTCCGGGCGGGCTGTGGCCCGGCAGGAAGAAATTGAAGACGCTCGGCGAATTCTGCGGGTCCTGCAGGTGGTCGAGACTGAACTGATCCAGCGGATAGCGGCCGGAGGTGGAGGCGGCGTTGAAGGCACGGGCCAGGTTGACCACACGGAGAAAGGGCTCGCGCATTTTGCCAAACGTGGGCGCGTCCATCATGGCCGGATCACGTGCCTCAGGGTCCATGAGGATGGCCTTGATGAAGGCCTTCAGGTCTCCCCGCACCCCGCTGCCGTTGTCATTGAACTTCGCGGCCACGCGTCCGATGTACGCCGGGCTGGGGTTGGAGGTGACGAAGCGCTGAATGAGCTGGCGTCCGATGAAGGGGCCGACATTGGGATGATTGAAGAGATTCGTCACCGCTGCGGTGATGTCTGCCGTGCCCGCCGTGCCGGTGCTGCCGCTGCTCGGTGTGCTGGCGGCGATGGCCAGGCCGCCCAGCAGCGTCTTCGCGCCGCAGTCGTGGTAGGCGTCATATATCTTCATCGGGTGCAGGCGGTCGCCATTGATGAGATTGTTCCCATTGAAGCTGGTGCTGTCATACCAGGTCAGGCCGGTGAAAACGCGGGCGAGTTCGGTGATGTCGGAGTTGCCGTAGGTCGGGATGAACTGCCCGGCCTGCGCGTGGCCGACGGGGTAGGTCTTGCGCGAGCCATCCGTCTCCAGCTCCCACAGGCCGATGGTGAAGAGCTGCATGACTTCCCGGGCGAAGTTTTCATCCGGGTGGAGATTGAGCGCGGGGTTGGCTTTTTGATTGCCGAGGTGGCTGAGGTAAACCCCCATCACGGGATGCATCGCCACCTTCTTGAGGATGTCGAGGTAGTTGCCGAAGGCGTTTTCTTCGAAGATGTCGTAGTAGTTTGCCATGCCCTCGTAATCGACCGCCAGAGTCTCGGGCCGGT
>NCCR01000198.1 GCA_002279765.1 Verrucomicrobia bacterium 12-59-8 | reverse complement strand
GTCCCAGAAGTATTCACGCGCTGATGTTCGGGCGGGCTGTCCCACACCCAACCTAAGGGTGGGCCGGCTTACTCTGAAACCGCTGCACAAGCAGAGATGTGGTGATCGATGAGGGGCATTACTTGAAATGAGCTTGAAGCGGCCTCGCTCTGAGGCACAAAAAAACCTCCCGGCTTGCGCCGGGAGGTTAACCTTGAAGGGTTGGGGTCGTTCAGAGAACGATTAGAAGCGGACGCTGAGGGTCACGCCACCGAAAAGGACGGAGGAGTAAGCGCTGGAGGGAGTTCCGCTAAGAGGCAGGTTTTGAATGCCGCTCATAGGGATGTTCACAGCGATGTATGGGGTCAAAGTTGCACGGCTGTTAAGCTTGATTGGAACTTGGATGCCGGTGGTGACCGCTGTCCAGCTGGAAACGTTGTTGTGGGTCCATTGGGATGTGACGCCAGAACCGTTGCTGCCAGCGAACTGCCAGTTCATGTTGTGACCAAAACCAATAGTGGCGTAGGGAACAATGCTGATGGCATCGGTGACAGCAATGGTTGAACTCGCGTTGAGGTCAAAGTACCAATAGTTGTTCACGAAGTCATAGTTGCCGCTGGTGGTGAGGTTGATTGGGCCAAGAGCCGTGGCCAAGCCAAGGCTGACTTCCTGACCGTCATTCATTCTGCCAGCGGTGCTCAAACCACCCATATTGCGGTAGTAGCGGTAGCCCAGATTGACCGAGGCAGGACCAAAGTCATGTGAGAGAGCTGCGCCGAGTTGAAGGCGTTGGAAGGAAGCGTTGCCAGCTCCGCCAGGCATGAAGTGATCCTGATCGCCAGCAAGGCTGCCGTATTGCGCATCCCAGAGGAGGGAAGTGCTGCCAGCGCCGTCTTCAGCTGCGCCACCGACGAGAAGGAGCGAGCCATTGAGGCCTGCGCGGACCCAATGAGATCCGAAGTTCAAACCACGCCACACGTAGCTGGTGTCGTAGCCGATGGAGGCGGTGATGCCAAGGTCATCGTTCACCGGAGCGGGAGCGATTGGGTTTTTAGGAGCGGGAGCGGATGGTCCGGCCACAACGGGAGTGGCGGCCAGTGCCAAGAACCCCAGCGTTTTCAGCAATGCGTTCAATTTCATGGTCTGATGGTTGGTATTAGGTTGGTTGGGTTGAGGTCGGACACTCGCATGAGATGGTATCAAAACAGAAATTTCGATACCAAAGTACGTGAGCCGTTCAGCCGCCAGACTAGCAGGGACCATTCTACTGGAAAGGCTTTTCTTCAATTGCCTCGCAAAAAATTGCGTGCTGAATTGATGCCTTATTTTTTAATAAGCAGCCGCCATGCCAAAATCGTCCAAATATTGTTGGTTGAACGGATTGCGGAAGGTGGGTATGCCCTTTGATGGAACGTTTGCTGATTTTAATTTTGGTAGTGATGTGGCTGCAGCCAGTGCATTCACATGAGCTATTTTCTCCCATCACCTTGAAAGTCCGGGTGCATCTGATGCAGTCCGTGGCGAACCCTAGGCTGCAAACGACGCTTACGGACAAAGAAGTGCGCGCCATTTTTGAAGAAGTGAACTCCATCTGGTCTCAGGCGAGTATTCGCTTCGAACTGGAAGCCATTGACAGCCTGCAAGCGCTTCATCTCGCCCCAAAAAGATGGTACATCAAAGATCGCGATTGGGTCAAAGCGGCGATTCCTACGGATCAATTCAGTCCCACGGCCATTGATGTGTGTTTCGTGAATGACATGGGGCCCAACGGCTTTTTTTACGGCGAACCGGTGGTTGTCTGCGAAAACCCCGAGTTTCACAAGGTCTCGGGCGGTTCATACTATCCCGTCGCCCGTGTGACCGCGCATGAGCTCGGTCATGTTTTGTTCCTCCAGCATCGTCAGGAACGCACCAATCTGATGGCCTCGGGAAAGAACGGCGTCTCCTTGAACCAGCAGGAGGTCAGCCACGCGAGAAGCCGGGCGCTGGAGATTGTGGCTCAGACGCCTCTGCCTTGAGGCTCAAAGCGTCTCCCGTAGGGCGGTGCCCAGGGCATTGATCTGGGAGGCGGAGTGCAAGGCACTGACGGTGATCCGCAGTCTGGCGCTGCCACGGGCGACGGTCGGGTACCGAATGCAGGGAATGAGGAATCCTGCTTTCCGCAGACGGGTGCTGACCTCCATGGCCCGTGAGGCTTCACCCAAGATCACCGGCAGGATGGCACCCTCGGCAGGCGGTGATGCGATGCCGATTACGGCCAGCAGGCTTTGGGTTTGCCGGACATGGCTGCGCACCTCGTTTCTCAAGGTATCGCCTCGTTCAGAGCGGATCAGGTCCAAAATGACGCCCAGCGCATGGGCCAGATGCACCGGCGGAGCCGTGGAGTAGATGAAGCTGCGTGCGCGGTTGATCAGCAGGTCAATGACCTGTCGTGAGGCTGCCAGATAACCGCCGCTGAGGCCGAAAGCCTTGCTCAGGGTGCCCAGATGCAGATCCACCTGCTGATTCACGCCGAGTTCGGCGGCGAGTCCGCGCCCCTGCGGACCTAAAACTCCCACAGCATGCGCTTCGTCCACCAGCAGCCAGGCACCGTGCCTGGCCTTGAGTTCGGCAATCTCCCGCAGCGGGGCGGCATCGCCATCCATGCTAAAAATCGACTCCGTGACGACTAGCACGCGCCCTTTCGCCGTCTGCAGCAGGCGTTCGAGCTTGTCGAGGTGGTTGTGGGGGAATACGCGGATCGTCGCTCCGCTCAAACGCGCGGCATCCACCAGACTCGCATGGCAGAGCTTGTCTAGAATGATCGTGTCGCCTGCTCCCATCAGCGCCGGAATCGTGCCCAATGCCACGGCAAATCCGCTGCTGAAGGTCAGCGCCGCCTCTGTTCCTTTAAAATCCGCCAGAGCTTCCTCCAGCGCGGCATGGGCGCGGTGAGTGCCACACACCAGACGTGAGGCTCCCGACCCACCGCCGTATCTGGCGATGCCTTCGGCAAGTGCATGCTGCATCTCGGCGGAATGCGCTAGGCCCAGATAGTCGTTGGACGAAAAATTGATCCACTCGCGGCCGGCGGCGCGCACGGTGACTCCGCCCACCTCATCCAGCGGACGTAGCTCGCGCCACAGCCCCTCCGCACGCAGTTCATCCAGCTGTGCGGTGATGTTCCATGGTTCCGTGAGTTTTTCCATGCGTCACTCCTGCAGGCGGCGTTCCACCACGTCGTCCTTCGCCACGCCAAGCGCCAGCGCCTTCTCGTAGTGTCTGCGGGCTAATTCGACGGCAGGTGGACGGCGTTCCAGCAGCATTAGCGCCATGTTGAAATGCGCGATGCCGTAATCCGGCCTCAGTTCGATCGCTCGCTGCAGTTCCGCCTCGGCCGCATCCGTCCAGCCCAGCCCTTTGGCGGCGATGGCCAGATAGTTATGGGCGCGTGCATCCTCCGGCTCCTCGTGAATGGCGCGCGCGAAGCAGGAAATCGCTCGGTAGGTGTCGCCTTGCTTTTGCAGCAGCAGTCCCAGGGCCGTCCACGTTTGCGCGAGCTGTGGGTTGATCTGCACCGATTTCTCAAAGCACTCAATGGCCTGCTTCTCATCTCCCGCCTGCTGCTCCACCGCGCCCAGATTGGCCCATATGAGCGCATTGCCGTCGTCCAGCTCCAGCATCTCCAGGTAGGCCTTGCGTGCCGCCGGCCAGTCTTGTTTGCCGAAAGCCGCCGCAGCACGTTCGCCCAGCACTTTGGTGAAAGGCGGCAGCATGCCGGTTTTTTCCATTTTGGCCGGGTTGAACGACGCATCCTGGGCATGACCCATCGAGGCCAGCATCAGCAGTACGGAGATTTTCAGGTGATTGGAAAACAGCATGTGCATGACTATGCGCTGAAACTGCCGCAGGAAAACATCTTGCGCATTGATCATGAAAGAGGATGTTCGCCCGAACAGCCCCTTCCCTCATGTTCAACGACACCGATACCCACCTCACGGCCCGCCAGCAGGAACTCCTCGAGTATCTGCGCAGCTACCAGCGCACCAACGGCGTCATGCCCTCCACGCGTGACATCCAGCGCCATTTCGGGTTCTCCAGCCAGACCGCCGCCATGAGCCATCTGCGTGCGCTGGAAAAAAAAGGCGTCATTCAGCGCCACGCGCACAAAGCCCGCGCCGTTGTCTTCCCTGAGGACCTGGATCGTGCTGAAATCATCGATATTCCTGTCTTCGGCCAGATCCCGGCTGGTATGGCGGCTGCCGATATGGTGCAGCATGCCGACAGGTGCATCTCTGTCGATGTGAACACCCTCGGCATTCCACGCTCCGCGAAAAGCTTCGCACTCAAGGTGCGTGGCGAGTCCATGATTGGCGCCCTCATCGGCGACGGCGACCTCGTCATTCTCGAAATCCGTGAGCCGCGTCCGAAAGACATCGTCGCTGCGCTCATTGACGGTGAGAGCACCTTGAAACGCTATCTCGTCAAAGATTCCCAGCCCTTCCTCAAAGCCGAGAACCCCGACTTCCCCGACCTTCTCCCGGCACGCGAACTTCTCATCCAGGGCGTCATGATCGGGCTCATCCGGCATGTGCGTCAGGGCTGACCGGATCTGCCGACGTAGCGCTCGCGCAGGTGTTGGATGTGCCATTTGGCATCCGTCGGTTTGCCCGTTGCCTGTGTGATGATCTCCTGGGGCAGCAGCGCGGCCCCCTTGCTGTGAACGTTGACACGCAGCCACTGCAGCAGCGGTGCGTAGTCGCATTTCTCCAGCGCCGTTGCGATCTTCCGCTGCTTTTTAGCCGCCGCGAAAAGCTGGGCGGCATTGAGATTCCCCAGCGTGTAGGTCGCGAAATAACCCAGCCCGCCCATGCTCCAGTGAATGTCCTGCAGACAGCCCCGGCGGTCATCTGGCGGCGTCATGCCAAACAACTCGCGATATTCCTCGTTCCAAACCTTGGGCACGTCCTGCACCGCGAGTTCGCCTTTCACAAGACGGCGCTCGATGCCAAAGCGGAGCAGGATGTGGAGATCATACGTGGCCTCATCAGCCTCCACGCGGATGAAGCTGAATTCGCTGCGCAGCATCTCTTTCATGAATGCATCCAGCTTCACCTTGCGCAGATGCGGGAAAAGTTCCTGTGCACGGGGCAGCCAATTCGTCCAGAACGTGCGGCTGCGGCCCACGTGATTCTCCCACAGACGGCTCTGTGACTCGTGGATGCCGAGTGATGCCGCACTGCCGCTCGGCAGGCCGAAGTCCAGCCCCGGCAGTCCCTGCTCGTACAATCCGTGCCCAGCTTCATGCATCACGCCGAAGAGCGAGGACAGGAAGTCTTTCTCATCATAGCGCGTCGTCAGGCGCACATCACCTGGCCCCAGTGTGGTGCAAAAGGGATGGGCTGTGGTGTCGATGCGGCCCGCCTCGAAATCAAACCCCAGGCTCTGCGCGATTTCGTGGTTCAGAATCTGCTGCTTCTCGATCGGATAGCGGCCTTTGAGCGTGCCCTGCTTCACCTTGGCGGATTTGGCCACGGCTTCGCGGGCGATTTCGGCCAGCTGCGGGCGCAGCTTCGCAAAAAGCGCGGCCACTTCGCGTGTCTTTGCGCCGCGCTCGTACAGATCTAGCAGCGCATCATACGGCTCGTCCTCGTAGCCAAACAGATCCGCCTTCTTGCGCGCAATACCCAGCACCTTCTCAAGATGCGGAGCAAACATCGCGAAGTCCGATTTCCCCCGTGCCTCCGCCCATGCCGCTTTTGCATGCGCGCAGACCTCGCTCTCTTCCTCCACGAGTTTTTGCGGCAGCTTCGTCGCGCGGTCAATGTCTCGGCGCAAGCCGCGCACGTTCGCGGCCTGGGTCGGATTCTCAGGCATTTCCTTCTCGGCACGCTCCAGCAGCTTCAGCGTCTTCTTCGAGGTTAGCAGCCCATGCGCCTTTCCTGTCAAATAGGACAACTGCCGCGCCCGATGCTCCAGTGCATGCGCCGGCATGTATGTCTCCTGATCCCAGCCCAGCACCGCTTCGGTGGAGGTGATGAGGGCGATTTCAGAAACAACGTCGCAGAGAGATTGGTAGGCGGTGGGCATGCGGATGTTCTGGCAGCAGCGTGCATGGCTGGCAAGCAAGATTCACGAGTTCCACGAGGCTGGCATGGCAGGATATAAACATTTCAATGAGTCAAGACAATGCCGACCTCTGGCCCCAATCGGGTGCCAACTGGCTGCTGACAATGACAGAATCTGTACTCGCAGATTCTGCGGCCCGCGTATGCTTCTAAACCATGAGCAACATGATTCCCCAAGTTTACGATACGCCGATTTTCCGCATGGCCTGCCAGCAGTTCGATTTGGTGGCCGACTTTTTGGACATTCCTGAAAACGCCCGCGACCGCCTGAAGATGCCCAAACGAGCTGTGACCGTGGCCATGCCCGTGAGGCGCGACGATGGAAGCACGACGGTGTTCATGGGATACCGCGTGCAGCATCACCTGACGCTGGGGCCCACAAAGGGCGGCGTGCGCTTTCATCCAGATGTGACGCTCGGTGAAGTGGGTGCCCTTGCCATGTGGATGAGCTGGAAATGCGCACTCACCGGGCTGCCGTATGGTGGTGCCAAAGGTGGCGTGACCTGTGATCCGCGGGCGCTCTCACTCAATGAACTGGAGCGTGTGACGCGGCGCTACACCCAGGAGCTTATTCCGTTCATCGGCCCGCAGATCGACATCCCTGCACCGGACATGGGCACAAACGAGCAGACCATGGCCTGGATGATGGACACGTACTCTCTGCAAAGCGGCCACTGCGTTCCGGCGGTGGTGACGGGCAAGCCCGTGAGCCTGGGCGGCTCACTCGGCCGTCGTGAATCGACCGGTCGCGGCGTGGCCTATTTGATTTCGCGTGCGATGGACACCGTGGGCATCGATGCGCAGGGCGCAACGGCGGTGGTGCAGGGCTACGGCAACGTCGGTGCCGTGGCGGCGGCTTCGCTGTCCCGCATGGGCCTCAAGGTGATCGCTGTGAGCGATGCGTTTGGCGGTTTGCACAATGCGAACGGCATTGATCTGGCCAAGCTCGACGAGCATGTGGCCAAAACGCGGAGCATTGTCGGGTTTGAAGGCGCGGACGCGATTTCCAACGAGGAACTGCTGCTCACTCCTTGCGATGTGCTGGTTCCCGCCGCGATGGAGCGCCAGATCACTGGTGACAACGCCGCGAAAATCCAATGCCGCATTCTCGCCGAAGGCGCGAATGGTCCGACCACGCCCGAGGCGGATGCCATCATCGCGCAGCGTCCTGAAATCTTCGTGATCCCCGACATCCTTTGCAATGCCGGTGGTGTTATCGTCTCCTACTTTGAATGGGTGCAGGATTTGCAGAGCTTCTTCTGGGACGAGGGCGAAGTGATGAGCAAGCTCTACCGCATCCTTGAACAAGCCTTCGTGCAGGCCCTTAACTTCAGCCGCAAACGCAACGTCAGCATGCGCTTCGCCGCCCTGAGTCTGGGCATCCAGCGCGTGCATGAGGCGAAGCAGATGCGCGGGCTGTTCCCGTGATGTGAAGCTGGCCTGCAGCAGGCCTCACGTTCACTGCATGATCTCTGTCGGGCATTCCGGCAGGGACGACAGGAAGGCACGCCCATACGGCTTGGTCAGAATGCGATTGTCGAGGATGGCGCAGATGCCTTTGTCGGTGGCCGTGCGGATGAGGCGACCGACGCCCTGGCGGAGTTTGAGGATGGCCTCGGGCACGCTGTATTCGGTGAAGGGATTGAGGCCCTGTGCTTCGAGGTGCTCGATGCG
>NCCR01000197.1 GCA_002279765.1 Verrucomicrobia bacterium 12-59-8 | reverse complement strand
GAAAGTCTTCGCCTTCCTCTCCAGCTTCGGCCTCGCCACTTCCGTGCTGGTCATGCTGCTCGTGCTCACCTTTCTCGGCACGCTGGAGCAGGCGGAGCACGGCCTCGTCGCAAGTCAGGCGCGCTACTTTGAGTCGGCGTTCATTGACCGCATCGACATCGGCGCCTGCTGGCGCGCGCTCGCCTTTGATGTGTATTGGGACATCGGCAATGTCACGCTGCCGCTCTACATCGTGCCCGGCGGTTACACGCTCATGGCCATTCTCTTCGTCAACCTGCTGTGCGGCGGCATCATGCGCATCCGCAAGTCGCCGAAGACCATCGGTGTCATCATCTCTCACTTCGCCATTCTCTTCATGATCGCCGCCGGCGCGGTCACCCATCACTTCGCCAAGGAGGGGAACCTCAACCTCCGCGAGGGCGAAACAGGCGACGAGTTCCTGAGCTTCCACGACCGCGTGATCGAGATCGAAAAAGTGCAGGCTGACCCCAAGGCCAAACGCAGCGTGCTGATGATCGATGAAGCGAAGTTTCGCGATCTCGCCGCAGGCAAAGGCCGCACCTTCACCAGCGAGAGCCTGCCGTTTGACCTCATGGTCACGAACTGGAAAAAGCACGCGCAACCCAAGCGCGATGCCGATGGCAGCCACCGCGACGCCGTGGACGGTTACTTCATTCAGGAGATAAGCACGCTGGATGAGAACGGCGCAGCCATGGCGGATGAACAGCTCGCCAGCGCCTGCGTCGTCATCGCGAAAGATAAAAAGACCCAGGAGGAGCAGAAGGGCCTCCTCTGGGAATTCGCCGCCGCACCCTGGACGCTCACGGTCGGCGCGGACAAATATCTCATCTCGCTCGTGCATCGCTCCTACAAGCTGCCCTTTGCCATTCGCCTCGATGAAACCGAGGAGGAAAAACATCCCGGCACCCAGCGCGCCGCCCGCTTCAGCAGCAAGGTCACCAAGCTCACTGGCGACCATGAAGAGAAGCGCTACATCACCATGAACGAGCCCGTGCGCAGCGAAGGCTACGCCGTGTTCCAGAGCACCTTCAGCTCCGGTGAAAGGGAAGGCACCGGGGTGAAAAGCTCCGGCTTCATGATCGTCGAAAATCCCGCTGACCACTGGCCACTCATCTCCTGCATCATCGTGGCGGAAGGCCTACTGCTGCACTTCCTCATGATGCTGGCCCGCTTCCTCAAGGTGAACCCCTGGTCATTCTCCCTCAGCCTCATCGCTGCCTTCAATGCAGCCTTTGCCCTCGCGATGTGGAAGCTGCTCTAACCGCCCTCCGGCCAACGTATTTCTCGGCATGAAAACCCTTCGTTTTGTACTTCTCACGCTGTTCACGCTCGGTGGCTATGCCGCCGCCGCTGAACTGCCGCCGCTCGATCTGTTCCGTGACAAGGAGGTCGTTGAGACCTTCGCCTCAATCCCGGTGCAGGAAGCCGGACGCATCAAGCCGCTCGAAAATGTGGCCAGCTATCGACTGCTGCGTTTCCGTGCCCGCCGCAGCATCTGGCTAACGGACAGCGGTGAGATGGATGGCAAGCCGCTGGTTGATCCCGCGACGCAGAAGCCAATCACGAAAGAAGGCGACAAGCCTGTGAAGCTCAATGCCGTGGAGTGGATGCTGATGAGCTGGTTCCGCCCGGACATCGGCCGGATTGTGCCGCTGTTCAAAGTGGACAACTCCTCCGCCATCACTGAGCTGGGACTGAAGGCCAAGGCCAAGCGTGACCAGTACAGCTATGTTGAGATCGAGCCAGCGCGGCAGACCATGATGCAGAAGATGGGCGAATATCGCGTGATCCCCCCCCGGAAACAGACGCCTGAGCAGCGCATGATCGTGCAGCTCGCCGCGAACTTCCTCGACTACGAAATGATCACGGGGCATTTCGATTTCATCCGTGAGCCATTGGGCGAAAAGCCAGAAGGCCTTCCTGAGGGAGTGATCCTGCCGGTGCGCCTGTCAAAGAGCCTGAACACACTCATCGCAGCCATTCGCGCCAACAATGGTCCGCCGATGCAAATCCCATGGTTCCGAGGTTTCGCCAAAGGTGCGCTGGGCGCGATGATGAGTGGTAACCCCGAGCAGCAGTATCGCATCTTCCCACCTGCCCCAGGCGGGAGCAATGTTTGGAACGGTCCCGGTGAAATGATCTTCACCGCGATCAATGGTGATAAAGACGTGGCGGCAGATCAGCTGGCCTGGCTGGCGCTCTATGAAGACCTTTATCTGGCCCTGCCTGATACGGTCAAATTCAAAGCCGCGTCCAAGACGCTTCTGAGCAAAATTCAGGATGCTGCCAAAGCGCGTGGGGAAGGGCAGCAAATTGCCTTGGAACGTCATTCGATGCGTGCGGACTATTTCTTCTATGCGCAGTGGATCTTCCTCACTGGCCTCATCGCTGTAGCGCTGACCTGGGTGTCACCGGGCTCACGCTTTGAAAAGGGTGCCAGGCTGGCCGCGTGGCTGCTGCTGAGTGCTGCCACAGCACTGGCTGTGACCGGCGTGGTGGTCCGCTGCATCATCATGCAGCGTCCGCCGATCACGACCTTGTATGAAACCATTCTCTTCATCGGTGCCTCCTGTGCTTTGCTCGGCTTGATCGCAGAGGCGATCACGAAGCGTGGACTGGGTCTGCTCGTGACGGCCATCGGTGGCACGGCGTGCATGTTTCTTTCCATCCAGTTTGAGGCCTCCGAAGCCACGGATACCTTGCAGCAGCTCCAGGCCGTGCTGATCACGAACTTCTGGCTTTCTACCCATGTGCCGATGATCAATCTTGGCTACGCCGCGTGCATGGTGGCCGCTTTGATTTCGATGATCTATTTCATCCAGCGCCTCTTTGGCGTGTTTAAAACGGGCGCAGAGGATGCGCGCCTGATGACCCGAGTCGCCTATGGGTTTATCGCCGCCGGCCTTTTCCTCTCCTTGGTGGGCACCGTCTTGGGCGGCATCTGGGCCAACTACAGTTGGGGACGCTTCTGGGGCTGGGATCCGAAGGAGAACGGCGCACTCATGATCGTGCTGATGTGCCTCGTGATCCTGCATGCGCGCCTCGGCGGTTACATCCGTGAGATCGGCCTGCACTGCTGCAATCTCATTCTCGGCTGCATCGTGATCTTCTCGTGGTTCGGTGTGAACCAGCTCGGTGTCGGCTTGCATGCCTATGGCTTTACGGACGGCATCTGGCCCAAGATTTACGCCTACTGGCTCAGCCAAGTGTTGATGCTCTGCTACGGTGTGTTTCTGGCTTTACGCGAACGCAGAGTCAAGACGCTCAAAGTGGAGAGCGGCGCTGCGGCAGGTCTTGAGAAATCACCAGCTCATTGAGCGAAAGGCCGTGAGAAACGGGCTGGGACGCCCGCCCGCAGTCGATGAACCTTCGGCACTACGTGGGAATTGCTGGAACGCGTGCTGTTACAGCTTTGGGGGCTTCATCATTCCAGTTTTCTGGCACGGCCTCCGCCTCCAATGGGGGCATGAAGTCACTTCGCTTTCTTGAATGCAATGATGCCCTGGGCGATGCCTTCGGCGATCTTGGCGCGATACTCACCGGTCAGCATGCGGGCGCGCTCGCTGGAGTTGCTGACGAAGCCGCATTCGACGAGTACTGCGGGGTTTTTCGTGGTGGCACGGATGACGTGAAACCCGGCGCTCTTAACGCCACGATTGATCATGTTGGTGCGCTGCACTAGATAGGCTTGGATGTAGGCCGCGAGCATGTAGCTCGAAGAAAAGTGGTAGTAGGTCTCCGCGCCAGCACCACTGCCTCCCCGGTTGTAGTTGTAATGGATGCTGACGAAGATGGCGTTGCCTTTGCTGTTGCCCAGCGCGGAGCGGTCATGAAGCGGAATGAAGACGTCTCGGCTGCGAGACATGATGACCTTCAGGCCTTCCTTTTTGAGCAGTTGTTCCACCCGGCGTGCTGTGTCCAGCGCTAGATGCTTCTCATAGACATAGCCGATGGCTGCACCCCGGTCATGGGCACCATGGCCCGGATCAAGAATGACCGTATCGAAGGCCTGCGCCGTGCTCGTCAGCAGCAACACCGCCATCGCGACCCAGCACGCCCTTGAGAACAGGTGTTTCAATGCATGGCGAGGGAGAGTGAAAGTCGGCATGTGATTCGGGAGGTGACGGCAGGCTGCGCATGAGCAGCCTGCAAACTCATCAGGCTACAGTAATCGAAGATGCCGGGAAAGGGTCAAGTGGTTTGCCTGCAAACCTTTGAACAAGGCACAAAAAAACCGCCGGATGGAGCACATCCGGCGGCACAGATTGTCTTTAGGCTAAATTACTGGCCCAGAGGCGAAGGTGGCAGGCCGCCACCGCCAGGAGCGCCACCACCAAACGGAGCCGGAGGGGCGCCGTCTGGCAGTCCACCGCCGATTGGTGAGCCAAAGGCAGGAGGAGGGCCATTGGGATTCACTCCGCCACCGGTACCGACCCCGCCACCCATGGTATTGTTGCCATAAACCACCGGCAAAATGCGCTGCGGGATGCCCTGTGAGGCTTGGGTGAACAAGTTGAAGCCGCCAGCCATGATTTTGGGGCCGACCGAGCCTCTTTTTCCAGCCAGAGCTTCAACCGCCACGCTGCCGTCGTTGCGACCGATGATGATCTTGCCGCCAGGCCAGGTACGGCCGGGCTGGATCTGGCCCGCCACGTCTGCATTCCACAGCGGAGGCCAGCTTATGGAGGAAGGGTTTTCAAACACGATGGGCATGTTGCCCACGGTGGTATCCGTCTGGTTGCCGGTCATCGCCCAGTGGTTTTCACCGGGCATCAGGGCATTACCATAGTTGGGGGCCTGACCGATGTTGTTGTCAGGGTTCAGACCGGCGGGGCAACCGAAGATGCGCTCATCGGTCACGATCTGTTCCTGGATCATGAACCGGAAGGCGTCATTGGCGCTCTGAGCGAGGCTTCCTGTCAGCGGGTTGGCTACCGAGTCGGGATACTGGCTGTTGTTGTCTTTGGAGAACTGCTTGAGCGAGAGGATGATCTGCTTGCAGTTGTTGACACCTTTCATCTGATTGCCTTGGGTCTGGACCATGGTGAAGGCGGGCACGGCCAGGCTCGCGAGAATGGCGATGATCGTGATCACCACCAACAGCTCGATCAGAGTGAAGGCTTGGTTTCGTTTCGTTTTCATTGGAGGTTTATGTTTTTTGGGTTGGTTATGATGTTATTCGGACACCGGAATTAATCGGGCACCCTCTGATTAGACCCAACCAAGCGCTGAAATGCGAGAAAAAAATGACGCCATCCGAGGTGAGGGGGTAAACTCCTAGAAGCTGCTAGGAAAGGTGCGCTAGTTGCCTGCAAACCAGAGTACAGAAAAGCCGCCGGATGGGGTGCATCCGGCGGCGTGGAGTGTCTCTAGACGCAATGACTGATTACAGTCCCGAAGGAGGCAAGCCACCGGGAACCGGAGGGGTGCCGGGCATTCCACCGGGGAGGGGGGCAGCACCGAAGACAGCAGGAGGGAGGTGGGTGGGAGTCACAACTGGATCAAGAATACCGACATTGCCATAAAGCACCTGCAATATGCGCTGCGGCATGCCTTCGGAGGCCTGGGTAAACAGGTTCATGCCACCAGTCATGATCTGGGGGCCGACCATGCCTTTTTGCCCCGCCAGAGTCTCCACCGCGACGCTGCCATCATTGCGGCCAATGATGATCTTGCCACCCGACCAGGCGCGACCGGGTGCGATCTGACCTGCGGCATCCGCATTCCAAAGCGGAGGCCAGCTGAGGGAGGCGGTGTTTTCATACACGAGGGGCATGTTGCCCTCCGCAGTGTCCGTCTGTCCGGCCGTCATGGCCCAGTGGTTTTCACCGGGCATCAAGGCATTGCCGCAGTTGGGGCGCTGACCGATGTTGCCATCCGGAGTGAATCCGCCGGGGCAGCCGAAGATGCGCTCATCCGTCACGATCTTTTCCTGGATCATGAGCCGGAAGGCGTCATTGGCGTTCTGTGCGAGGCTCCCGGTCAGCGGATTGGACACCGAGTCGGGATACTGGCTGTTGTGGTCCTTTGAGAACAGTTTCATCGCGAGGATGATCTGTCTGGCGTTGTTGACGCCGCGTGTCTGATTGGCCATCCTCTGGATGAGGTTGTAGGTGGGCACCGCCAATCCCGCGAGAATCGCGATGATTGTGATGACCACCAACAACTCGATCAGAGTGAAGGCATGGTTTCGTTTCGTTTTCATTTTATGCGTTTGTTTATCTTTGTTTTATTATGTTATGTGAATAACGGAATATTCCGCTATCCACCGCCATTAGACCCAAACGCGGTCTGAAATACGAGATAAGAATTTAGCCGTCCACGACGTGGTGACAGGCGTAGGGAAAAATCACGCCAGCGCCAGGAGGGTCACTTTGGCCTCCTGACAGAGCCTGAAAACTTCCTCCCGCCCTAGCAGCAGTGTCATGCCTGCCTCTACAGCGATCAAATCAACCCCGGCAGCCGCTGCGGTACGGATCGTTTCCGGTCCCACCACCGGCACATCAAAGCGCATGTCCTGATTCGGCTTGGAGACCTTGACCATCGTCGCGCCGCCACGTCCGAGGGCTCCCCCCCGTTTGACCGCCTCATTGGTGCCTTCAAAGGCCTCCACAGCCAGCACGGTGCCGTTTTTCACCACCACCGTCTGCCCGATGTCGAGCCGGCTGCTTTCCTTGGCGATTTTGAATCCGTATTCGGCATCCTCCTGACGCCGTTTCTTGATTTGTGGCCCTGCGACATGCCCAGGGCCGGGCATCAGGTCTTCGAGAAAAGTGGTCGCAGGCAGCAGGGTGATGCCGTCCTTCGCCATTTCGTTGGCGATGCCCCCAAACAGCGTCTCGGCATTCCGCTGCTTAAGCTTCGCCATCATGATCAGCGTGCGGAAATCAGGCCGCAGATCGAAGAGGTTCTTCGGCGCGATCTGCCCCACCATCACCGTCTGCGTCACGCCCTGCTTTTTGAAAAAGGAGATCATCTTCCCAAGCTGCCCCACACGAAACCACTCGATGGCATCCACCATCCCTGCCAGCTCCGGCTTCGTCTCATTCATAAACGCCGCCGCCACCAGCCTCTTCACCCCAGCGTTCCGCGCCGCAGCCACAAAGGTTTCCGGGTAAATGCCGTTTCCAGCAATGAGGGCGATGGTGTCGAGGTTCGTAGCGGTCATTCAGTCAAGACGCCGATCTTGGACGCAGGCGAGCGGATGTTCAACGGTTATGAGCCCCGAGGCGAGGTGGAGACCGTGCGAACTTCCTTCACGTGGTGGCCTGCCGCCAAGGTGTCTGCAATGAACTGCAAAAAGCCACCCCCGGGCCGGCAGGGGATGACGTCAAAGGGGATCAGAGTGTTTTCGAAACGCACGAGGTTTTTGGTGTGGGCATCGAACACGCCAAGGTTGTCCTTGGCACGGTAGTAACCACAGCGCGTAACTTTTTCGAAGCCTTCGGCTGCAAACCAGTCGTCGATTTCGGGCTGGGTGACCGGCTCCAGTTCAAACCGTGGTTGTGAGGAGACAATCGCCATGTCGTCTCCTTGAATGATCACTCCCTCAAGGCTGTTCAAACCAGGCACGAGTTCGTTTTGCAGGTGCAGGCGCTCCAGATACTCCATCGGCGATGCCTCCCACAGATGGAAACGCCGGGCGTCCATGTCTGAAGATACCAAGGCAAGGTCAATGCCTGGAGAGAGGCCGAAAATGCCATCACGAGTGACTTTGACGTATCGATCCGTGGATTCTTCGTGGTAGATGTCATGCTCCTGACCTCCCCGCACCACTTTTGTGGGGGGATCAGACGGGGTCAGCAGCAGACCCAGACGTCCCGCCCATTCACACAAACCTTTTTTC
>NCCR01000196.1:7879-8754 GCA_002279765.1 Verrucomicrobia bacterium 12-59-8 | reverse complement strand
CGCACTGACACGTCGCGTCGTCTGCCCTCGACGTTCCGCGCCATCCCGGTCATTTTTTATGTGGCGCTGGTTGGCAGCGCCTATGTAATGACGATGGATTACTTTAACTACAAAAAGGCGCTCAAGCAGAAAACCGACGCCGAGGAACGTCAAAAAATCAGCGAGGAGAAAAGTGACTCGCTCAAAAGCGAAAAGACCGACCTCGAGGCTGAGGCCACCAAGGCGGAAAAGGTGGCCCAATGGATGGAAGGTGCGCGCAACATTCAGCCTATTGCCGTCAAAATCGCCCGCGCCGTACAAACGGACACGCGCATCACCCAGGTGGCCCTTGAACGCAATGAACAGGTGCCGTCCAACATCGCGCTCACCATCCATCTGAACGGCTCCAAGGTGTCCACCGAACTTGCCGCCATTGAGGCCGCACTGGGTCAGTTGCTATACCGTTCCTACTCGCCCCAGCAGACCAAGAACGGCGACGTCGTCGAATACCACTCCACCCTTGTACGCCAGGCGGACTAACCCTCTTCACCTTCTGCTATGAATCCCAAGCAAATAGCCTGCATCATCCTGCTCGTGATCATCGGAGCGATGACCTACACGGCCCAGATGATCCACCAGACTGTAGCCACCACCCGAGCTGCTGCAGAGGATGCCGAAACCGCTGCGGTCACCGCCGAAAACGAACGCTCCACGGCTGAAATCCAAACGACTGTGTTCAAAGTGGAGACCGAAGAAGTGCGCCGTTTTCTCCGTTCCTGGCTGCCGGCGATCGAGCATGTACAGACCCAGCAGGAGGCGGAACAGACCATCGAACTGAGCCTGCGCGAGCGCGGCATCAATCTAGTGCGTTCGCGCAAGACCGAATCCAAGCAGAC
>NCCR01000196.1:0-7873 GCA_002279765.1 Verrucomicrobia bacterium 12-59-8 | reverse complement strand
CCGAATCCAAGCAGACAGCAGGCAACAAAATTATTCCCAGATCCGTCATCACCACGCTCACCATTGAGGAAGAATTCGCCAAAGTGCTCAACTGGCTGGGAGACATCGAGCGCCGGCTGCCCACCGCACGCATGAAAGTGGTGCAGATCACCGGAGGCAGCACGGGCAGCCAGTTGAAAATGGAAGTGTCGTTTGAAACTCCAATTTTTGATCTAGCCGCCGCAGATGCGGACAAGAAAAAGGCCCCCGCAAAGCCTCCGGTAAAAGCCAAAAAATCCTAACCTATGAACTTTGCCCCCCGATTGCTGCTGCCGGGCCTGATCTGCTTGATCGTGGCGGCCTCCAGCCATGCCCAGGACGCCGCCGCAGGTGAAGAAGGAGAAAAGCGCGTACAATACCAGCTCGTACTGCCGGAGGAAAAGACGCCGGAAAACGTGAAACCTGAGGAGCACAACCCCTTTGAATCCGAAAGCGAAGCGCTCAATCGCCAGGCCCCTGGTGACACTGAGGAAAACCGGGTGCGTGACAAGCTGCTCAAACTTCCCGTGGTGGGCACCAAACGCATGACGGACGGTCGCATGCGGGTGCTGCTGGGGGACATCATTCTCGAGACCGGCTGTGTCGTCCCCCCCGTGCTGCCGGAGCAACTGGTCGAATTGAGGGTGAAAAACATCACCGCGCAGTACATCGAACTCGCCTGGCGGGAGAAGCGCCTTACCGGCCTACCGCCGAAGCTCATGGTCATTCCGATCAGCATCACCCCCCAAGTACGCTATCAAATGCTTGGTCAGAGTGGCAATGACGCCAAAGGCACCAACGCCACAATGGATCTGCCGCTGCGCGATCCTACCGCCAGCCTGTCAAACACTCCGCCAGCAAAACCAGCACAGGCAACGGCAGCCACAGAAACCATGCCTGCCGCCGAACCCGCGCCACCACGTGCGCAGCTCATCGCGGATGACCCGCAGCCTTTCGCCCCGCCCCGCGTGGTGAATGAACCGGTCTCCCCTGCCCCAGCTTCCGTATCTGCACAGGCAGCGGCACCACCCAAGCCAGTTGAGGCACCGCCTGCCACCGCCCCGCCTTCCCCTGCTGTAGAGTCCGTGGTGCGCATGCTGTTTGGCAATCCAACACCTGCACCCAAATGAACCGTCGCGCACATCAGCCAGGGGGGTTCACCTCCGTTGAACTCCTGCTGGTGCTCGCGCTTTCCGCCGTGATCCTTGGAGGAGCTGTCGTTTCCTACGGTACGATTGTGCGCAGCCAGCCGAGCGTCTCCTCCATGGTCGCCGTGCCGCTTGGCTCCACGCGTGCTGAGAATTTTTACGGACTACTCAGCGACACGGTCAACGCCGCCATGGCCCCCCAATACGGCGCTTTGTCGCTGGCGGAAGAACTGCGCGAACAGTTTCTGACAGACACCCTCAGCGCTACCGCCGTGTACTGCCTGCCCCGCGATGGCATGAATACATGGAAGCCAGCCGTGATCGCGTATGATTCAACCCAGGATGGCGAGCTAGACACCCCGCAGAAGTTTCGCGCCCACATCATCGCACACGCTGGCGTCTCGAGCTCCCTCTATCGTGACTACCGCAATCCTCTCAATGACGGCACGGCAATACCGCTGAACGCCAGCATCTTCGTGCTCGGCTACAGCAAGTATGCCGGTTATCTCAAGGTCAATGCCATTTACGACATCGACCTCATTCGTTTCACCGGTGCCCGTGAACCGAATGGCATTTATGCCTCCGTCAAACGCTACTCTGAGACCAGCGCGTCCCTGACTCCGTCCACGCTGACCTACATGGGCGGTTACGATGTTTTTTTTCCACCCTCCGTACCGAATCCCACCAGCGCCTCCCAGTGGTCCACGGACGGTTTCACTCCGCTGTTCATCACTTTTGAGCGCGCCTCGCGCCTCGCGCTGCGCGAGACGCCCGCCACCATCGACCGCTTCAAACGTGCGTATGAACGTCCGTTCTACTTCATCTGGTGGCCGGACCCTGCCGTCCGCCACTTAGGGCCGGTGGCCAATACCTTTTCCTCCACAGACCCACGCCAAGCCTACAACCATATGGCCGGACGCACAGCCTTCATGTTTACCGTGCCGATGTTTCCGGCGCTTTGAACCCGAATCATGCGCATATTTCGACATCATCATCGCAGCACCTGCGGCGCCCTCATGGCGGCGGCGCTCATGCTCATGATTGTCAGCGGCATCTTCGTCACATCCTGGGTCACGCTCATGAGCACCCGCGCCTCGCAGGTCAGTTATCTGGAAGACGTGTGCAAACGCCACATCGGGCTCGAAAGCTCGCGCCTGCTGGCCTGGCAGTGCATGACCAGCAAGGCGTTTGATCCCGACAACACGATGGCGGTCAGTCAAAACACGACCCTCGGCAGTGACATTGGTGGGTTCAACACCCGCAGCGGCTGGAACAATCTCAACGTGTACACCTCCACCAGCACGGCAGGTGGCATGAGCACCGTCTTCCCGTTCAATCATACGGGACTCCGCCCCGGAGCCACCTACCTCAACGTAGAACAACTCACGCGTCCCTCTGCCGCCGTCGCCGGCAATATCGACGATTTTAACGCCTGGCAGTTTCTCAAAACCATGCCGCCCGTTCTCAATGGTGATGTCTTCTGCATCTATCGCAAGCCATATGGAGTCGCCACGCAGCTCGACGTTTACGCCAACGCTGGTTCCGGCAGCGACGGTCATAATGCGAACTGGACCGTACAAGGTCGCACCGTTCTCCATGATCCCGCTTCCTTGTTCGTTGACAGCACCCCCAGTCCTCTACATCTGCCGTTTCTCACCAAGTCACTTTATATTCAATCGCAATCGGCGGTGGAGCCGCCTTCCCTCTCCTACCCCATTTACGGCACCGACCTGAATGGCAAGGCGATGCCGCCATCCAATATGCCCGTTGTTCCGAGCACCACCGGCCCCATCGACAGCACGGGAACCAGCAGCTATCTCGGCTACCTCAATGTCGTGCATAATGACAACAACCCTGACAACTCGCTATGGCACTTCCAGGATCGCGAAGCTGCTGCAGGTCGCACCCCCACCGTCACCATAGACTCGCCAGGCGTTTTTAATTCCGCCACAGAAGCGTACTGGATCGCCGAACAAACGACGCCTACCTACCCACCCACGGACTGGAGAAATTACAGCATTGATAAGTGGAAGGTGCTCTTCATCAAGCTCGACAGCCAGTATCTTAAAAACATGCGGATCACTGCGGGGGGGGTGGATCAGATCATCTTCGTCGGCCAGAGTAATGCCACTGCTTTTAACAACGCCGCGTCCCTCAAGCCCGTCATCATCACTATTAGTTATAGCGGCGGAAGCATGGTGAAAGATATTCGTTTCGAACGCGAAAACAATCGGCGTCATGTGCTGGCCTTTAAAAATACAATGTCCATCAATAATACGCCGCCTACAATCGGACTCTTCTGGGTCAACAATCCAATCAGTGGAACCGAATTTCGTTGGCGCAGTGTGCTGGTGAACGAATACACGGCCCTCTTTTTCAACATGCCCTCCAATTTGACACAAAACGTACGCTGGATCGGCGGGGTGATGACCAACTGGACGGTCAAACGCCGCGCCGCCGGTGGCACGAACCACAGCCGCCTGCTCTTTACCAGCGACAGCGATCCTGCCGTACCCGCCGCAACCAACAGCGGCCCAGCTTTTGCCACATTCCTGCCACGTGATGCCTGGCTTGAATCCTACTTCCTGCCAGTCGCGCCGCCATGAAGATCACACGGAAGCAGAGTTCACCGTTGTTGACCATTGCTGACCATTGTTTACGATGGTTTGGCAAACCATCCTCATCGACAGTCAGCCACTGTAAGCTACCGTCAAGTGCCCGCCGGACGCATGGTTACACGCTGATCGAAGTCCTCGCCGCCGCCTCCATCATTTCCATCGGCATGACCGCGATGGTCAGCCTCTCCTCCACGCTCATGCTGCAGGAGGAGCTGGCCAACCGTGTCAGCGTCACCCGCAATTATCAGGAAAACACGGTGCGGCTCTGGCAGCTAGGCCTGTCCACGGTGCAGATCACCGCACTCATGCCATCTTTGACGCAAAACGCCGTTCTTCAGCAGGCCATTTTCAGCAATCCGCAGATGGTTGAAAGCGGTCTCACCACCGTCAACGGAGTCGTCATGGAGACGATGCTCTGCACCGCCATCATCAACAACTCGCAGAATCCTGCCACGAAGAGTGCAGGTGCCTCTTTTACTCTCACAGCCTACCGTCCACGTCTCATCACAGAGCTCCGCTCCACACCACCCTGATTCAGGGGACTCCCCAGTTGAACTCCCTCAGTCTTCCGCCCCATGCTTAAAAAAGTTAAAATCACCAACGTTCACTCCGGCAAATCCTCCGAAGCCCTCGTGGACACGGACACCGATGAGAAGGCCCTCATCGGCGCGGGTGTCGCGCAGAACGAGAGCACCACCATTCAGACCATCACGGGCATTGATGAAAAACTGCACCGTCTGACCAGCCCGGCAGCGAATACGGATGACAGCGCGGCTTTTTTCTCCGGACTCGGCCGCTGCCTCGAGCGCAACATCTCGCTCACCAAATCACTCCTGCTGCAGACCAACCGCGTCAAATCCGCCACGTTTAAGGGCATGATCGCCGAGGTCGTACATGCCATCTCAGTCGGTGACAAATTCAGCGATGCCATCACCAAGTTCCCCAAGCTCTTCCCTGCTGACATGCTCTCTCTCATCCTCGCGGGTGAAGAAGCCGGCCAACTCGCCAAAGTCTGCAAACGCATCGCCGTCTCGCAGAAAAAATCCTCCAAGGTCATCAAAAAACTCCAAGGTGGCCTCATCTACCCTGCCGTGGTTATCGTCCTCGGCGTCGGTGTGGTCATCGTCATGAGTTTCACGCTCGTTCCCGCCATGGCGAAGCTGTTCTCCTCCTTCAAGACCGAGCTTCCCATGGGCACCAAGGTGCTCATCGCTCTCTCAGATCTTTTTCTTCACCGGCCCTACATGGCCATCCTCCCCTTTATCGGCCTGTACATCTTTTTCTCGAACTGGGGCAAAATTAGCGCATTGCGTCCCATGCAGGATCTGTTTCTCAAGATCCCCGTCGTCGGTGTGCTCGTGCGTAAATCTGCCGCAGCCACCGGCTTCCGCACCCTGGCCATGCTCACGGAATCAAATGTCCGCCTCAGCAGTGCGCTCGACATTACCGCCCAGGCCAGCTGGCATTATCATTACAAGGAACTGTTCATCCGCCTGCGCGAACACATCGCCGTCGGACGAACCCTGCATGAAGCCTTCCTCATGGAATCTCACTGGCTGGGGCCCGATGCCCGCAACCTGTGCGGCCTCATCGAACTCGCCTCTGAAACCGGTTCCGGCACGGAAATGCTCTCCGAAATTGCCGACGACTATGAAGAGGATCTGGACAACCTCGCCGCAACACTGGACAAGATGATCGAGCCCCTCACCATGCTCATCCTCGGTGTCATGGTCGGCTTCCTCATCTACGCCATCTATGGCCCCATGTTCAGCCTCGGCGACGTCATCTTGAAGAAGAAATAGCGGCACGCGGACATCACGGTCAGCGCCAGCATAGCGGACTTTTCAAAAGCCGCTGTGCTTGCAGCTGGCTAATTCCAAAACCCGCAGGAGGACTCACCCAGTGATGCGATGATCAAGGCTGAATGATCCGCGCTCCGCGCTGCCAGGTGATGTAGGACCAGACCCAATGGAGGAAGACGATGGCGCGGTTGCGCATGCCCATGAGGAAGAGGAGGTGGACGAAGAGCCACATCAGCCATGCGAGCATGCCACGGAGGTGCATTCCAGCAAAGCTGACGACGGCGGCACTGCGGCCGATGGTGGCCATGCTGCCTTTGTCGAGATAGGTGAAGGCTGAGCGCGGGACGGACATGCCTTCATTGAGGATGGTCTTGGAGATGAAGTGGCCCATCTGGATGGCTGCGGGGCTAACGCCGGGGACGCGAACGCCATTCGTATCTGTGAGTGCCACCAGATCACCTGCGGCAAAAACCTCGGGATGACCGGGGAGGCTCAGATCTGGCTGGACCTGGATGCGACCTGCGCGATCCAACGGCACGCCTGCCAGCGTACGTGTCAGCCCGCTGGCCTCGACGCCAGCGGCCCAGATGATGGTGTCTGATTCGATGCGCTGATCGCCGGTGATGACATAGCCTGCGCCGACTTCTTTGACGGGTGAATTTAGATGTACTTCCACACCGAGGTGCTCGAGATGCTTGCAGGCGTAGTCTGGGAGTCCGCCGGGGAAAGTGGCCAGCAGCTTGGGGCCGGCTTCGATGAGGTGAATTTTCGTCAAGCTCGGGTCAATGCGGCGGAAGTCCTCTTTCAGCACCTGCTGCGCGAGTTCGGCGAGTGAGCCTGCCATCTCCACTCCGGTGGGACCACCGCCAACGATGACCATGGTCAGCAAACGTGCGGTTGCCTGCGGTTCATTGGAGCACTCTGCCTGTTCAAAGGCAAGCAGCACTTGTTTGCGGATCTTCATGGCATCATCCAGGCTTTTCAGGCCCAGGGTGTGCGCGGCCCATTCGTCATGGCCGAAGTATCCGGTCTTGGCGCCGAGGGCGATGACGAGGTAGTCGTATTCGAGCACGTGGTCCTTGAGGTGAACCTGCTTGGCATCGAGGTCAATGCGGCTCACTTCATCCATCAGCGTCGTCACATTTTTGTAGTCGGAGAGGATCGCGCGCAAGGGCTGCGCGATGTCGGTCATGGCGAGGCCGCCCGTGGCCACCTGATAGAGGAGCGGCTGGAAGAGATGATGATTCCAGCGATCCACGAGTGTGACGGCGAAGCGATCTTCGGGGAATCCCTTCGCACAAGCCAGACCGGCAAACCCACCTCCGAGAATCACGACACGCTGCTGTTTCATGGCTCACTAGAGCACGTGGCAGGGTAACAGCAAACTCTGCGAGCAGGTCATTCATCGGGAAGATGGATGAATGGACGATAATCAGTGCCGACAGCGCCGTTAGTTACGTCCATGAAATTCACTTTGCTGTTCGCTCTGCTCCTGACCACTGCTGTCCATGCGGCTGAGAAGCCTTTCACCATGCCGGGATTGAAGCAGGACATTGAATTCGCCAAGACGGGGGATCTATCGCTCACGCTGGATGCGTTTGCGCCGGAGGGAGAGGGGCCGTTTATCACTTGCATCCTGGTGCATGGCGGGGGCTTCACGAAGGGGGACAAGCATTCGTTCATCAAGCCGCTGTTTGAGCCGCTTTCGAAAGCGGGCTTCACGTGGTTTACGATCAACTACCGACTCGCGCCGCAGCATGCGTGGCCGGCGTGTGCGGATGATGTGGCAAGCGCGATCAAGTGGGTGAAGGCGCATGCAGCGGAGTACAAGGTGGATGTGAACCGCATCGCTATCATTGGCGAATCCGCAGGAGGTCATCTCGTTTCATGGGCCGGTGTCACGGGCAAAGGAGACACACGTGTGGCCGCCGTGGTGCCGTTTTATCCGCCGCAAGATCTGGTGGTGCAGGTGGAGCGGCGCAAAGCGTTGGGCGGTCTCGGCGGACTCATCGGCACGGAAGAGCTCAATGACGCAGCGTTGCAAAAGCTGGCGGAGATTTCGCCCATCAACCAAATCCAGAGCGGACTGCCGCCGTTTTTGCAAATCCACGGGGACAAGGATGAAACGGTGCCGCTTTCGCAGAGCGTGAACTTTGAGGCGAAGATGAAGGCGGCGGGCAACAGCTGTGAGACCATCACTGTCCCAGGCGGCATCCATGGCATGGGCGGCTGGGAGAAACTTGGCTCGGACTATCAGACGCAGATGATTGCTTGGCTGAGGGAGACG
>NCCR01000195.1 GCA_002279765.1 Verrucomicrobia bacterium 12-59-8 | reverse complement strand
CCACACGCGCCGTTCAGACGAACTTCACCTTGCCAGAGCGGCCCCACGCCCTACGATGCCACCCTCTTTAGTCATGATTTCACTGCGTATCAGCCTGTTTGCCCTTGTTTCCGCCTGCTCCAGCGCCCTCGCCCAGCAGTACACCAACAGCATTGCTGCCGTTGTCGATGGCGTTCCCATCGCCTCATCCGAAGTGGAAGAAACCATCAAGGCGCAGGAGCAGGTGATCCAGTTTCAGTACCGCAATGACCCGGACCGCATCAGGAAGGAAATCATCCTGCTACGCCAGAACGCCATCGAAACGCTGATCGACCGTGAAATTCTACTGGCCGAGTTTAAAAAAATCGGCGGTACCCTTAAGGCTCAGTATGTTGATGAAGACATCAACGGCATCATCCGTGAGAGCTTCAAAGGCGATCGCGACGCCTTTGTGGATGAGCTGACCAAGAGCGGAATGACCATGCTTAAGTTTCGTGATCTGCGCCAGAAAATGGTCATCATGAACGTGATGCGCGCGCGCAATGCAGGCGATCATCCGCCGGCCACCCCCCGTGAAGTCCAGGATTATTACGACAAGAACGTTGACAAGTGGCGCGAGGGAGATCAGATCAAAATTTCCACCATCACCATCCCCAAGTTCACCGGTGAACCCGGCTCCACTCCTGCAAAGCAGCAGAAACTCGCCCAGGAGCTCCGCACCAAAGTTGTTCAAGGGGCCGATTTTGCCGCCACTGCCAAAGCCACCTCACAGGACAGCCATGCGGAAAATGGCGGCTCCTGGGACTGGATGTACAAAACCGATCTGATGCCCGCCATCGCCAATGCCGCGATGGATCTTAAAACCGGCGGTATCAGCCCGGTTCTCGATCTGGAAACCAACTACATCATCGTCTCCTGCGATGCCAAAAAGCTCGGCAACGCCCCGGAGCTGGAAAAGCTGCGCCCGGAAATTGAAAAAATGATCAACCAGGAAAAGTCCAAGGCCAACCTCGACAAGTGGATGGAAAGCGTGCGCAAAAAGCATGTCATTAAACGATTCCAGCCAAGTACAACCCCGCCTGCACCACCCCCTTCCGCACCATGATCCAAATCGTTTTCAATGAGATCAGCGCAGCCGAGCTTTCCCATCTGCCCACGCAGGTCCAGTTCCATCTGCTGGAAGCGCTGAACATCCAGCCAGCCGACATTGACGAGACGATTCTCGCCAAGCGCTATGGCGTGCTCGAGCGCGGCGGCAAGAAACTCTACCGTTGCCGTGCCGGCGACCACCGCATCTACTTCGCCATCGTTGACGGCAATGTACGCGTCCACCGTGTGCTGCACAAAAACACCCTCACCGACTTCCTCTTCCGCAGCAACCTGCCCGGTGGTGGCGAAGACGAGGCCCTGAGCCAGTCCAAAAGTTTCTGGCACCTGATTGATGAAGGTGCCAAGACGTTGAAGGTCGCTTGATATGGCACTCACACTGGAAGGTTTGCTCGCGGATGAAGCCCTGCGTCAGCAGGAGTTTCCGGTGATCAAGGACAGCCTCTTCCTCGCCCATGCCGGCGTCACCATCCTGCCGCGCCGTGTCACACGCACGATGCAGGACTACCTCGAACAATGCTGCTTGCGCATGCAGGAGTATCCCGAGGCGTGGAAAGCGGTGAACGAAACACGCGTCGTTGCCGCCGGATTGATCGGTGCTAAAGCCTGCGAAATCGCCCTCATCGGCCCGACCTCGGTCGGCCTCAGTTTGGTCGCCAACGGTCTGCCATGGCAGGCGGGTGACGAGGTGGTGAGCTATCTCGATGATTATCCCGCCAACGTGTACCCCTGGAGCGATCTCAAACGCCATGGCGTCGTTTTAAAGCGCCTCCAGCCCACCTCTCCCGGTGCGATTACACCCGAACTCGTCGAGGCGGCGCTCACGCCCAAGACCAAGCTCGTCGCCCTCGCCTCCTGCCATTTCCTCAGCGGCTACCGCATCGAAATCGACCGCATCGGCCGCATGCTGCGCGCGCGCGGCATCCTCTTCTGCCTCGATGCTATCCAAACCGTCGGTGCCTTCGAAACCCGTGTCGATCACGTCGACTTCCTCTCCGCCGACTCCCACAAATGGATGCTCGGCCCCATGAGCGCTGGCATCTTTTACGTGCGCGAAGAACTGCAGGACATGCTGCGCCCCAGCCTCCTCGGCTCCTGGAACGTCCGCAGCCCCAACTTCATCGCGCAGGAAGAAATCGCCTTCGAGCGCGGCGGCCGTCGCTACGAACCCGGTGCCCTCAACATCTCCGGAATCCTCGGCATGAAAGCCGGCATCGACCTGATTCAGGAGATCGGCCTCCCCGCCATCAGCGCCCAGCTTCTAAAGCTCAAAGCCCGCCTCCATGCCGGATTGCAGCCGCTGGGATTCACCTTCCTCGGCCCCGATCCCCAAACGATCAACGCCTCCTGCATCACCACCGTGCAGCATCCCCAGCGTTCGCTGGCGGACATCTCCGCACATCTCACCGACAACAACATCACCACCTCCCTGCGCCACAACCGCGCCGGAGAACCGCTGCTGCGCTTCAGCCCGCATTTCTACAATACAGAAGCCGAGATGGATCGCTTGGCGCAGGTGATTGGGGAGGCAGCATAGCAGCCAGCGAATAGGCGCTGGATTCGCATGGAATTCCATGTTTATTCCAGTCATGTTCCAGCTCGAAGACATTCACCCTCTGACCGATTTTCAGCGCAACGCTAAGAGCCACTTGAACCGAGTCAACAAGACCGGGCGGCCGGAGGTCCTGACGGTCAATGGCCGTGCCGAAGCCGTCCTGGTCGGGCGCAAGGCTTACGAGAAGATGCAGGATGCTATGGAGGAGCTCGCCAGCATAAAATCCATTCAAACCAGCCTCACCCAGATGGCCGCAGGCAAAACCATATCCGCCAAGGCCGTGCATCAGCGGTTGCGCGAACTATGAGTTTCGAAATTGAATACACGCCGCATGCGCAGAGCGAATTAGAGAATGTTTACCTATGGATCAAGGCCCGCACGCCTATCTCTGCTGTGAGGTGGCGGGACGATCTGATCGCCAAAGTGGAGTCGCTCGCATCCGATCCAGGTCGACATCGCCTGGCCCCGGAAAGCCGCAGGTTCCCAGTCGAGATTCGCCAGATCCTCTTTCGCAAACACCGCAGCCAGTTCCTCATCCTCTTCACCATCTCAGGCAAACGCGTGGTCATCCTTTCGGTGCGGCATCACTCACGGAGACCTCTGGAAGAAGGCGACCTGCCGGCTTGACTTAGATGCCCACGCATCAGCGATGAAACACCAACGCGAATTATTGCGATGGTGGTTCGTCATCAACAAAATGAATCCTATCTCCGCACCGTCGCGGGCAAGGTCTTCTCCAGCGCCGTGAGGATGGCTGTGTGAGCAGCATCGACTTCGGCAGTTTCGAGAGTCTTCTCAGCGGAACGGTAGGTGAGGGTCCACGCGATGGATTTGCGATCTTTCGCAATCTTCGCTCCTGATGAATCAGCGAAAACATCGAAGACTTCGGCTCCCACAAACAACGGATGTTTCTGGGAGGCAAAGAACGCAGCCACCTTGGCGTGCAGAAGATCCGCTGGGACTTCCATGGCGACGTCACGCGTCATGCCAGGGAAGCGCGGAAGCTCTTCAAATTTCGTGGGTCCGGTGCTGCCCTGACGCAGAGCGCTGATGAGTAACTCGGCGACATACACAGGATGACGCGCATTGATTTCACGCGCACGAGCTGGGTGCAGTTGCGCGATCCACCCGAGGATGCGGTTCCCCGCACGGAGCTCGCTGGTCAGAAGATAATTCACACCGTTTTCCTTCGCCGGACGGACTTCGAGCGGCGTGCGCGTGAGATTTTGGATCTGACCGACAAGTTCATGAATGTCGGCCGGCTGCGGTTCGCGGCCATGCCAGCTCGTCGGCGACACGGGACCGCTGAGAAGCACCGCGAGGCGTTCTTCTTCTCGGCTGCCGCCCTTCGGCAGCGTAAGGAAGACACGACCAATCTCGAAGAAACGCAGACGGTGCAACCCCTGGCGGATGTTGAGCGCCGCAGTGGCTACCAAGCCCGGAACAATGCTGGGTCGCAGCGTGGTATGATCTTCGCTCAGCGGATTTTTCACCGCCACGCCTTGTCCACCGCCGAGACTGTCAGCGAGTTGCGCATCCGAAATGAGACGCAATGTTTGCGCTTCGAAGAATCCGCGGGCGGCCAGGGAATGGCGCAGGTTCATCGCGAAATCATACGTGCGATCCGCAGCCTCGACAGGGGAAGCAACAGCGGCCTGACGCGACGGCACACGATCCAGACCGATGACTCGGGCAACTTCTTCAACAAGATCGACCGGACGCTGGAGATCGAGACGGTAGCTCGGAATGATCCAGTGGCTTGTCTCCTTGCTGGCGGACTTCTTGGTCAGACCAAGCTTTTCAAGGATGGCGTGAATTTCATCGCCCGTCATGTCAGGCGTGCCGAGCAGTCTGCGCGCACGGTTTTCATCAAGCGTGACTTCTCCGACGAGCTTGGGCGTTTCACCCGCGACTTGAACCACATCTTCAGCAATGCCACCGGCGATGGTGAGAATAAGCTTCGTGGCGAGTTCCGAACCTCCCTGCACCTGCTGCGGATCAATCCCACGCTCAAAACGGTAGCTGCTGTCACTGCTCAGCCCGAGGCGGCGTGAGGTGCGGCGGATGCCGCTGGGTGCGAAGTAGGCGCTTTCCAACAGGACGTTGACGGTGGTCTCAGTGACACCCGTTTCCTCACCACCCATGACACCCGCGATGGCGACCGGTCGCTGACTGTCCGCGATGACGAGATCATCCGTTTGCAGTCCGTAGGTCTGGCCATCCAGTGCCAGAAATTTTTCACCCTCGGCGGCCATGCGGACGACGATCCCACCATTCAGCTTGTCGAGATCAAAGCAGTGCAGCGACTGGCCCATCTCCATCATCACATAGTTCGTGATGTCCACGATGCTGTTGATCGGACGCAGGCCGATGCTTTCCAAACGACGACGCAGCCACTCCGGGCTGGGGCCGACTTTGACGCCCTTGATGATCCGAGCGGTATAAAGCGGGCAGGCTTCAGCGGCCTTGATCACAATTTGCTCCTCGTCAGCAGCCTTCACTTTTGTGCTTGTGACTGCGTGATGACGCTCGCCTTTGAGCGGCAGACCAGTGAGGGCGGCGAGTTCGCGGGCAAGCCCGAGGTGAGAGAGCAGATCAGAACGGTTCGGCGTGATTTCCAGATCGAACAGCACATCAGCAGGATTGAGCTGGTTGAACGGCGTGCCCACCGGCGAATCAGCCGCCATGATGAGCAGGCCACCGGTGTCCTCGCCAATGCCGAGCTCCTTGCCGCTACACAGCATGCCGAGGGAATCGACCCCGCGCAGCTTGCCTTCCTTGATAGTGAATCCGCCGGGCAAAACAGCCCCCGGAAGCGCGAGCGGAACCTTATCCCCCGCTTTGAAGTTCTTCGCACCACAGACAATCTGACGCAGCGTACCGCTGCCGTCATCCACCTGACAAACGCTGAGTTTGTCAGCATTCGGATGCTGCTCAAAGGACTGAATCTGCGCGACAACCACCTTGTCGGTGGCGACACCACGTTCTTCAATGCCTTCGACTTCGACACCAGCAAAAGTGAGAAGATCAGAAATCTGTGGGATGGTGTAGGAACTCAGATCGAGGTGTGTGCTGAGCCAGGAGAGGGAAACTTGCATGAAAGGAAAAGGGAAGAAAAGGGATCAAAAGGAGCCGCTGAAGATCACGCGGCAAACTGCTGCAAAAACCGCACATCATTCTCAATCAGATGACGAATGTCCGTGATGCCATGCATGATCATCGCTAGACGATCAAGGCCAAGACCAAAGGCAAATCCAGTCGTCGTATCCGGATCAAAGAGCGTATCACCACGCGCCTTGTTAATCTCCGCGAAAACGGCAGGATCAACCATCCCACAGCCAGCGATTTCAATCCAGCGTGCCTCTTTGCCCTTCGCCTCGAGTTTCACATCAATCTCAAAGCTAGGCTCCGTGAACGGGAAAAAGTGCGGACGGAAACGCACCGCCGTACCAGCACCAAAGATCTCGCGGAAGAAGTATTCCAGCGTGCCTTTGAGGTCACCCAGGCTGACGTCCTGATTAACATAGAGACCTTCGAGCTGATTGAAAACACTGAGATGCGTGGCGTCGATCTCATCCCGGCGATACGCAGCCCCAGGAGCAATGATGCGAATCGGCAGCGCCTTTGCAGCCTCCATGGTACGAACCTGCACACTGGACGTGTGCGTACGCAGCAGGCGGCCATCAGGAAGATAAAAGGTATCCTTCTCATTGCGGGCCGGATGATCAGCAGGCGTGTTCAGCGCATCAAAGCAATGCCACTCCGTTTCAATCTCCGGCCCTTCAGCCAAAGCGAAGCCCATGCGGCGCAGCGTGCGGATGGCAAGATCACGAATCTGCGTGAGCGGATGCAATGCGCCGACGCCCGCCCCCGGACGGCCCGGCAGCGTGATGTCGATGCCTTCCACGGCTTTGCCATCTTGCGCGGCCTGAAGCGCGAGCTTCTTCGTGTCGATGCCTTCGGTGATGGCGGTGCGCACTTCATTGAGCTTGGCACCCACCTCCTTCTTCTGCTCCACCGGCACGTCCTTCATGCCCTGGCTGAGAGCGGTGACACTGCCTTTTTTGCCCAGAAAGTTGACGCGCACAGCTTCGAGTGCGGATTCATCCAGCGCAGCATCAAGTGCGGCAAGGGCTGCGGTTTTGAGAGAGTCGAGGTCGGAAAGCATGGAACCGGCCACTTAGCTGCGAGATGGCCCGCATGCAACCCTTGGAACATGCCAGACTCGTCCCTCACAAAGCGCGCACTTAGGCCCGCAGCAGTTCCGGACTGCGCAGAGTCAGTTCCGTCACCTCCGGCGGGGCACCAATTCGCAGGGGCACCCCCACGCAGCCAATGCCGCGGTTCACATACACCTGCAGGCCACCCACTTCGTAGCGTCCAGCGAGATACTTTTTGCCATAGCGGGCACGGCGCAGCGACATCGGCTCCTTGCCACGAAAGACGAGCTGACCGCCATGCGTATGGCCGGAAATTTGCAGCGCCTTAACGCCGGCGGCGGCAATGGTGTCGGCGGCATCCGGCTCATGCATCATGAGCACCAGCGGCTGGCTTTGCTTCCAGTCCTGCAGGGTCTTGCGCACATCCGGCTTGTTGACATACATGGAGTCAAAGCCGCCGAGAATCAGCGGCCCTTGGTCCGTGCGGATTCGGCGAATTTCATTGCGCAGCACAGGAATTTTGCGCTCCGTGAGCGCCCGTATAACCTCGGGAGCACCACTGGCAAAATCATGATTGCCCAGGCTGGCATACACGCCGTAGGGCGCTTCGAGCTGGGACATCAGTTCTGCCAGCTGCGAAGCTGGCCGCGCCGTATGGGTCACAAAATCACCCGTCAGAGCCACCATATCCGGCTTCAGAGCATTGCAGACCTGCACACTCTCCAAAATATCCTCTGCCGTGGTGAAGGGCTCCAGATGAAGATCGCTCAGCTGAGCTAGGCGAAAGCCGTCCATCGCTGGGGGCAGTCCCGGCACCAAGATTTCAACCCGCTCAATCAAGACACGCGGCTTGCGATCACGCGCGAAAACATGCGAAGTGGAACCGACCGCCGCCAATGCGGTAAGCTGGCGCAGAAGGTTGCGGCGAGAATAGGGGACGGACATGGAAGTAGAGATCAGCAGACTGGCTCGATAAGAGCGAGTGCGCGCATCTGATGATACGCGGATGAATGATGAAACGATGCGCAGTTAGCCATGCCTTCTTCAAGCACTGCAGCCAAGGTAAACCATGCACTGATCATCCTTT
>NCCR01000194.1 GCA_002279765.1 Verrucomicrobia bacterium 12-59-8 | reverse complement strand
GACGGGCGATTCGAACAACAAACAGGATAATTTCTTTACTGGCGCTAAAAGTCGCGGTTTGATTGCCCTGCTCCTCAGTCCGCTGCTCGGTCTCGCTCGAAAATCCATCATGAACTACGGCTCCCAGTGGGTTGAAACTTATCTACGTCAGAAAGTTTCTCCGAACGACCCGGATGCAGGAACAGTCTAGCGTCATCATCTTTCATGTCTGATCCCAACCAACCCCCACAAGATCTTCTTCCCGTTTTAGGCTCCGTGGATGACTACCTGCGCTTTTGCATGGAGTATGACGCATCCGACCTGCATCTCGCCACCGGTGCGCAACCTGTCTGGCGGCGCTATGGCAACCTACAGCCCATCTGGGACAACGCCGCCCTGCTGACGCCGGAGGACGCCCGCCGCCTCGCTTATGGTTTCCTGGGTGAAGCTCAGATCAAGCACCTTGAAGCCCGTGGGGATGTCGATTTTGCCTACTCGCCAGGGTATGGGCGTTTTCGTTCTTCCGTCGTGCAGCAGCGTTTGGGCATCGACATGGTTTTCCGTGTCATCAAAACCAACATCAAATCCGTCGAAGATCTCGGCCTGCCACCCACGGCCAAAACGCTCACACGCTTCCACAACGGCCTGATTCTCGTCACGGGTCCTGTCGGTTGCGGCAAATCCACCACTCTGGCCGCACTGGTTGATTCCATCAACGAGGAGCGTCAGGATCACATCATTACCCTGGAAGATCCGATTGAATACATCATCGAGCCCAAGGGCTGCCATGTGAACCAGCGCGAAGTTCACACGCACACCGCATCGTTTGCAGCCGCGCTGCGCGGGGCTCTGCGTGAAGACCCGGACGTGATCATGGTCGGTGAAATGCGCGATCTTGAAACCATCTCCCTGGCCATCACCGCTGCGGAAACGGGACATCTGGTGCTCGGCACTCTGCACACCGGCAGCGCCGCCCGCACACTCGACCGTGTGCTGGATGTGTTCCCCATCGATCAGCGTGACCAGATCCGCATCATGGTGTCTGAATCTCTTCGTGGCATCCTCTCCCAGCAGTTGGTGCCCAAAATCGACGGAAATGGCCGTGTGATGGCGCTCGAAGTGCTCGTCAACACCCCCGCCGTCGGCAACTGCATCCGTGAAGGCAAGACCTACATGCTCGCGGGTGTCATGCAGACCGGCAAAGGCGTCGGCATGATCACGATGGATGACTCATTGCGCAATCTCTACTCCGCCGGGGAGATCAGCCGCGAGGAATGTGAGTTCCGCGCCGAGGACAAAATCATCATGAAGAAATTCTTCGAATCCTAAAGGCCCCAGCCACGCCAACCGACCGCCGCGAACGTCTCATGCCAATCATTGATCAATATTTCCAAAAGCTCATCGAACTGGGCGGATCCGACCTTCATCTCAGCCAGAAGCAGCCGCCCAAGGTGCGTGTGCATGGCAGCATCAAGCCCATCTCCGACCAGATCCTGGAAGAACGCCTCATGGAGACCATGATGCGTGAGATTTGCGAACCCCGCGCCTGGGAGCGTTACAAGGAAAAAGGCGATCTCGACTTTGCCTACGAGATGGACGCGGACAACCGCTTCCGCTGCAACTACCTGCGCCAGCAGCACGGCTACGCCGCCGTGTTTCGTATCATTCCCACGAAAATCGCCAGCCTGGAGCAGCTCGGCATTCCGCCCGTGGTGAAGGAGTTTGGCCACATGCGCAGCGGTCTGGTGCTGGTCACCGGCCCCACCGGCTCGGGCAAATCGACCACGCTGGCCGCCCTACTGGATTACATCAACACCAACTTCCGCCGCCACATCATCACGATCGAAGAACCGATCGAGTTCGTGCATCGCAACAAGAAGAGCATCATCACCCAGCGTGAGGTCCCCATCCAGACGCCTTCATTCGCCGACGGCCTGCGCGCCGCTCTGCGTGAGGATGCGGACATCGTGCTCGTGGGTGAAATGCGCGACCTTGAAACCATCTCGCTGGCGCTCACCGCAGCAGAGACCGGCCTGCTCGTCTTCGGCACCCTGCACACCAACAACGCCCGCAAGACCGTTGACCGTATCATTGACGTCTTTCCGTCTGATCAGCAGAGCCAGGTGCGCACCATGCTCGCCGCCTCGCTCAAAGGCGTGGTCGCCCAGCTCCTCATGAAAAAGTCTGACGGCAAGGGCCGTGCCGCCGTGAATGAAATCATGGTGTCCAATCCCGCCGTCGGTGCCATCATTCGTGAAGGTGCCACGCAAAAGCTCTACGACGTCATCATCGGCGGTAAATCCCAGGGCATGCAGTTCATGGACGAAGCCATCTGGCAGAAGCTGCGCGACGGCTACGTCACCCCGATGGAAGCCTACATGAAGGCCATCGACAAGAACCGCTTCAAGGCCTTCCTCCCGCCCGAAGATGCCGGACTTGCCGTCGCCAGCGGTGGCGACGCCAACAAATAACACGACTCTCGCTGGAGCAGTTGCGTCTTGCCGCATCACCTGCGGTGAATTAACATCGTATTCATTCAAGGATGAGCACGGCTCCCTCAGACACACAGTCAGACCAGCCGCAACGCACCAGTCATCAACCTGGACCGTTGGCAGTTCTGACGGCCACTGCGCTAGGCGGAGTCCTGGCCGCGCGCATCGGCAAAGCCCCGCTCATCCTGGCCCTCGGCGCCGCAGCGCTCGCGCTGCTGAAGCCGAAAAAGACCGTCGCGCCCCCCGCTGCTTCGCCGAATCTGCCACCTCCCACTCCGCAGCCTGCACCGCCGGTGCAGAGCCAGATCGAGCAATGGCTTTCGCGTCAGATCATTCGCGAGGAGCAGGCCCCTGTCATTGATTTCTCCACGACCGACATCACGCCGAGCGAGCCCGAAGATGATTACCGGCCAGAATCATTTCTTTTGGAGGATGCTGAGCATCTCTCCAGCGCTCCACCCGGCAACGATTCCTTTGCCGGACTCACTGAACCCATACCCTCTCTGTTTCAGGCACCTGCGCCGAATATCGAGGAGATCGTGGAGGAGAAGGAGGAGGTGCCCCCCACGCCACCGCAGGTGCAAGCGCTGCTGCCGCAGACGCCTCCCCCGCCCTTGCCTCGTCCTGCAGCAGATGCCGGATGGCCGCTCGGTGTCGATCCGATGCCAAGCCTGAACGAAGCCGCGCCATACGTCGCCCCGGCTGGCAGCATGTACTTCAGCACACCGACTCGTCAGCCCCCCCCTATCAGAGCAAAGGAGTCTCCGCGCTCCAACATGTTTTCCACTGCTCCCGTGCAGCACGAAGACCCCGGACCACCGCTCTTTTTTTCCACTGCGGTCTTCCAAGGGGCGGCTTTCCCGGATGAAATCCAAGTTGCGCCGGCATCCGAACCAGCAGCACTTCCTTCGGCAGATGTGGCCCCGCCGCTGCACGAGCCGCCCCCCGCTGAGGATACAGCCCCGGAAATCCAAGTGCAGCTCGCGGCTGCTGGTGACGCATCGTTTGATCCACCCCTCGCCGCCTCGTTCCAAAACCCCTGGCAGCCTGAACCTGACGCTCCAGCTCCGCTGCCCTCCTCGCCGCAGCACTCCCACACAGCCAGCCCTGTCGTCGAGGCCGAGATCATTCTGCGCCCGCGCGCACCGACACAGAACTCCATCACTGCGAAAACCAAATTTGCACCACCTGCCTTCAGCAAGCATTTCTCTGCCGAAAGCAGCGATGCCCCGCCTGCCGAGGGGGCCAACGAAGCACCTTTTCCCAGCCCGCTGCACCCCCCGCGCGACCCACGCACCCGCAACGACTGGCGCTCCTGGTGGGGCGGTGATTGAGTCCGCTACGAACGCGGACTTTATCTGCGGATCAACCACACGATCACGCAAATACCCAGCAGCGACAGAGCAAACCAGTCGCCGAACCGCGCATAGAGCGTGATGTGCCCCGCACGCGGCACCTTGACTTCGCCGGGCAGCGTTCCTTCGACGAATGAACTGCCAGTCTCGGGATCGCTGAGCTTGGCGGTGATGCGACCGCAGGTATCAATAAAGCAGCTCACCCCGGTATTGGTGGCACGCACCATGGGACGGCGCAGCTCGATGGCACGGAAGAGGGCATTGGTCAGATGAACTTCAGGTTCTTCACTTTGCAGAAACCAGCCATCATTGGTGATGTTCACGATCATCTGCGGTGCATCGCGCACAAATTTGCGCGCCAGACTGCCCACCGTGTCTTCAAAACAGATGAGCGGGATGATCTGCACCTGCGGCTGCTCCAGCAGTAAGGGCTCGGTTTTCACTCCAGGCGTGAACGCCCCCTGGAACATGCTTTGCAGGAAAGAAAACGGCGGCACTTTCCGCAGCGGCAGGTATTCGCCGAAGGGCACGAGATGTACCTTGTGGTAGTCCTGACGATTGTCGGTGCTGCCACGAAATAGCACAGCGGACACATGCCCCGTATCTGCGCCTTCAAACAATTCCGTGCCGAAGAGCAGGCTGAAGTCTCCTGCCTGCAGCATGTCATTGAAGTAGTTCTTATGATAGTCCTTCGGGAGATAGTGAAACCAGTCCTCCAGATTCATCGGCAGTGCGCTCTCCGGCCAGATGACAAGGTCCGTGGAGGTCTTGCCTTCCTTGGCCGTGCCATACATCCGGGTGAACTGATCGAGGTGCTGATAAGTTTGCTCCGCAAGCCTGCCCGTCGCCGCATCCACCAGCGCCACGTTTGGCTGCACCAAAACGGTGCGCACGGTGATGCTGTCCGGCTCCTTGGCGGTCAGCTTCAACATACCATAACTTGCAGTGATGAGCATGAGGATCAAAGCCAAGGTGAAGTCGAGCCGGGTCTTGCACGTCCCCTCCCCGCGATAAGCGATGATCAGGCGCGACAGCGTGTTCCAAGCCGTGCAAGCCACGAACACCGGCACAAAGGACAGGCCAAAGACGCCCACCAGATCCGCCGCCTGGACCAGCGGCAGATTGCCGTGCATCGCCACGCCGAGACCGTTCCAGCCAAAGCCGGTGAAGACAGTCGTGCTGCGCAGCCACTCACAGGCGACCCATGCCGCCGCTGCGAGAAATGAACATGCCACGGAATGCAGCGCGCTCGGCCACCATGCATCTTTGGTCAAGGTGGTCACATTCGGTCGTGCAAAACGATGCGTGAACCAGGCCCACAGGCCAAAGTAAACCGCGCAGTAGCCTGCAAGGCCGATCAGTGCGCCCAATCCTGCCAGCTCCGGTACCAACCCCGACCAGGAGTCATCATACGCGTTGCCAAGCCTGACCCGCGCCGAATGATGCACCCACTTCAGATTCACCAGAAAGAAGGCCAGCCCTGCCAGATAGCCGCGCCAGAACGGGCGCACTTTGACACCTTCTGCATTCTTCCACGGCCACAAGACGGCGAGCAGCGGAAACAGCCAGAACCAGACCGCGAGATTGGAATTCCAACCTGGAAAGGCAAACGTCAAAATGATCCCGCTGAGCAGCGGGGCGATGAGCATGAACAGGCGCAGGCGTTTTGAATCAGTCACGGGCCGGGATCATGCCGCCGCCAGCCGAAAAGCCAAATCCACAATCCATCATTTTATCGGTGTCCGATTCCTCCCAAAAGTTGTCCGCACATCAGGCTGGTCAAAGCACGTTGTTTCCAGAGATAATCCAACCTACCCACCATGAAAGCATTCCTGCTCATTTTTTTCACCGCCGTTTTCGCCCATGCTGCAGCCACCGGCCCCATCCGCGTACTCTATCTGGATGCCGAAGGCAAGGAGCAAACTGCCGTCGGTCCGCTGCATGAAGCCATGCGTGATCTGGGCCGCGATGCGGTCTGGTTTGACTACGCCAAAGAGGAACTGCCCGCCGGAAACTACGACCTCATCGTCAAACCCGGCAGTGATATGAGTCGCGAGGCGATCCTGTCCAAACTCAGCGCCGAGCGAAAAGCCAGCTACGAAGCCTTCTTGCTGCAGCGCGATCCCGAGGTGCGCAAGAAACACCCGCAGGTGGCCAATTACGAGAAGCGCCCGGAGCCGCTCATGCTGCAACTTCCGATGAGCGTCAAAGGCAGCATGGAGCGCACCCAGGTGCCGGCGGATTGCGAACTGAAACTCTTCGCCAGCGAGCCGGACATCGCCAAGCCCATCGCGTTTGCGTGGGATGAGCGCGGACGTTGCTGGGTGGTGGAAACTCGCGACTACCCACATGGCGTCACCGATAGCGGCGAAGGCCAGGACAGCGTGAAAATCTGCGAGGACACCGATGGCGATGGCAAAGCCGACAAGTTCACCGTCTTTGCCGACAAGCTCAACCTGCCCACCGGAATCGTCTTTGCGCGCGGTGGCATCATCGTCAGCCAGCCGCCGAAATTCATCTTCCTGGCGGACACGAATGGCGACGACAAGGCCGATGTGCGTGAAACCGTGATCGACTGCTGGGGCATCCGCGACACGCATGCGCAGGCCAGCAATCTCCACTACGGCTTCGACAACTGGCTCTACGGCTGCGTGGGCTACAGCGGCATCGAGGGCTACGTCGGTGGCAAGAAGCATCAGTTCTCCATGGGCACCTATCGCTTCAAAGCGGACGGCAGCGCTCTTGAGTTTCTGCACCAGTTCACCAACAACGCCTGGGCCCACAGCACCAACGATGCAGGGGATCAATTCGGCGGCACCGCGAATGGTGCCCCCATCTTCTTTGGCGGCATCCCCGCAACCGCCTATCCCGAAGGATCACGCGGTATGACGGCCAAGAAGATCAACGTCGTCGAAGCCTGCCACACCATTACGCCCAACTTCCGCCAGGTGGATGTCTTCGGCGGCTACACCTCAGCGGCGGGCAGCAACTTCATCTACAGTGACAATTTACCCAAACGCTTCCAAGGCAAAGCCATGGTCTGTGAACCGACGATGAAAGTCGTCTCGCTCTTCGATGTGCAGCCCGACGGCGCTGGATGGAAGGCGCTCGACTTCATGAACATCTACGCCAGCAGCGATGAGTGGAACTCCCCCGTCTATGCCGAGGTCGGCCCCGATGGCGCGGTGTGGGTGGCCGATTTCCAAAACTTCATCATTCAGCACAATCCCACGCCGAGCATGGAACGCGGCGGCTTCGTGGCCACCACGGGCAAAGGCGGCGCGCATGAGAATGACATTCGCGATCACAGCCGTGGTAGGATTTATCGAGTGTTTGCCAAAGGCACGAATCCCAAAGCAGAGAAACCTGCTTTGACCGCCAGCACGACGTATGCGCGCCTCACCGCGCAGCGCCAGATGGTCGAAAGCAGCGAGGGTGTGGGCGTGAATAGCCTCGACCACGCGGTGCTTGATGCGAGTGACAGTACGGCTGCCATTCACGCCTTGTGGAGTCTGCAAGGGCTGGGCAAACTCGATGAAGCCAAGCACAAAGCCGCTCTGCTGGCAAAAGACGCAAGGCTGCGCCGCAATGCCATTCGCGCTCTCGGTACCGACGCCAAGGCACAGTCGCTGCTGTTCGGCACCGGTGTCATCAGCGATCCCGATCTGCACACGCGTCTCGCCGCATTCGTGAAGCTCGCGGACTTCCCCACCACTCCGGAGATCCAGACGCTAGTGAAAAAGCTCGCTGTCGATCCGGTCGTGAAAAATGATGAATGGCTGGCCGAAGCCGCGAAGATGCTCGGCAAGAAACACAAGGCGCTGAACTACAAAGAAGGCCCGAACCTGCTGCCGAATCCCGGCTTCGAAGAAGTGGTGGAAGGAGCGAAGACACCCACCAGATGGAAGCATCGCGACTATGGCAAGAAACCCGGCAATACCGGAGCTGAGTGGAGCATCGTCACCGATGAGCGGCCACACCCTGGTCTGGCACCATCCGCAGTGGTTCCCCGCCTGGATCAAGACCCACGGCTTCCGTGGCAAGGCCAGCCTCAATGACCACCTCGGCCGCTCTGAAACGACCAAGCTCACCCGCACGCAGGACTGGACCGAAGTCGAGGTGACCTTCAACAGCAAGACCCGCGACAAAGCCAGCATCAACCTGCTGCACGTGGGCAAAGGCGACACGATCTTTGATGATGTGAGCCTGGTGGAGATGATCCCCGAAATCGAAGACGATGAATCCAAGCTGATTGGCGATGTGAAGCGCGGTGAAAAAATCTTCTGGGAGCATCCCGTGGCCGCCTGCAAAAACTGCCACATGCTCAAAGGCCAGGGCAGCGCCGTGGGCCCTGCGCTGGATGGCATCGCCACGCGCAAAGACGCCGCCTACATCCTCGAAAGCCTCGTCAATCCGAACGCCAAGCTCGCCGAAGGCTACACCGCCACGCCCATCTCCCCGATGCCCCCGATGAATCTCATCTTGAAGCCGCAGGAGTTCGCCGATGTGAGGGCGTTCATCATGAGCTTGAAGTAAGGGTGTGGGCTGAAAGTCCGCATTCGCATGGACGTATCTGTGTCATCCAATGTCGTTCTCGTCTTCTGCCTCTCCTCACCGCTGTTCCGGTCCGCTGTCACGGCGGAGTTTTCTCAGCATGGGAACGCTCGGGCTCACGGGGTGGTCTTTGAGAGATGCCTTGCGCGCAGAGACGATTGCCAAGTCAGCGGGAAAACGGCTCAAGGATAAGTCAGTCATCTTTGTCTGGCTGCCCGGTGGAATGTCGCAGCTAGAAAGCTACGACATGAAGCCGAACGCGCCGGTAGAATATCGCGGTGTGCTCAATCCAATCCGCACCAAGGTGCCCGGCACGCACATTTGCGAACTGTTTCCGAAGCAGGCAAAGATCGCCGACAAGTTCAACATCATCCGCAGTGTACACCATGAGTTTTCGGATCACGGCGGCGGGCACAAGCGCTTCATGACCGGCCGCAATCCCGCGTTGCCAGTCGGATTCGTCAATGATGCGCCATCGGTGCAGTCGATCATCACCCGCAAGCTGCAACGCGCCGGGCAGGCCATGCCAACCTGTGTGGCGGGCGTGGACCGCAGTCGCAGCGGCATTGATGTATTCTCGATGGGTGCGGCCTATCTCGGGCCTTCCGCATCCCCCTTCATGGTGGTGGGAGATCCCAGCGCCAAAGATTTCAAGATCGAGAACATCGGCCTGACGCCTGACATGGCAGCGCGCATGGACGATCGCATGCACCTGCTCAAGGGCATGGACAATCTCAAGCGCGAGATGGACCGCAGCGGACTGATGGAGGCCATGGACAGCTTCAGCCAGCGCGCCTTTGGCATGCTCACCACGCCTTCGGTGCGTGATGCCTTTGATCTGACCAAGGAATCTGCCCAAACACGCGAACGCTACGGCTACAGTACCTACGGCCAGCGCGGCCTCATGGCGCGGCGACTGGTGGAGGCGGGCTGCCGTTTTGTGACGATGGTCTGGGAGAATCCTTTTTCCACGCCCATCCCGAAGAACTGCACCTACAACTGGGACAGCCACGCGGTAAACTGCGACATGTATGCCGACGCCCGCTGGCGCATGCCAGTTTACGATCAGGCGGCGTCAGCCTTGATCGAAGACATCCATCAGCGCGGGCTGGACAAAGACGTGCTCGTCATCATCACCGGTGAATTTGGCCGCACGCCCCGAATCAACACCCAAGTCGGTACCCAGACCGGCGTGAGCCAGCCCGGACGTGATCATTGGCCGAACGCGATGTCCTTCATTGTCAGCGGTGGTGGCATGCAAACGGGACAGATCATTGGCGCGACGAATCCACGGGCCGAATACCCCATTGAGCGTCCGCTGAGTCCCAACGATCTCTGGGCCACTGTGTACCAGCATCTGGGCATCGACCCAGATAACACGTTTGACGATTTCCAAGGCCGACCGATGCCCATCCTGCCCTTCGGCGATCCGATCAAGGAACTGCTGCCGCTGGCGTGAACGCCAGAGCATCCGGCACGACGGGTCGCAACGTTAGTTTGACCTGAAGGCCAGTCTGGCCTTGATAACCGGACTCCTGGCCACCCGGCCTGAACGCAACCCACACCCACACAACCTCTATGGCACTCTCCGTCGGTTCCAAAGCCCCTGGCTTCACCCTCAAATCGAAATCCGCCTCCGGTCTCAGCGATGTCTCGCTCGCAGCCGGCAAGAACACGGTCCTGCTGTTCTTCCCCCTCGCTTTCACGGGCGTCTGCACTCAGGAACTCTGCGACATCACCGCAGGCCTCAGCTCTTACAGCGATCTGAACGCCGAAGTCATTGGCATCAGCGTGGACAGCCCCTTCGCACAGGAAGCCTGGGCACTGAAGGAAAAGATCGGCATCACCCTGGTCAGCGACCTGAACAAGGAAACCACCAAGGCTTACGATGTGCTCTTCCCAGGCCTCGCCGGCATCGGGGACACCTCCGCCCGTGCCGCTTTCGTCATCGACAAGGACGGCGTCATCCAATACGCCGAACAGACCGCCACACCGAAGGATCTTCCTGACTTCGCTGCGGTGAAAGCCAAGCTGGCAGAGCTGTCGTAATCGACCTGCGAAGCAAAAATCAGATGCCATGTGATGATGAGTCACATGGCATTTTTGTGGTTGAGCGCCCATGCGGAACGTGGCTTCTCTTGCCCCTGTCATCTTCCATCTCCACTCATGGCCGCACACGCAGATCAATTCTCCATCTCCACCCGAGGCAAAGGCACCTACGAGATCACCGAGCGCTGCCAGCAGATCGTGCGCGCCAGTGGCATCCGCACGGGCATGGCCACCGTTTTCGTGCAGCACACGAGCGCGAGCTTGGTGATTTACGAGAATGCCGATCCATCAGCACGCACCGACCTGCACAGCTTCTTTGACCACCTCGTGCCGGAGGACACTCCTTATTTCGTTCACACACACGAAGGGCCGGATGACATGCCGAGCCACCTGCGCATGGCGCTGACCCGCACCTCCGAAGTCATTCCCGTCGTGAACGGTCACCTCGCACTCGGAACATGGCAGGGCATCTTTCTCTTCGAGCACCGCCGGGCACCGCACACGCGGAGCATCGTGGTCAGCGTGGTGGGAGAATGAAATGACGAAAGCAGAATGAGGAATGACCGAGATTGGGAACTTCCGTCATGGATTCCTCATTCTGGCTTCGTCATTCAACCTCGCCGAGCGCCCGCAGATATTCAAACGTGTACAGCCCGGTATTGTGCCCGTCGCTAAAGTCGAACTGGATGGCGTAGCCACCTACCATGCGCCAGTCCTTCACCGTGACGCCGGGAAAGTGCTTTTGATTGGTACCACCGATTTTTTTGCCGAGCAGATCGCGTTCACCGGTGTTCTCAGCGCTGGGTGAGGCGGCGCGGAGTTTTTCCATGGCGATGAACTGCTCCGTGCCGTCGCTCCAAACGAGGGCGACTTCGGTACCGATGAGTTCGAGGCGGGTCGGGGTCATGATGTGATGTACGAGGTGGAAAAGCAAAAGGGACGCTCGAAAGCGTCCCTCTTGAAGAATGATGGCTAATCCTGAAGGATTAACGGGAGTAGAGTTCGACGACGAGCTGCTCGTTGGCGATCGGGTTGATCTCCTCACGCACAGGGACGCGATTGACCACGCCGCTCATCTTGTCGCGATCGACGGTCATCCAGTCGGAAGCAGGCGTGCCCTGGGTCATTTCGAGGAAACGGCCGATGAGCTGCTGGCTGCGCTGGCTGGTGCTGCGAGCGGCGACGACGTCACCAGGCTTCACTTGATAGCTGGCGATGTTCACGACCTTACCGTTCACAGTGATGTGACGATGGCTGACGAGCTGACGGGAAGCGAAACGGGTGTTGGCGAAGCCCATGCGATACACGACATTGTCGAGGCGCAGTTCGAGCAGTTGCAGCAGGTTTTCACCGGTCACGCCTTTACGACGCTGAGCTTCGGCGAAGAAGCGGCGGAACTGCTTCTCCATGAGACCGTACTGATAACGCAGCTTCTGCTTTTCAGCGAGGGCGGTGCCGTATTCGGAAGTCTTGCGGCGGGTGTTGCGCGCACCGTGCTGTCCTGGCGGGAAATTACGGGTTTCGAGAGATTTGGAAGGACCGAAAAGCGCAATGCCGAAGCGGCGATTGATTTTTTCGCGAGGACCAGTGTAGCGTGCCATAGTGGGTAGTAGAAAGGAGCTGAAAAATTAGACGCGACGGGCTTTTGGCGGACGGCAGCCGTTGTGCGGGATTGGAGTCACATCTTTAATGGTGGTCACTTCGACACCGAGGGCCTGCACGGCACGCACAGCGGACTCACGACCGGAGCCAGGACCACGAAGGCGGACTTCAGCTTCACGCAGACCATGACCCATCGCCTGACGGCAGGCATCCTGAGCGACGACCTGAGCGGCGTAAGCGGTGCCTTTACGGGAACCACGGAAGCCCATCTTACCAGCAGTGGACCAGCCGATCACACCACCTGCGCGGTCAGTGATCGTGACGATGGTGTTGTTGAAGGTGGCGTAAACGTGGACCAAGCCTGAGGAGACGTTTTTAGAACCCTTGGCCTTGACGACCTTCTGTTCAGCGGCTTCACCACCGATTTCGAGCCAGACGCTCTGGGAAACCTGCTTGTCGCCACTGCCAGAGGGGCGCTGGTCTGCACCAGGAGCAGCAGGTGCTGCGCCAGGAGCGGGGGCGGCTGCCGGAGCGGCTGCCGGAGCGGGGGCGGCGACAGGAGCGGGAGCTGCTGCAGCAGGTGCGGTGGGGGTCGTTTCTTCAGCCATGATATATAAACGGGGACGTTGCTAAAATTCAGATTACTTCGCCTTCTGGGCACCCACGGTCTTACGCGGACCTTTGCGAGTGCGGGCGTTCGTGTGCGTGCGCTGACCGCGCACTGGCAGACCACGACGATGACGATGGGCGCGGTAGCAGTTGATACCAAGGATGCGCTTCATGTGCATCTGAAGTTCACGACGAAGGTCACCTTCGATCGGAATCTTCATTCCCTGGATGGTCTGAGTGATCGCGGTGATCTGCTCATCGCTCAATTCACCTGCCCGAATGTTCGGGTCGATATTGGTTGCAGCCAAGACTTTGCGGCTGATCGAGAGACCGATGCCGTAAATGTAAGGCAGCGAGTATTCGATTTTCTTTTCGTTCGGGATTTCGACTCCAAGCAGACGTGCCATAATTCAGTGAGGTGGGATGTAAAAAGTAGATTAACCCTGACGCTGTTTGTGGCGTGGATTTTTGCAGACAACACGGACAACACCTTTGCGGCGGATAACACGGCAAAGTTCGCAGAGAGGTTTAACGGAGGTACGGACGCGCATACAGGAGTGGTGAAATAAGGTGAGTCTGGGGGAACTCAAAACCCCGCTTTTGGAGCAGGGGGCAGGATGTCTAACACAGACGAAAAGAGGCGCACCCGCTTTTGGAGCAGGGGGCAGGATGTCTAACACAGACGAAAAGAGGCGCAAGCTGGATTTTGATGAGTTATTCACATTTGTGGAGAGCAGTTGCCCCTGCTTCGATGAACGGCATCATACACGCCTGATGAAAAATGTTCTTTGTTTTGGCGACTCTAATACCTGGGGCTTCATGCCCGAAAGCATCTCTCTCCCCTCCCCCGAACGCCACCCGCATGACGTGCGCTGGACAGGTATTCTGGCCCGCGAACTCGGCTCCAGTTTCCGCGTGATCGAAGAAGGACAAAACGGCCGCACAACCGTTCATGATGATCCCTTCGCCCTGGCACGCAATGGCAAGACAGTGCTGCCTGCGATCCTGGAATCTCAAAAACCGCTGGATCTCGTGGTGCTGATGCTCGGCTCGAATGACCTCAAAGCCGTATATGGTGTTTCTCCTGGAGAGATCGCCACTGGCGTCAAAATGCTGGCGCAGATGATCCTGGGCAGCGATGCCGGCATCGGCAACAAAGCGCCAAAATTACTACTACTCTGCCCGCCGGCCATCGGTGATCAACTGCATCTACCGGACGTCGCCGCCAAGTTTCCGAACGGGCAAAAAGACAGCCGCAGGCTGCCCAAGTACTATGAAGCCGTGGCCAACACGCTGGGCTGCGGCTTCCTCAATACTCAAACACTCATCGAACCCGGCAGCGATGGCATCCATTTGGATGCAGCGGCGCATGGACGACTCGGCAAAGCCGTGGCAGCACTGGTGAAATCCATTCTACCGCCATACGCATGACCCTGATCGAATCTTTTTATCCCGTTCTGAAACCGTGTCTCTTCCGTCTTGATGCGGAGCGTGCCCACAAACTCACGGTGAGGCTGATGATCATCGCCCATCGTCTCGGTATGCTCAGGTCGGTGGTCAGCGGGCCGCAGCAGTCGCACAGCGTGATGGGCCTCACCTTTCCAAACGTGCTCGGGCTCGCAGCCGGCATGGACAAGTCCGCCAGTGCTGTCGAGGCCTGGGGTGCGCTCGGGCTGGGTGCAGTCGAGGTCGGCACCCTCACGCCGCGCCCGCAGCCGGGGAATCCAAAACCGCGCCTGTTCCGCCTGCCTGAGCATGAGGCGCTCATCAACCGCATGGGCTTCAACAACCCCGGCATTCAATCCGCTGTGAAGAAGCTCAGGCATCGACGCACCAAGGCGGTCGTCGGTGTCAACATCGGCAAAAACTTCGACACCAAGAATGAAGATGCGGTGAATGACTATCTCATCTGTCTCAAAGCTGCGTATCCGGTTGCTGATTACATCGCCGTGAACATCTCCTCGCCAAACACGAAAGGTCTGCGCGATCTCCAGGCCGAAGGCGCAGTGCGGGAGTTGATCTCCGCTTTGAAGAAAGAGCAGGCCGTCTTGAAGCAGGAGTATGGCAAACAAGTACCGTTCCTCGTCAAGATCGCCCCTGACCTCAATGACATGCAGATCGAGGCGCTCGCCCGCGTCTTCAATGAGCAGAACATCGACGGCGTTATCGCCACCAATACGACCATTGATCGTGCAGCCATCACCGGTCATCGCCTGGCAAACGAAACCGGCGGACTGAGCGGTACACCGGTGCGTGAGCGCTCCAACCTCGTGCTGCATGCCTTCCGCATGCTGCTCAAAGAGCAGATCCCACTTATCGGCGTCGGCGGCATCCTCAGCGGAGCCGATGCGGTGGAGAAGATGAAAGCCGGAGCCGCCCTCGTGCAGGTTTACAGCGGGCTGGTGTATCGCGGGCCAGGGCTGGTGCGCGAGGTGCTGGAGACGGTCATATAAGCAAAGACACGTCAAGAGGCGCAGCACCTTGACCTTCTTGTCCCATCTGCCAGATTCCCCCCATGGAAAACCTCCCCAAAATTCATGAGAAACAACCCGTCGCTGTCGAACTGCCTGCTGGAGACCATTGGTGGTGCGCTTGCGGTTTGAGTGGGCATCAACCGATGTGCGACGGCAGCCACAAAGGCAGTGGACTGGGCCCGAAGAAATTCAACCTGCCCGAGGCGAAGAAGGTCTGGCTGTGCAACTGCAAGCACACCAAGAACCCGCCTTTCTGCGACGGCAGCCATAAGGCGCTCTGAGTCGTAGAGTGTAGCAAGTATTCATTGTCCGCGAAACGCGCCGTGATGGGAATAACCCGCACGGCGCGTTCTCTTACCTGCCAATCCCTCCCCAATCATGAATCGAAGCTGTTTCCTGTCACTCGCCGCCTTGCTGCTCGCTGCCACCGTCGCTCACGCGCAAACCTTTGGCCTTGCTGAGGCTGCTGCGCCGAAGCAGGAGCGGGTCTCGGCAGAATTGATTGCCGCCGTCTCTGCAGCCGCTCCTGGCCAGCCGTTTCAGGCCGCCGTCAAACTCGTGCATGCGAAGGATTCGCACACCTATGGCAAGGTGCTGCCACCCGGCATCATCGGCAAGCCCACCAAGCTGACCTGGACCCTGCCAGAGGGCTGGCAGGTGGAGGAACAACCCTGGCCAGCGACCCATCAGGTGCCGTCCACCGACGGGGCGATCAGTGAAGGGTATGATGGCACGGTGTATCTGCCGGTGAAAATCTCTCCGCCAGCGAGCGCCGCCGTCGGCAACAACGTTGAGCTGAACGTGAAGGTTAACGCACTCGTATGCGATCCGAAAACCTGCATGCCATTTATCAAAGAAGTCACGCTTTCGCTGGGCGTGGCCACAGCACCCCTGACCAATGAAGCAAATGCCGCAGCATTTGGTGCGGCACCCGCTACGGAAAAAAAAAGCCCTGAGGCTAAACCCGCAGAGATGACGAGCGAGGCGAAGCCGACAGCAACTGCAGCATCAGCCTCCGCACCAAAATCCCCCCTACCCTTTGCGCAGCTGCTACTCTATGCCTTTGTCGGCGGCCTGATCCTCAACATCATGCCCTGCGTGTTTCCGGTGCTCGGCATCAAGGTGACGAGCGTGGTGCAGCAGGCGGGCGAAGATCGCCGCAAAGTGGTGCTGCACGGTCTGATGTACACCCTTGGCATCCTGCTGTCGTTCTGGGCTCTGGGAGGCATCGCTATCGCGCTGAACAAGGGCTGGGGCTCGCAGTTGCAATCACCGGCGTTCAATTTCTTCCTGGCCGCGTTCTTCCTCGTCTTTGCGCTGAACATGGCTGGCCTGTTTGAGATCGGTACCTCGGCCATCGGCGTGGGTTCCGGTTTGCAGGCAAAGAGCGGCCTCGGAGGTTCGTTCTTTTCGGGGCTTCTGGCCACTGTGGTCGCGACCCCATGCTCCGCCCCATTTCTCGGCACTGCTCTTGGGGCCACGCTCGCGCTGCCAGCGTCGCAGTCGATGCTGATCTTCACGCTCATCGGTCTCGGTCTGGCCAGTCCGTTTCTGCTCCTCTCCCTTTTTCCCGGCCTCATCTCTGCACTGCCACGGCCGGGTGCCTGGATGGAGAGCTTCAAGCAGGGCATGTCCTTCCTGCTCTTTGGCACCGTGGGTTTCATGCTCTACGTGCTGACCACACAAATCGAAGGCCTGCCATTGCTGTTCGCCATCCTGAGCCTCGTGCTCATCGCACTGGGCTGCTGGATCTACGGACGCTGGGCCTTGCCGCACAAGCCCGCACGCACGCAGAACATCGCTCGGCTGCTCACCTTCCTCGCCGTTGCAGGCGGCCTGTGGGTCGGCCTACCGAATGCCTCGTCCACACGCTCCCATGCAGAAGAGTCTGTGAATCTCAAAGACCCGGATGCGCTGCACTGGGAAACGTGGTCGCCAGGAAAAGTGGCCGCGCTGCGTGCCGCCAAGCAGCCCGTGTACATCGACTTCACCGCCTCTTGGTGCTGGACCTGCCAGGTGAACAAACGCGTCTACACCGACGCCGGCCTGCGCGCCATCTTTAAGCAGCACCACGTCGCCACGCTCAAGGCCGACTGGTCGGATGAAAACGAAGCCATCCGCCTCGCCCTCGAAGCCCTTGGCAAACGCGCCGTCCCCGTGAACGTTCTCTACATCCCCGGTACTGAAGAACCCTTCATCCTCGATGAACTGCTGACCGTAGGGAATGTGACTGCGGCGCTAAAGAAGCTGGAGAAGTGAGGAGGATGCAAAGCTGCAGACACCCCGTTCGTTCATGCCTTCATGAAAATGATTTGGAAACTTGAATCAGAACCTGAGCTCGCAGCGCTTTCCAGCGATGAACTGAAGCTCCTCGTTCGTGAGGTATCTGAAACTCCAACCGTGCAAAAACCCTTACGCCTCGGATTACTTTTCTGCGCTCTTTGCGGCGGAGCGGGATCATTGATTGGCGACGAATTTTCCGTCGGCATTTATGGCGCAGGCCTAGGTGGCGGAATCGGAGGCTTGGTTTATTCGCAGGTGCGGATGAGGGCCATCCTGAGGTGGATCAGGACGCAGGATGCAGTTC
>NCCR01000193.1:8002-12355 GCA_002279765.1 Verrucomicrobia bacterium 12-59-8 | reverse complement strand
ATGCGCGCAACGCCATCGAGGCGCTGCTGGCGGGCAAGCCTGTGCCGGTGGAGATCACGAAGTCCCATGGCTGCTCTACGAAGTGGATCGACAAACGTCAGCAGCTCACCGCCGACAATGAAAAATGGGAGAAGGGCGAGGTGGAGGTGGGGTTGATCGATTCCAAAGGCATCGCGGCGCTGCGCAAGAATGAGACGAAGAAAGTGCGGATGTTTAACGTGTGGGCCACCTGGTGCGGGCCGTGCGTGAAAGAGTTTCCTGAGCTGGTGGCCACGTCGCGCAAGTTTGGTCTGCGTGATTTTGAGTTCATCAGCATCAGCATGAATGACCCCAAGGACATCGATGAGGTGAAGGCGTTTCTGGAAAAGCACAACGCGGTGGTGCCGGACAAGCTGAAGCCGTCACTCAAGGCGGAGGGGCGCAAGGGCAACGCCTACGTCTTCAACGAAGGGAGTCAGGATGCGCTGATCGAAGCGCTGGATTCCGAGTGGCCGGGGCCGATCCCGCACACGATTGTTGTCGCACCGGAAGGGGAGGTCATCTTCCGCAACAACGGGCCCATCGATGGCGATGAGCTGCGGGCGAAGATACTGGAGCACATGGGCCGATTCTATAAGCCGGAAGCGGAAGCAAAGCCGTGAGCCGCATCAAACGGCCATCTATGAATTCTCGTCGATGACTTTTGTGTCAGCGATGTCGTCGTGGAGCGTGTTGTGCTGAGAGCGGAAGATGCACAGAGAATCCACGATGGAGAACAGTTTGCCCAGATAAGGAACCAGGGCGATGAGCTGGAGCGGCAGGATGCGCTTGAGGATGATGTGAGACCGTTCAGCAGGCGCGCCGTTTTTCCGCACGATGCGAAGATTCACGAGGCCTTTGCCGATGGTCTGGCCACGGCCCAGATGGCTCCAGTTCAGAGCGAGCATCATGATGAAACCCACAGGCGCCCAGAGCAACTGCTCGACATCCCATGAGACACCCCGAGCTGCGCGTTCCATGGTGCGGGTGAAATAACCACCGAGCCACATGATGGGTAAAAACACGACCATCATGATCACTATATCGAGGAGGCTGGCACCCAGTCTTTGCCAGGGAGAGGCGAGCCGTTTGACATCCTCCGGGTTGCTTGCAGGAACGATGTTGGACTGCGGCGGTGCGTAGGGATTGATCGGATCATTCATGGCAGGTGCATTGTGAAATGACCTGTCTGTTTCTGTCGAGATTAAAACCAGCCGGTGGCCAGCTTCACAAAGCGGAGGCCTTCGGTGGTGAGCTTGCCGGTGCTGCCGCTGCCGGCCACGCAGCCGCGGGTGTGCGTGTAATGGGGAATGCCTGCCTCCTTGACCCAAGTCACGAAGGGTGCGGCAACCACCTGCGTGGAGGCTTTCACGGCCAGTGGAAGGCCCCAGCGGCTGAAGGTGACCTCCCAACTCGCGGGTCTGCCGGTGGGACGCGGGCCATCCATGAGCCAGGGGTAGTTTTTCACCATCTCCATCTCGGCATCGCCAGGAACGGCGACGCGGTAGCCGCTTTCCGTGGCTTTCACAGCGCTGGGGGCTGTGAGGCCTGGATTCTTTTGCTGTGCGAGGTAGAGCGTCTGCAGATCGAGGCCGATGAGGTTGAGGCCGTTTAACGCGCCATGATGATTCGGGGTGGCAAAATTGGCGGCATGCCAGACATCGAAGCGGCTGGAGAGCAGGAGGTTCAGCTCCACATGCACATGGGCGCGGCGCTGATCGATGCCGCTGCCGGTGTAACCGAGAATGCCCAGCGGCGTGCCCGCCTTGACCTTCTGCCCGGCGCTGACGTTTGCCGCCGACAGATGAGCGTAGAGCGAGAAAAACGGGCTGCCGCCGAAGTCGTGGCGCACGACGATGTAGCGGCCGTAGTTGCTCAAACCGGCGGAGGCTGCGACATACATGACGACGCCATCAGCAATCGCGCCCACCTGGTCCTGCGGATTGCCTCTGGCATCTCGTTGCAGCGGTTTGATGTCGAGGCCTTCGTGAAAGCGCGCGTAGGTGATGCGGCTTCCGAGACGGCGGGGATCGCGTACAAAGCCAAACTGCCCGCCCTCCCATGGGGTGGTTTTGGAGCCTTCGAAGTCGCGGTCCACGAACTGGAAAAAATTCGCAGGGGCGTCAAACAAGGCGCGGTTGGCGGTGGGCAGCTGCAACTGCTGCGCTGGCATGACGCCAGTGAGCAGGCAGAGGAGCGACCAGGAAAGAGCGATACGGATCATCAGGTGCCGGGAAGTTTGAAGCCTTCGAGCGGACTGTCCTGCAGCTTGCGCGGTTTGGGGACCACGCCACGGGCCCTGTCGCGCGCTGCCTTTTTCTCGGCGGCCTCCAAGGCTTTGGCATCTCGGCGCGAGTTCATTTTTTCCTCGTCGGTGGAGGGCAGCATGTCGTCCATCAGGCGCGAGGAAGATTTCATGTATTTGAGGCGGGGGTAAAATTTGTCCATTTCATCAATGGTTTTCTGGGAGAGCCCGCGCCAGATGATGAACCTGCCGTCGGTGATGGGCTGATCGAGTTCGACCATGTCGATAGGGAGGGCATTGACCATCGTCAGCATGACATTGCCGCGGTAGGTGCGGCTGGCCATCTCGAGCGCATTGCGGCCTTTCGTGTCGAGCTGGAGCACGACACCGTAGAAGCCAGGCTCCTTTTCATCCGGGAAGGGCTCAAAGCCCGAGATGCTGCGCTGGCTGAATTCGGGGACTTTTTTGAAGGTCATCTGCTGGCCGCCAATGGGCAGCTTCATGATCTCGCGGGGATGTTCGATCTCACTCGTCTGCACGTGGGCGGTGATCAGCAGTTTGTTCTCACGGAGAGTATCACAACTGGCCAGGAGTGCGGAAAGAGCCAGCATCAAAACGGCGCGGGGAAATCGTTGCATGGGTGCATCAAACCAAAGACGCGCGCGCTTTGCAACCCTGGAGGCGGAAACCGGTGCAAAACTTCCGCTGCGGCGGCGGCATCGGCTGATTTGACAACATCGCGAATCACCGGAGTGTCCGCGCACACGCCGCCATGCCAGAAACCGTCCGCACGCTCCTTACCAAAGCCCAGATGGCCGATGGCGTACAGGCTTTGGCTCAGAGCATCTGCCAGGCGAACGAGGGTGCGGCAAGCATCGCGCTGGTGGGGATTTTCACGCGGGGTGTGCCGCTGGCGAAACGCATTGCGGCGGAGATCGAAAAAATCGGCTGCATGAAGGTCTTCGTGGGCACCATCGACATCACGCAGTATCGCGATGACTTGAACACCTTCCAGATGGTGCCGAAGCTGGAGGGGTCTGACATCGCTTTTGACATCGACGATCTCAACGTGGTGCTCTGTGACGAGGTGGTCTATACCGGGCGCAGCGTGCGTGCGGCGCTGGATGAACTGCTGAATTTTGGCCGCCCGAAGCGCGTGCAACTGGCGGCGCTGGTGGACCGCTGCGGCCGTGAGTTTCCCGTGCAGCCGGATTTTTCTGCCCTCAAGGTCACCCTGGCACCCGGAGAGCGGGTGGCGGTGCGATTTGAAGAAGTGGACGGTGAGGATGCCTGCACCGTGCAAACCCAAACCTCTACGAGATGACCCCGCGCAAAGACCTCCTCGATATCGCCTCGCTCACGGATGAGGAAATCGCCTTCGTGCTGGACAATGCCGTGCCGTTTAAGGATCTCTTCAAGCGCAGCGTGAAGAAGGTGCCAACGCTGAAGGGGCGGACGATGCTGACGCTGTTTTACGAGCCGTCCACGCGCACGCGGTCGAGCTTTGAAGTGGCGGCGAGCCGCCTGTCCGCAGACGTGACGCACTTTGACATTGAGTCGAGCAGCGTGGTGAAGGGCGAGTCCGTGCTGGACACGGTGGAGACGCTGGAGGCCATGCGGGTGGACTACATTGTGGTGCGCCACAAGCAGGCTGGTACGCCAAATCTCATTGCGAAGAACACGCGCGCGAGCGTGATCAATGCCGGTGATGGGTGGCATGCGCACCCGACGCAGGCGCTGCTGGATGCGTTTACGCTGCGTGAGATTCACAAGGATCTGCGTGGGTGCCGGGTGCTGATTGTCGGAGACATCCAGCATTCACGCGTAGCGCGCAGCACCAGCCTGATTTTTCGCAGGCTGGGCATGCAGGTGGCGTATCTGGCCCCGGGCTCGATGATGCCGCGCGAGGTGCCGCAGGAGATTCCGCAGTTCGGCAACTGGACCGATGCGTTTGAGTGGAAGCCGGATGTGATCTATCTGCTGCGCGTGCAGGGGGAGCGGATGGATGAGCCGTTTATTCCGAGCTCTGCGGAGTACCATCGCAACTACGGGCTGACCAACGAGCGCGTGGAAGTGCTGCGCGAGCGCGG
>NCCR01000193.1:0-7930 GCA_002279765.1 Verrucomicrobia bacterium 12-59-8 | reverse complement strand
AGCCGGTGAACCGTGGCGTGGAGATCACGGATGCGGGGATGAATTATGAGAGGTGCCTGATCAACCAGCAGGTGGAGAATGGCATCGCGGTGAGGATGAGCGTGCTGTATTGGCTGAGGCCGGGGGCGGTGGAGTAGAGTCTGCGCAGGCCGTTCGCTCAAAGAAGGCGACCCGTGGAAGACTTCGCCACGCCAACCGTGATATCTTTACCATGAATCTGTCTTTGTCTCTCCCTGCCATGAAACCTGCCCCGCACACCCGAATCCCCACATCGCTGTTGGCGGTGATCCTGCTTGCCGGCGCATGGCTTCCAGCGACGGCGCAAGTCAAGCCGGTGGACAAAGGTGTGCGCGTCTTCTCGGCGGGGCACAGCTTCCATATGTTTATGCCGAAGATGCTGGCTGATCTGGCCAAGGCGGCGGGCATTCCGGATCACCAGCAGGCAGGCGTCAGCTCGATCGGCGGCTCCTATGTCTATCAGCACTGGAACGTGGCGGATGAGAAAAACATCCTCAAGACGGCCCTGCGTGGCGGTCAGGTGGACGTTCTCACGCTATCACCCATCTATCTGCCGGACGACGGGATCGAAAACTTCGCGAAGCTGGGTCTGGAACATCGGCCTGACATCCGCGTCACGATCCAGGAGTTCTGGCTGCCATTCGATGTCTTGGACGTGAACTACAAGAAGAAGCGCCCCGAACTGGTGGACCGGAACGCACGCACGGTCGCGGAGCTGCGCTCGATCAATGAACCCTACTACAAGAGCATGGACGACCATGCCCGGGAGCTGAATCAAAAGTTGGGCAGGCAGGTGGTGTTCGTCGTCCCTGTCGGGCAGGCGTCACTGGCCTTGCGCACGAAAATCATTGCGGGCGAGGCGCCGGGATTGAAGCAGCAGAACGATCTGTTCACTGATGCGATCGGCCATGCGACACCCCCGTTGCAATGGCTGACCGCCTACTGCCATTTCGCGGTGATCTACCGCCGTTCGCCCGCCGGTCTGCCTTGCCCGCCGGCGCTGAGCAAAGACGCACACGGAGAAGCGCTCAACCGCCTGCTGCAAGAGCTGGCGTGGGACGCGGTGAAATCGCATCCCTTGAGCGGCGTTCAGTAAACGCCGGTGCCGCCCAGGCTGTGAGTCCACGCATCTGGGTCTGCGTGCGGGAGTTCTGGATGCAAGCAATCAGGGATTTAACCGTTGTGACATTAACCAACCAACTCATTCCCAGCCATGCGCGCGCTTCTCCTGACCGCCCTCTCTCTGCCTTGCTTTGCCGCCGACTGGCCGCAATTTCGAGGGCCCACTGGCGACGGTGTCACCACCGAGACGAATCTGCCGCTGAACTGGAGCGAGAAGGAAAACCTGGTCTGGCGCACCGAGCTGCCGGGACCGGGTTCATCAAGCCCCATCGTGAGCGGAGACCGGGTCTTCCTCACCAGCTACAGCGGCTACGGTCTGGACATCAAAGACCCTGGAGACATGACCAAGCTGACGCGCCACGCCTTGTGCCTCGACAAGCGCAGCGGCAAGATTCTGTGGGATTACCCGGTCAAGACCGACCTGCCGAACACGGCCTATACCGGCACCTACATCACGATGCATGGTTATGCGTCCAGCTCGGCGGTTACCGATGGCAAGGGCGTGTTCTTTTTCATGGCCAACGCGGGAGTCTTTGCCTTCACCATGGACGGTAAAAAGGTGTGGGATGTGAGTGTGGGCGAAAAGCCTCATCCCTGGGGCGTCGGGACCTCGCCCATCCTGTATGGCGATCTGCTGATCGTGAACGCCGCTCTGGAGAGCAATCAGCTTCTCGCGCTTGACCGCAAGACAGGCAGGACGGTCTGGAGCGCCAAAGGCTTTCCGGCTTCATGGAACACGCCGACGATTGTGAAGGTGGGAGGTCACGATGAACTCGTGGTGAACTCCAGCGGCAAACTGCGCGCCTTTGATCCAAAGGACGGCAAAGAACTGTGGTCCTGCGACGGCATCAAGGCTGCTGAGCTGTGCCCCTCGGTCGTGGCGCATGATGGCGTGGTGTTTGTGCTCGGTGGCGGTGGCAAGGCCTTCGCCGTGCGCGCTGGTGGCAAAGGCGACGTCACCGCGACGCACATCGTCTGGCAGGTGCAGAAGGGCTCGAACGTCGGCTCGCCGGTGTACCACGACGGGCACCTCTACTTCGTCAATGACATGCGCGGCAGCGCCACGTGTCTGGATGCGAAGACCGGGGAGACGGTCTATGAGCAGCCCCTGATGAAGCAGAAGCGCGACCGCTGGTATGCGACCCCGCTGCTCAGCGGCGACCGGCTCTACTACACGAGCCGGCAGTCGGGCTCCGTGGTGCTCGCCGCCAAACCACAATTTGAGGTGCTGGCAACGAACGTGATCGCGGATGACACCAGTGTGACCAACGCGAGCCCGGCAGTGTCGGATGGCCAGATCTTCATGCGCTCGGACAAGTATGCGTATTGCTTTGGGGCGAAGCGGTAGCAGACGGGGCCCCGACCTCAGCGTTTCGTCCCCTCTTCCCCAGCCGCTTTCTTCCAGGCCCCTACTTCTTCCGGCACCGCCGCCGTCGGTCTGGCCGCCTGCACCGCCTTCCAAGTCTTAAGCGCAAACTCCGCCATGTATTCCAGATAGTCCGGCTCCATCTGGGAAGACGGCTCCGCCAGCGTCTGGTGCCAGGCGTCGCGGGCGTGGGCGAGGGCTTCCTCAGGCCGCCCTTGGAGGAGGCGGATGCGGGCGAGTTCGCGGAGGTCGTCGAGGCGGTTTTTGTAGCTGGCGTTGTGGGCGGCGTGGTTTTCGTAGATTTGGTGGTGGAGCTGCCAGGATTCTTCGAGGTGGCCGGCAGACTCCTGCGCACTGGCGAGTGCGGCGAGTGCGCGGGTGATGAGGGTTTCATTGCCGCCCTGCCGGGCGACGCGCAGGCCTTCCTGGGCGGTGGCGATGGCGTCGTCGGGCTGCTTGAGGCCGCGATGGGCGGCGCTCTTTATTTCCAGTGCCATGAGCATGTCGTCACGCAGGGTGTTGGCGCGTGCGTCTTCTGATGAGATGGCGGCGGTGCGGACTTTGATGAGATCGATGGCTTCATGGGTGTGGTCGATGGCCTGAGCATGGAGGTGCGCGCGGTTTTCGATTTCGGCGAGCCAGATGAGCTGGTGGGGAAGGCCGGCGGGGTCCGGCTGGGCTTTGAGGCGCTTGACGACGGCGGCCTGCATCTCAGCGGCGCGCGCATGGCTGCCGCGATGGATCATGAGCTCCACGAGCCGCAGGTCGAACTCGGACTGGCGCGCGGCGAGATCTCCCCGCTGACGGGAAAGGGCGATGCCTTCTTCGATTTGTTTCTCGGCGGCGTCGAACTCGCGCGCTGACTCCAGCGCGGAGGCGTGGTCCATGAGGATGTGATGCAACGCCATGCCGCTGATGTGCTGCTGGCGCGCTTCGGCCACTGTCGCGGCTGCTTCCTGCGCGGCGTCTTTGCCGCGGCGGAGTTTGATCCAGAGGCGCACGAGGAGGCGCTGCGCCCTGAACCAGTTTTCGCTGCCGCGTCCTTCGTGCTGCTCGATGTGGGTACGGAGGGCTTTAAGGAGATCCACGGCTTCGATACGAGAGCCGTGATCGACCGCCATGTAGAGGTGCTGGAAGGCGGCCTCACGTGCGGCGGGGTTTTCGGGGCCGAGCCGTGCGGCGGAGAGTTCGGCGCAACGACGGAGCGCATCCAGAGAGAGCTTGCGGTCGCTCATGAGATCGAACAGGCGGGCGACCTGGCGCATGAGCTCGATTTGCAGATCGGGATCTTCGTGCATGTCTTCGATGCGCTGCTGGCTGCTGATGAGGGCAAGGCGGAGTGCTTCGGGGTTGCGGCCGTTGCGCACTTCGTCGGCGACTTCCCCCAGCAGACTGGTGAGGAAGGCGGCTGACTCACGGCTGCGCAGTGACTCGGACTCGGCGCGTCCCTGCGCCTCGCGGGCCAGCTTGGCCTGCCAGATGGCGATGCCCGCGCCATTCACCAAGGCGAGCAAACTGATGCATGCAGCGGCAAAGGCGACGCGGTGGCGTTTGATCCAGCGGGAGGTGATGTAGGCCGCGCTGGGTGGGTGCGCGGAGACGGGTGCGCCATCAAGGAAACATTGCAGATCGGCAGCGAACTCGGCGGCGCTTTGGTAGCGGCGCTGGGGTTCTTTTTCGAGCGCGCGCAGGGCGATCCAGTCGAGATCTGCGGGCAGCTTGGAAACATCCATGCGCGCCTCTTGCGCAGGTGAAGGCGCGGCAACGGTCTTGGTGGTGTAGCTGGTGGAAGGACGCGGGGGACGTTTCTCCTGGACGATGCGCCAGAATTCCTGGCGGGTCTGGCCCTGCTTCGTCACTTCGGCAAAGGGCGGGCTGCCGGTGAGGAGTTCATACAGGACGGTGCCGAGGGCATAGATGTCGCTGCGGGTGTCCACGCTGCCGACATCGGCGATCTGCTCCGGGGACATGTAGTGCGGGGTGCCGAGGACGAAATTTGCCTGCGTGGCGAAGGTCATGGCTTCGATGCCTCCGGAGGCGAGCGCCTTGGCGATGCCGAAGTCGATGATCTTGGGGACGGGGCGGCCATCCACTTCGGTGACGAGGATGTTGGAGGGCTTGAGGTCACGGTGGATGACGCCTTTCTGGTGGGCGTGCTGCACGCCGCTGCAGACTTCGCGGAAAAGGCGGATGCGCTCGCGCAGCAGGAGGTGGTGGGTTTCGCAGTAGGTGGTGATGGGCAGGCCGCGCAGCAGCTCCATGACGAAGAAGGGGCGGCCGTCGGGGGACATGCCGGCATCGAGCATGGTGGCGATGCAGGGGTGCTCCATGGCCGCGAGCATGCGGCGCTCCTGCTCGAAGCGGGCGAGGATCTGGCGCGAGTCCATGCCGCGCTTGAGGAGCTTGAGGGCGACCTCGCGCCGCACGGGGTGCGTTTGCTCGGCGCGCCAGACGAGGCCGAAGCCGCCTTCGCCGAGTTTTTCGAGGAGGCGGAAGGCACCGAGGACATCGCCGGGCTTTTCGTCCCCCCTTTCCAGCGGCCCATCCCCATCGTCTGATGGAGTAGCTGAGAAATCATTGGAATCGGGAGGCATGGAGGGAAGCTGAGTATCCTTAAGAACGCAGCATGATCCACCAAATCATGCAGCGAGTACTTTGCTGCATTGACCAAGCCCCTCCTCGCGCTTCACTGCGCCTGCATGACACCCCTTCATCAACTTCGCGCCGGCGTTATTGGCACCGGCTTCATTGGACCTGTTCATATCGAGGCGCTCAAACGGCTCGGTGTTACCGTGAACGGCATTTGTGGCTCGACGAAGAGCGCGCGGCAGGTGGGGAATCTGTGGGGGATTCCGGAGATCTATGGGGACTACGATTACGAGGCGATGTACACGAGCCCGAACATCGATGTGGTGCACATCACTTCGCCGAACAAGGTGCATGTGGAGCAGTGCCTGCATGCGCTGGAGATGGGCAAGCATGTGATCTGTGAGAAGCCGCTGGGGATGACGACAAAGGACACGCAACTGGTGGTGGATGCAGTGCGCAAGGGCGGCAAGAAGGGCCCGGTTTTCGCAGTGAACTACATGTGCCGCTTCTTCCCCGCCATCCTCCAGATGCGCGCCATGGTGGCACGCGGTGACCTCGGGAAGATCATTCACGTCCAGGGTCACTTCTTCCAGGACTGGCTGCTGCATGAGACGGACTACAACTGGCGCATTCTTTCCAGCGAAGGCGGCAAACTGCGCGCGGTGGGCGATGTGGGAACGCACTGGATCGATGCGGTGGGTTTTGTGCTCGGGGCGAAGACGGAGAGTGTGTTTGCGCACATCGAGACTTTTTACAAGACGCGCAAGCGGCCGAAGGGTGAGGTGAAGACGTTTGCGAAGGTGGATCCGAAGAAGATGGTGGACTACAAGGTGGACACTGAGGACTTCGGCAGTGTGCTCTTAAAGTTTGGGAAGGCGAAGCATGGGTTTGCGGACGGGGTGCATGCGAATGCGAGCATCTCGCAGGTGGCGGCGGGGTGGAAGTGCAGCCTGAGTTTTGGCATCTATGGGACGAAGGGCAGCGTGCGGTGGGATCTGCAGCAGCCGAATGAGATCACGCTGGGACGGCGTGATGAGCCGAACCAGATTTTGCAGCGTGGCACGCCGGGATTTTTGGAGGATGTGGCGAATTATACGGACTATCCGCCGGGGCATGCGGAGGGTTTCAGTGATGGGCACAAGATGCACTACCGCGCCATTTACGAACACATCGCGAGTGGGAAGCAGACGCCGGTGCTGTTTGCGACGGCGGAGGACGGGCACCATGAGATTAAGCTGTGTGAGGCGATCTTGGAGAGCTCGGAGACGAAGGGGTGGGTGAAGGTGTAGGACTTTACCAAACCATATTTTTGCTATGAGCATGATCGGAAATCTCGCGCGTGTTCCGGAGCATGTTCGGTCATCTCTCCATGAAGATCCGAGCAAGATTGATGCCTTGCTGTATCCAGATGATGCCGATAAAAAACCCGTCAAAAAACTTGGCTTTTTCTCGCGTCTATTTGGTTTGAAGCAAAAGCCACGGCCGATCTCAAGTTGCGCTATCGAACCTCTATCTGCTGAAGACTCCGTCGATATCGACAAGACCTGGCATGCGCTGCACTTCCTTTTTACAGGGACCAATTGGAAAGGAGATTTTCCAGAGGGGTTTCTTGTGTCATGTGGAAAACCAGTAGGAGATGTCGATGTTGGCTATGGCCCCGCCAGATCGTTTACATCAACGGAGGTGAAACGTATTTCGGAGTTTCTGATGCATGTTGATCGAGATGTACTTCGAAGTCGTCTCGATCCGGAGAAGATTGAGAGGCTGGAGATCTACTGGAGCGGAGACAACACACATCTGGAAGAGGATTGGGCTTACTTGGAGGGAAGGCTGTCCGACCTTACGGCATTCGTAGCTGAGACGGCTCAGAAGGATCTGGCGCTTTTGGTTTACATTAGCTGATGTCGCTTTGAACTCATGAAAACCAAGACTGCTTTTCGTCAGCCGGACGAATGCTCTTTGGAATTTGAGCATCCTTCATCGGTTCGAAAGCGGTAGCTGCGCTCGTTCCTCGCTGCGCGACCGCACTCCAAAACGCTGTCGCGTTCGCGGGGGCGTGGGAGCTCTTGAGGAGGTGCTCGATTTTTGGGAGAATGCGGGCGCTTTGATTCCATGAACTGGCTGGCGCATCTTTATTTGTCGGAGCCGGAGGTGGAGTTTCGGGTGGGGAATTTGTTGCCGGACTGGTTGAGGCCGTGGGAGATGGTGGGACTCTCCGAAGGGTTTCAGCGGGGGATTTTGAGGCATCGGGCGATTGATGCGTTTACGGATGCGAATCCGCTGGTGAGGCGGAGTGTGAGGCGATTTGAGAAGTCGTTTAGGAGGTATGGCGGGGTGCTGACGGATGTGTTTTATGATCACTTCCTGGCGGCGGGATGGAGCGGACATAGCACGGAGCCGTTGGGGGAGTTTGTGCATGGGTTTTATGATTCGGTGGGGGAGGTACGGGGGCATATTCCGGCGGAGGCGTGCGCGGTGCTGGAGCACATGCGGGCTGGGGACTGGCTGGGGTCTTATGCGACTGTGGCGGGGATTGAGATGACGCTGAGGAGGATGTCGCGGAGGCTGAGGTTTCCGTTTGATCTGGCGGCGGCGATGGGGGTGCTGGAGGCACAGTATGAGGGGTTTCGGGAGGACTTTGAGGGGTTCTTTCCGATGCTGAAGGGGGAGGTGCTGGAGGGGTGAGGCATGGCGCATGCGAGTGCGCGACAGCGTCGTGGAGTGCGGTGGCAGAGATCTGAGCTTTACCCACAAAGTTGAGATATAAATTGTACCCCTGCTGTGAGGGGTATCTTCGGATGGGTGACCACTTATCCCGCGCACCCGTATCCCGCC
>NCCR01000026.1:1966-34269 GCA_002279765.1 Verrucomicrobia bacterium 12-59-8 | reverse complement strand
TTTAGCCGGTGTGGCAGTGCCTGCTCTTCAAAAAATGGAGAAGGAACAGTGAAGTGGAAGACGCCACCCGGCTTGAGTACACGAAAGGCCTCACTCATCACCTGCTCGATGCCTGGTATGTGCTCCAGCACGCTGTTGGAGAAAACCGTTGCAAACGATGCTTCAGGAAACGGCATGTGTGTGGCCGAATCGGTGGTGAGATGGATGTATTTGCCCGAGGCATCGGCCCGGGCGGTTTCGGCCGCATCATAATCAAGGCCTTCGTCGATTTGATCGGCAAACAGCACTTCGGCGAAGAGTCCGTCTCCGCAGCCAATGTCCAACACGGGACGGATGAAATCTTTGGTTTTCAGGATGTGACATTCGACCAGACGCTCGATGGCCAATGCGGCGGGAACACTGGCGAGATAGTCGAGGGCAAGGGAGCCGCTCTTGAAGCTGAGGTTTGTTTCCATTGGCGTTTTTCGGCAGGGTCAGGCGTTGGGCGTCAGTTCCAGCAAGGTGGTGGCGGCGCGCTGAATCTGCTTTTCGGACATGCCGTTGAACATTGGGAGATTGATGATGTTGCGGGCCAGCTGGTCGGACACGGGCAACTTTGCTGTTTTGAAGTAGCCCATTTGCTCAGGGGTGTAAAAGCCCGGGCGGCATTCAACGCCACGTGCGAGCATCAGTTCGAGAAGAGTATTCCGGTCCGCAGTGACTGCAGGATCGAGCAACACAGGCATCGACCAAGGAACCACATAGGCATTGGGGGTGAATGTCTGAAGCGTAAGACCAGGTGCTCCTGAGAGTGCTTGCTGGTAGGTTTGAAATATTTGGACGCGTTCGTCGCAGACTCGCTGGAAATGATCGAGCTGGGCGCAGCCCATGGCTGCCTGGAAATTGGTAAGCCTGAAATTATGTCCGGGCAGTTCATGCCAGTAGTGCAGTTTCTGTCTTCTCATGCCGTGGCTGCGGAAGAGGCCGATTTTGTCGGCAAGTGCATCATCATCGGTGATCACCATGCCGCCCTCACCCGTGGTGATGGCCTTGGTGGCATGAAAGCTGAAAGTGCCGGCCCTGCCGACCGCACCGGACATGCGTCCTTCATAGGTGCTGCCAAAAGATTCCGCCGCATCTTCCAAAAGATCGACATTGCGGCGCGCGCAGATTTCACGCAGCGCGCCCATGTCACAGAGGTTTCCGTAGGTATGCACTGCCATGACTGCCCGTGTGCGTGGGGTGATAACACGCTCAACAGCCTCAGGATCAAGGCACCAGGTGTCCGGCAGAACATCGGCGAAAACAGGCTTGAGACCTGCCAGAATGGCGATGTTGGAGGTGGCCTGATAGCCAAATGAGGGAAGGATGATTTCGTCACCCGCTGCATACTCGCCTGCAAGGTAGAGCAGATGGATCGCAGCCGTGCCATTGCTGACTGCGAAAGCGTGTTTCACGTCGCAAATGTTCGCCACACGGGCTTCAAACTCCTGGATGCATGGCCCGCCTGAGATCCATTCGCTCGCGATGGCTTTCGTTACCGCTTCAAGTTCTCCTCCGTAAAAGCATGGCTTCGCCCATGGGATCAATGTGGTTGCTTCACTATGCATCATAAAATGGTTGGAGGCGGACCGGTCGCCTGGAGGCATTTCCCAAACTGGATCGCGCGAAAGCAAATGGCTTGGGCTTGTTGACATTGCAATGATTTTCTGTCCCGGTCAAAATGACGAGTCATCAAGACGGTTCCATTGCCGTCGTGTTTGAGCGTAAACGGACTAGGGAGGCGGGCTCCTGCGTGAGATTGCAACGCTGGATTCTTCGGCCACTATGGGGTGGTTTGACGTCGGTAGAAGATAAATCCCGAAGAGTCGTCCACCGGAGTGATCGCAAATGGCGGAGGCGGCAGATTGACTGCTGCCTGCTGCTGCAACGCATGACTGAGATTAAAATCCACTGTGTACATCGGCGAAGCCCGCATGCCACGGGCCGCATACCGCATGATCAGTCCCGAGTTCCAGGGCCAGCGCAAGCCGGTGTTCAAGGCGGACTCCCGGAAACCTTCCAGCCAGTTGTCTGCCTCCGGCAGCATGATGTCCAGGCGCCAGATGCCGCTTCCTGCTACCGCCCAATCTCTGCCCGAACTGCTTTGTTGGGTTGTCAGTGCATTCAACGCCATTCGATTGCCATCCTTGTCATAAGGAATAAAACGCATCTGGTCCAGACGGTCGGTGGAACGGAACGAAAAGGTTAAGGCAGGCAGCTCCCGGTGATCCTGCGCTTCGATCTGGATGGCGGGGCAGTAATTGAATGAAACACCCTCTCGCCGACGTGAAAATCCTTGCGGACGGATCATGGCCAGGCAGTTCAGTTCGCGCGGGGGGGCTACGATTCCAACCCAGTCATCTCGCTCAGTTGCCACTTTCCACGGCTGCGGCTCATTGTCGTAGGCAGGCAGCCAAATAACTTCTTTGTTTTCGCAACCCGCCAACAACATGGCCTGCAGGGTCTGCTCACCTTCGACGAAGAGGAGTTTCTCCGCCGGTTGTTGCTGCTTGAGGACTTCGCCAGCGCGGTCGAGATCAAAGGCGTACCAGTGGAAGTGCAGATGCTCCCCTATCTCCAGCCCGACCCACCGGCTGATCTGCAAGGCGAACAACGCGCAAGCCGCCGCGCGCAGCCACCAAGACGTGGAACGCTGATAAAACACCCGCGCCGCCACTCCGCACAACGCGAACACTCCCACGACAAGTACACGTCCGAACAAATCCGCTTTGAATCCAGGAAGGTGGTGCAACAAAGTGGCGGCTGAGACCAGCCCCCAGGCCATGAAAATCCACCGCACACGCGGCGTGAAAAAACGACGTCGCAAACCTCCTACCGCTACAATCAGGAGCAGCAGCACAGCGAGGTTCTTTCTCAGGACATCGTAGATAAACCGGAACGCTCTTTCCGCATTCCCACCAAACTGGCTCAGTTGCTGAGCCACCCCATGGTATTCCTGGGCCAGAGTCATGCCGGGTAGAAAGGCAAAAAGCAGCAGCCGGAGTACGACAGCCGTTGCGGCGATTGCAGTAAACCATGCGGCCCGTCCCTTGAAAAGCGATTCATGCCGCCGCCAGGAAATCATCGCTGCCAGCGCACACAAATAGACCAGATAAACGACACCTATGGTGTGTACAAACGCGAGACTGACCGCCCCTGCCGTGATCCATCCCCACGAGGGACGTCCTGCTCGTAGCAGGGCACCGGAAATCCAGAGGGTCAGTCCAGTGGCGGCCAATGTGGCGATCAAGGTGTCAATGCCCTGGCGCGGCAGTATGATCACGGCCATGGCGGTGAGGGCAAGGCCGGCTGCGCGCCAGCCAACCAGCCGCTTTAGGAAACAGCCTGCGCCCGCTGCCAGAAGGATTGCGGTGAGGCTCTCCGTCAATGCGTATGCCAGCCCGGCATCTCCAACCAGTGCATGCACGCTCCCCAGAACCAGGTCGTACAATGGAGTTGCTGTTCCTTGGATGCGCGTCAGGATGAACCGCGAAAATGATTGCCCGTCTGGACGAAATGGCGTCGGGTTGTCGGCCAGTTGTTGTTTGATGGATTGCACGGAAGCAAGCGCAGGCGGATAGCCTTGCAGGCATAAGTGCCCACGAAATATATAGGTCAGGGCATCTGCTCCATTCCTGGGTGTTTCTCCGGTGAAATATCCTCCCCAGATACCGAGAAATCTGGACGCAAGAAAAATCACCAGTCCTCCCCGGTAAAAGCGACGCAGCCATGTCTTGCGTTTTGAAAAATCGCCGCCGCCCGCTGTGACTTGTTGCTGACCTAGATCCAATTGGGGACGATCACTTTCTGGATTTTGATTCATAGGATTCCGATGACTCTACAGTCCCTTTTTCCCTTGTCGTTTGCCTTGGTAATGTCAAGCCTCAATAGTATGCAGATGGTCTGCCGGTGATACCACCTCCCATGAATCCATCCTTGTCTGCCTCACGCAGCCGCACAAAGTCGGGAATGGCTGATAACGAAACAGACCCCGAAACTTATGCACTCCTAGACAGCGGCGGCGGGCGTGTGCTCGAAAAGCTGGGCGCGCTGGTGTCTTCACGCGCCTCCCATGCGGCCTGGTGGCGGCGCAAACTGCCGGGCCTAGAATGGCGCAAGGCCGTGGAATTGAAACGCGAGGTTAAGGAGCCTTTAAAACTGCGCATTGGCACATTGCGGTTTTTACTTTCGCCCCAGGGCGGCGTGCGCGGGCTGGCACCCGAACTGCAGGAGCAGTGGGCGAGGGTCTGCGCGCAGTGTGTGGCCTTTGCTGACCAGCAGCGCCGTCCGGCGCGCGTGCTGCACCTCTTTGGCGGGGCGGGTGGTTTCACGCTTGCCGCCGCGCAGGCCGGGGCGGCCGTGGCGCATGTGGATGCTTCGGCGGATGCCATCAAGCGCGCGCGTGACCATGCCGCGATCAACACGCTGGCCAACCGTGACATCCGCTGGGTCGTGGATGATCCGGTGAAGTTTGCCCAGCGTGAACGCACACAGACGACGCGTTACGATTTGATCGTGATCGATCCGCACACGCCCAAGGATGCGAAGCGCGGCGGCTTTGAGCTTGAGCGGGATCTCAGCGCCCTGCTCGGCACGGTCAGCGGCCTGCTGTCTGACAAACCCATCGGCGTTCTGCTGTGCTGCCGCCAGAGCGCGGTCTCTCCCACCACGCTGCAGCATCTCATGCGGCAGGAATTCAACGTTTTTGGCGGTGTGGTGGAGAGCGGGGAGCTGTTGCTCGGCGGTGCGGAGGGGGTGCCATCGGTTCCGTGCGGAACTCTGGCATGGTGGATGAAATCGGCCTAATCGTGCGTTTACGTTCTCTCGACCATGAAAAATTTGCACTTCCTATTCCTGCTGGCTTTGGCTTCCTCACCTGTGCGTGGTCAGCTCAGTCCCAACGGTGCCACGGCATCGTTCAAAGGCAGCCTGCCACCGAAACCCACAGCGGCACTTTCGGCAGAGCAGGAGGCGGGCATTGCCAAAGAATTGGAGGTGGTGACGCAGTCTTTCAAGGCAGTGAAGAAGCACCCGCACGCTGCGGATGCAGACATTTTTCTCAAGGCCGTTCGCTACGCGCTGGAGTTTCACGAATGGTATGACAAGAAGCCGGAGGACGGCTTGAAGAAGGCGATGGCGCTGCTCGATGAGGCGAAGAAGCGCATCGCTTCACTGAAGAAAAATGAAACGCCGTGGATGAACGGCAGCGGGCAGAAGGTGCTGGGGTTCTATTCAAAAATCGACGACTCACCGCAGCCCTATGGCGTGGAAGTGCCGGAAGGTTTGGAGTTTGGCGCGGGCAAAAAAACGGTGCCGATGTGGATCTGGCTGCATGGCCGGGGTGACACCGCCACGGATCTGCCCTTCGTATATTCAAAGCTCATGGCGAAGAAGCCGGGCCAGTTTCAGCCTGCGGGCACGATCGTGATTCATCCCTTTGGGCGTTATTGCAACGGCTGGAAGAGCGCGGGCGAGACGGATGTGTTTGAATGCCGCGATGATGCGATGAAACGCTTCAATGTGGACACCAATCGCGTGGCGCTGGCTGGCTTCAGCATGGGCGGCGCGGGCGCGTGGCATCTGGGCGCGCATTACGCGGACCAGTGGGCCTGCGTTCATACCGGCGCGGGCTTTGCAGACGTGAAGCGCTATCAAAAGCTCACACCCGAAAAGTATCCGGTCTGGTATGAGCAGGCGCTCTGGGGCGTGTATGACGTGCCGGACTATGCGCGGAATTTTTTCAACGTGCCGCTGATCAGCTACAGCGGGGAGATTGATGCGCAGCGTGATTCGGCGGAGTACATGATCGAAGTGCTGGCAAAACAGGATCTGCATCCGCCTCATCTCATCGGCCCAGGCATGCCTCACAAATACCACCCGGAGGTGCTCAAAGAGGTGCAGGCGTGGGTGGAAAAAGCTGTCGCCAAAGGGCGTGAACTGTTTCCTGACGAAGTCCACATTCAGACCAAAACGCCTTTCTATGGCCGCATGAAGTGGCTGAATCTGCATGGCATGGAGGAGAGCTGGAAAGAGGCGCGGCTCGACGCAAAGGTCGTTGACGGGGAGACGATCGAGATGAAGTCGCAAAATGTGACGCGTATCGTGTTCTATCCGCCGCCGCAGGCACGGAAGGGCGGGGGATCCCTCAATGTAATCATTGATGGAGCCAAGTTGAAACTCAGTGTCGGTCCAGTGTCACCACAATTTGAGACCTTCATGAGCCCCGGTCCGAAGGTGTCGGGTGCGATGTGTCGCCTGATCAAAGAGAACGGCACATGGCGTGATTTTGGCAATGCAGAGCCGTTTCAGCACGATGGTCCTGCCGGAGGCAAGCCTGGCGCGCATCCGGGGCCGATGGATGCGAGTTTCATGAAGCGCTTTCTGGTGGTGCTGCCAGACGTGAAATCATCCTCGCCTGCGGTTGATGCGTGGGTGAAGTCGGAGTCGGCACACTTCCTCCAGCGCTGGAAGAGCCTCATGCGTGGTGATGCCCGTGTGGTGAAGGCATCGGATGTGGGAGACATTCACGAAGCTGGCAAAACTCAGAGCCTTATCCTCTGGGGCACGCCGGAATCAAACTCCTGCCTCAGGCAGCTTGCCAAAGCGCTTCCGGTGCAGTGGGACGCAGAAAAGGTGGGCATGGGCGGGCAGTCGTTCAATGCGAAGACCCATGTCCCGCTGCTGACTTATCCCTGCCTGAAATCACCGGGCTTTGAAGTGGTGATCAACTCCGGCCTCACTTTCCGTGAGGCGCATGACAAGACCAACTCACTGCAAAACCCCAAGCTCCCTGACTGGGTCATCCTCGACATCACCCAGCCGCCGAGCGCAGAGTCTGCCGGCAAGGTGGTGGATGCCGACTTCTTTGATGACCACTGGCAGGTGAAGAAGAAATAAGACCGGCGCACATCATGCCGAGCGATTGCGCGGCATGCAGGGCGGCAGCGGCGGGTACAGCATGTCGAGTGTTGATTCACGCAGCCAGCCGCTCAGGGAGGGCTGATTCACCCCCAGTCGCTTGGCTATATCTTTGCAACTTTCTCCCAGGCGAATACGGGAACGTGCGGCGGCTACGATGGCGGCCTTTTCAGCAGGCGAGTAACGAGAGGGGCGTGGCATGGTATTGTTGTAATGTAAGGATTGCTGAGCGTTCTTTCGTTCAGCAAATCCAAGCCCATCACACGCGCTCTTGCAGTCCCCAAATCGCGCAAATCAGACGCTATTTACGCATGCGCAGAAAGCTGCCCAGTTACGCTGCAAATGGGCAGCTACTATGCAGCCGCACGCAGTGTGTCAGACCTTCCCTCCACCATTTCGACGCCGGAGAGATCTGCGCCATGGAGGTCTGCACCCAAAAGGTTCGCCCGGATCAGACGCGTGCCGCTGAGGTCCGCGCCGCAGAGATTCGCGTTGGCGAAATTCGCACGCCTCAGATCCGTGTCATGGAAGTTCACGCGGCGCAGGTCCGCGCCCAGAAGCTGCACGCCGGTGCATCTGGCCCCGCGCAGGTCCGCCCCTTCGAGGTTCGCCAGGCTGAGGTCCGCGCCGTTGAGATTCGCACCCCGGAGATCGGCCAGACTGAGGTCTGCACCTCGCAGATCCGCCAGGCTGAGATCTGCGCCGTTGAGATTCGCGAGATGCAGATTTGCCTGGGCCAGATTCACACGGCGGAGATCCGCGCCACGGAGATTCGCCTCGCTTAAGCACGCTGACTGAAGACCTTCATCGAGAAGGAAAGTGTTCCAGGCATATGGCCCTTGTTTCAGAACTTCCAGACAAATTGTATTTTCCATGCTCGAATTTCCACACATTCCAAACACCAGTAAAGATGCGCATTGTAATGAGTTTGTGCGCAGCTTACTCCTGCATGACACTTGATCAGCCAAGCGGGGGCTACAAAAACGGATGTGTTTCGTAGGTACGCCGCACGTATCTATGGATCATGCTCATCTCGCAATCTTTCCCAACCATGAACACACTCACACGCCGTTTCTTCCTTCCCGTACTCGCTGCCACGCTGCTGCTCGGCACCGTCGGCGCACGAGCGGCTGCGGGCGGCATTCAAGATGATGGAGCCTTCTTTTCCGAATTCGCCAAGGTGAACGCCACCGGTACGATCAGCGATGTCGCCACCCGGCTGCACAAGGACATCGCGGTACAAACATTCGCGGTAGTGCCTGATGACATGAAGTCTGTGGTGCTCCAGTCAGACAAGGCCGCCACCAACCGGGGTTTTTCCCAGTGGGCTGAACAGCTCGCCCGCTCAAAGAAAGTGAACGGTGTCTTCATCATGCTCGTCAAACAGCCTGCGCATCTGCAGGTCGTTGTCGGCACGGACACACAGCGGCAGGCTTTCACGCTGGCGGATCGTACGGCGCTGGTACAGCGCATGCTTGAACAACTGCGGCACCAAAAGAACGACGATGCGCTGATTGATGCCGTGAATTTCATTTCCTCCACCATGACATCCCATCGCAATGGCGGCGCGTCACCGATCAGCTCCAAGGCACACGCCACCCGGCAGGGGGGCTCTTCATGGCTGCCCACCATCGTCATCGTGGTCCTGATTTGGGTCGGATTCAGCCTTATTCGCGGTTTGTTCCGTTCTATGTCCGGCGGCGGTGGTGTCGGTGGCGTGGGCCAGCCATATGGTGGTGGCGGTTTTTTTCAAAACATGATGGGCAGCATGTTCGGTGCTGCGGCGGGCATGTGGATGTACGATCAGTTCTTCGGTTCGCACAGCTCCGCCGCCTTCGGTTCGGAACACTCCGACGCCATGAACAACGACGCCGGATTTTCCGGCACCGACTCGGACTACACCAGCTCAGGTGGCAGTTTTGGCGATGACTCGGGAGGCAGCTTCGGCGGTGGGGATTCGGGTGGCGGCGACTTCGGCGGTGGCGGTGACTTTTAATCTGCCAGCCTGCTGACATGAGCCGTTACGCTAGCAATCAGGATGTCGTGCGCTTCTTTGCCACCCATGGCATTGAGGTGACCCATGTGCACCGAGAAGGAGCTTTGCGCCACTTGTGCGTGCAGCGTCAGCCACTCACGCTGCCCATGGATGCCAGCCCGGACGAGTGCCTGCGCCGTGTGCGCGAGAGTGTGGCTGCGAGAAAGCCGTCGGACAGCCAATAGGGCTCACATCAAACTCAGCAAGGCTTCGCGCACCTGGGCCTGCCATTTGCCGAAATAGGCCAGCCGAGCCTGCAGGATTTGCAGGTCGGCGAGGGCGGTGGCATCGCCCGCGCTGAGGCGCGCATCGAAGGCTGGCAGGTCTGCAAGCAGGGCGGTGCGCTCGGCATCAAGCTTGGTGCCGAGGGTTTCGAGCTGCTCACGCAGCCGCATTTCATCGGGGGAGAGAAGGGCCTTGGCGAGTGCGGAGGTCGCGCTCTGTTTGCGTTTGAGAAAAGCTGCGACGTTCTGCAGCACGGGGCCCAGGCGGCTGAAGAGGGCCATCATCGCATCGTCGATGGGCACCGTGCGCCAGGGCACTGCATGCAAATCGAGCAGATGCTTGAGACGTTTTTCGGGGGCCTGCAGCGTTTCGTAGGCAGAGTTGATCTCTGCGGCGCGGGCGGCATCGCCACCGGGCTGGTCGGGATGCGCGCTGCGGCTGGCGGCCAGCCAGGCCTGCTGCAGCGCCTCGGCATCGAGTGCGGCAATGCGTGGCAGGCCGAGGAGGGCAAAGGCATTCGACATCGGTCTCAGGCGGCAAAGCTCTCACCACAGGAGCAGGTGACGACGGCGTTCGGGTTCTTAACCTTAAATCCACCGCTCTGGATGTCGTCGCTGTAGTCCAGTTCAGAACCAGAGACAAACAGGGCGCTCTTGGGATCAATGACGACGCGCACCTCGCTGGAGGTGACCATGATGTCACGGTTGGCCGGGCCATCGACGAGATCCATCTTGTACTGCAGGCCGGAGCAGCCGCCACCGACGACGGCCACGCGCAGAGCGCCGTTTTCAGCGCGGCCCTGCTTTTTGAGCAGGCCGAGCAGACGGTTGGCGGCGTTTGGCAGCACCTTGATGAGCTTTTCATTGCCAATTTTGAAACTGGGGGCGAGGGCGGTCATGGGGAGGGAATGATAGCGCAGGGATGGAATGAAAGAAAGCAAAGGGACACAGAGTCAAGCGGGAAGGGGGCTGCTATTTTGGCTCGTGCGTGGATTATGCTTGCCTCATCAGCGTATTTTTGAGACCTAAGTGGGACAACTTAATATCTCCATGAGCGCACCCGAGGTTCTACCTCTCCCCCTGCAACTCTTCACCCTGAAAGATGGCGTCGTCGCCAGTGACAGCGGTCAGGAAGCCGTGAACAACTACGCCGCTGATTTCCAAGGGCTGCGCCACTTCGGATTGAAAGTGGGCGAATGCCTTGAACTCGGTGCCCCCTGGATGGGAACGCTGCAGGAGGAGGACTTCACCCTGAACTTTGCCTATTTCGACGCAGGCACTGATGCGAAGGATCCCGGTGCGGGCGCACTCATCGGCGAACGGACGCCGATGTTTGAACTGCTCAGCCGCGCCAATTCAATGGAGGCATAAAAACCATGGCTGCATCCATCACTCCTTCCCTGCGCTCCGCACTCGAACGTCTGAAACACGCCGGTTCGGTCAATGGTCTGCTGCTGTGCTGGCGGCGGCAAATTCTGATCAACCTGCTCCCATTCGAGGAGTTTCGCGCCGAGCGTCTCCTGCAATCCCTGCATGATGCGCGCGCTCATTTTGGCAGCGGTGGCGACCGCGACGTGAAAACCTTCTGGTTCGGTTTTGAGGGGGTGTTTGTGCTGGCCCTGTTTCAAGGGGAATGCCTGCTCATCACGCTTCACACGCATGCTGCGGAGGTGGACTTTATGCGCCGCGCCGGGCTGACCTTTCTGGAAGATACGCAGCTTCTCGTGGACGCACTGCTGCAGCCTTCGCCTGACGACGAAATCAGCCGGGTAGAAACGCAGCCGCTGACCGATCTGGATAACGGCGGACATCCGCCGCAGTCATCCGGGCTGACCAAGATCATCCCGCGTCACAGCTGAGCCACGGCTCATTGCATTCATTAGTCCCTTCCTAATGACCTGCAGATGGACGGGTGCAATGTGCCCTTTCACTGAAAGGTTTTCCTTTCTCGTGCCGAAATCTCAACTCTGTTTCCAATCACTCACTGTTCCCATGTCTGATCCAGCCGTTTCCACCTTTTCTCGTCGTCGTTTTCTCAATGCCAGCGGTGGAGCTCTCATCGCTCCGGCTGTTTTAACCTCCGCCGGCTCCTTGCTTGCGCAGCAGAAGGCGGACTCGAACGAGACTCTGAAAATCGGCCTCATCGGCTGTGGTGGCCGCGGCACCGGTGCGGCGGCGCAGGCTCTCGGTGCGGATTACAATTCGAAAATCGTGGCGATGGCCGACGCGTTCGACACGCAGATCGAGAACAGCATCAAGAATCTCTCCACGCAATTTCCGGATCGGGTCGATGTGCAGCCGGATAAAAGGTTCACCGGTCTCGATGCTTACCAAAAACTCATCGACTGCGGCGTGGACGTCGTCCTCCTCGCCACCCCGCCTGGGTTCCGCCCGCTGCACCTCACCGCTGCCGTTGAGGCCGGGAAGCACATTTTCTGTGAGAAGCCCATGGCCGTGGACGCCGCCGGTTATCTCGTCGCACAGGCAGCGGTCGAAAAGGCCAAGCAGAAGAAGCTCAATCTCGTGGCCGGCTTCTGCTGGCGCTATTCCACCAGCCGCATCGAGTGCTACAAGCGTCTCCATGACGGTGAGATTGGCGACATCACCGGCATACTCGCGACCTATTACGCTGGACCGGTGAAAGTCATGCCGCCTGCGGCAGGTCGTCCCGCCGGGATGGGGGATGTGGAGTGGCAGGTGCGCAACTGGTACAACTTCTCCTGGCTCAGTGGAGACAGCCTCGTCGAGCAGGCCGTACACAGCCTGGACAAGATCTGCTGGGCCATGAAGGACACCCCTCCTGTGAGTGTCATCGCCACCGGTGGTCGCCAGCGTCCTGCGGAAGGCGGGAACATCTTTGACCATTTCCACTGTGCCTTTGAGTGGGATGGTGGCATCCTTTGCCACATTACCAACCGCCAGATCAACGGCTGTCATAACGAAGTCGCCGACAACATCCAGGGCACCAAGGGGCGTCTGGTCATTGGCAAAGGCCCTGCGCCTTTCATTGAGGGCGAGAAGCGCTGGCGCTGGCGCGGTGAAGAGAAAAACATGTACGATCTGGAGCATCAGGCGCTCTTCAACGCGATCCGCAAAGGCGAAGTCATCAATGACGGCGACCGCATGATGAGCAGCACGCTCATCGCCATCATGGGCCGTGAAGCCGCCTACACAGGACAGAAAATTCTCTGGAAGGACGACGCCGTACCGCAGGCAAATCCAGACAAAAAATCTGCACGTGTGGCACTGGCGATCATGTCCTCCAAGCAGGATCTCGCGCCGGACAATCTGCAGTATGGTGACAAATTTGAGCCAACTCCGATGCCAATTCCCGGCGTGACGCAGTTTGCTTAAAGCGCTCAGCGTCTGGCGCGCAGTTCCTGGCGCAGTTGTTCGACTTCATCGAGCAACTGCGTGAGCATCTTGAGGCCTCTGAAGTTCATCTCGCAGGTTTCACGCAGATGTTCGATACGGCGCAGCGTGCGCAGCGTGTCATCATCAAAGTGAGGCGGGAGGATGCCATGCTCCTGATACTGCAAGATCAACTGCGTGGAGACACCGGTCGTCTCGGCGAGGATTTCCAGCGAGTAAGTTTGAGAGGTGGAATGGCTCATATCAAGCGCGTGGGTTGAAGGTGGAGGCGCTGCGCAGTTGTTCCCACAACGCACGTTCGGCATCGCTGATCTTGGCTGGCAGCACGATCTGGAGTTTCACATAGAAATCGCCGCGCTCGCCGGTCTTGCCCTTGGGCAGGCCACGCCCGCGCACGCGCAGGCTCTGGCCGTTTTCACTGCCTGCCGGGATGCGCAGCTTGATGGAGCCGTCGAGCGTAGGCACGATCACCTCTGCGCCGAGCACCGCCTCCCATGGAGCAAGGTCGAGTTCATGATGCATATCGGCTTCTTCTGTAGTGAATTCGGGGTGTGCGGCGTGGCGTACGCGCAGGTAGAGATCTCCAGCTTCGCCGCCGTTTTGTCCTGGTTCGCCCTGGCCTGGAACGCGGATGCGGCGGCCATCGGTGGCACCGGGGGGAATGCGTACCTCAAAGCTGTGTGTCTGCACTGCCCCCGTCTGGCGGTTCACCGTTTGTAGTGAAATCGGTCGCTGCGTGCCGTGCATGGCCTCTTCCAGCGTGACGAGGATGTCTCCCTCAATGTCATGGCCACGGCGTGCGCGGCCTCTTTGGGCTGCCCCTGTGGTGCCTCCCTCGTCAAAACCCTGTTGAAAACCATAGCGGCTGCCACCGCTGAAGTACTGCTCGAAGAAGTCGCTGAACCCGGTGCCACCAAAGTGGAACTCCTGTTCATGACCACCTGCTCCTGGGGGCGGCGGCTGGTAGTTTCCCGCTTCCTGCCAGCCTGCGCCAAGAGTGTCATACTTTTTGCGCTTGTCCGGGTCACTGAGCACCTCGTTGGCCTCATTGATCTCCTTGAACTTGGCTTCCGCCGTCTTTTTATCTTTGGCAGTGTCAGGGTGGTAGAGGCGGGCCAGTTTGCGGAAGGCCTTCTTGATCTCGTCCGCGCTGGCATCGCGTGCGACGCCAAGCGTGGCGTAATAGTCTTTAAATTCGGCGGGCATGATATGAAGTAGATACGTCGCGCAGGGATCTGTCGTTGTGATTCATGCTGTATTCTTTGAGGTGTTGGTCGGACTTCATGGCCAGAATGCCAAAATGGCCGCGCCACCGGCGATCGAAACCAGCAGACCGAGCAAGGCTGGCTTGATGTAAGCACGTGAACCGAGGGCGATCACGAAAGCCATTTTGAAACACAAATTGGCCATGCCCCCGACTAGAATCATGCGCCAGGCGATGGATGTTTCTAGATTGCCGGTGGTGACGAGCCGGGAGGTGGAAAGCGTGATGGCGGACATGTCTGGCAGGCCGGAAAGAAACGCGGCCAGATAAAGCCCTGACGAACTGCTATGTTGGCGGGTGTAGGCCACGATGACCAGCACCAGAGCGTAGAGCAGTCCGAGGACGACAGCATTCTTCATTTCGGACGGCGGATGCTCATCCACCGGTTGTGTGTCGGCTTTTCCTGCGAACCGATGCGCCACTGCGGCGATCAGTGCGATCCAGACCATCATAGCGACGAGTGGCGGCAGCAGTTCGCGAAGGTGATCGGAGGCGACGATCATCACCTCCGCCAGCAGGCGCACAAAGGCCATGGCGGAGGCGATCAAGGCCATGGCCGCCAGGGAGAGGCTGCCGGTGGTGGCGGTCTTGCTGCGCCGTGCGCTGCTGGCCGTGGTCGCCGTGCTGGAGACGAGCCCGCCGAGAATGCCGGCCACGACGGCCCCTTTGGAACCGCCAAGATATTTTTCAGCCATGTACGCGGCGAGGCTGATGCCGACGATGAGCACTACAATAAGCCAGATGGCGAAGGGATTGAGCACGCCGAGATAACCCATCGCTCGGTTCGGCAGCGCAGGAAGAATGACCAGCCCCACCAGCACGAGGCGCACGATCTCACGCAGATCATCCTCGCCAAAGTGCCGCACCATCGCATGCAGCGCTTTCTTGCTTTGGAGCAGCGCCATGACACCGCCGGCGATCATGACGGCGAGGAGCCGCTCACCGAGCATGGTGATGACGCCCGTGACGAACATAACTAGCATCGCCATTTCCGTGACGAGGCCGGACCCCGGCTCGCGATTTGCCTGACGGAGCCAGCTGCCGAGCACCACAATGCAGGCGAAGGTGATGAATCCTGCGGCAATCACCCAGCTGCCATAGGCATTCCCCAGCAGGCCGGTCAGCGCGCCGAAGAGTGTCAGCAGGGCAAAGGTACGGATGCCCGCGATGCGGTTCTGCACCCATTCACGCTGCAAACCGACGAGCAGCCCCAGGCCCGTGGCGGTGCCGAGGGACAGGAGCAGTTCCGAGGTGTCGGGCAGCGTGGTTGGCATGACGGTTTAAACGAAGTCTCAGGGAGACTTTACACGGACTTGCCATCGTCGCCATCCCAGTCCAAGAAAAGGACTCCAAGCCACCAACCATGTCCATCTGGAACTACGCCAACCCACAGCTCAAAGACCTCGTCGCCTACGAACCCGGCAAACCCATCGAAGATGTGGCCCGTGAACGCGGCTTGAAGCCGGAGGACATCATCAAGCTCGCCTCCAACGAGAACCCGCTCGGGCCCTCGCCGAAGGCCATTGTGGCGATGCAGGAAGCCGTCAAAGAGGTCAACATCTACCCCGACGGCGCATCCTGGAAGCTGCGCAATGCGCTGGCGGAAAAACTCGGCCTGGAAATGGGCAACATCATCATGGGCTGCGGCTCCAATGAAGTCATCGAGTTCATCGGTCACGCCTTCCTCAAGCCCGGCGACAACATCATCACCGCCGAGCACGCCTTCCTCGTTTACAAGCTCATGGCCAAGGTTTTTGGCGCTGATACCATCGAAGTGCCTGATCCCGGCTACGTGCATGATCTCGATGCGATGGCTGCCGCCATCACGCCGAACACCAAGGAAGTCTTCATCGCCAATCCGAACAATCCCACCGGCACGCTCGTCACTCAGGAGCAGATCGACAGCTTCATGGCCAAAGTGCCCGAGCATGTTGTCGTCGTGTTTGACGAGGCCTACTATGAGTTCCTCGACAATCCGCCGGACACGCTCAAGTACGTCCGCGAAGGGCGCAACGTCGTCGTGCTCCGCACCTTCTCCAAGATCCAGGGCCTTGCAGGCACGCGCGTCGGTTACGGCATCGCGAACAAGGAGCTCATCGACGTGCTCCAGCGCACGCGGCAGCCTTTCAATCTCAACTCCATCGCCCAGGCCGGAGCACTGGCCGGACTGCTTGACGAAGAGCATCAGAACAAGACCAAGGCCATCACCGACGAAGGCCGCGCCTACCTGCAGCAGCAGTTTGGTGACATGGGTCTCGAATACATCCCCAGCTACGCCAATTTCGTCCTCGTCAAAATCGGCGATGGCAATGCCGTCTTCAAAGCGATGATGGACAAAGGCGTTATCGTCCGCGCCATGGCCGCCTACAAGCTCCCTGAATGGCTGCGCATCAGCATCGGCACCATGCCGCAGAACGCGCGCTGCATTGAGGTGCTGAAGCAGGTGCTCGGGAAGTAGCCCTTGCGGCGATTTTTCGCCGCGCCGATCAGAACAGTAACTTGTGATTGCATCAAATGCGGTTTGAATGCCGCATGATGCTGAATCTGTTGCCATCGAATTCCACGTGGAGGTTTCGGGTGGTTTCCGCCCTGGCTTGCTGCCTGCCATGCAGCATCCTGGCACAGACCGAGACCGTGAAGCCGGCGGTTCCTCTGATCGAACCGGGATTGGAGCAGGCGGTGAAATGGCCTTGGCAGGTGGAGATCTCTGCAGCGGCTTGGGGCCTTTCCGTTGATGTGCCTGTCGAAGCTCCAGTGGGCAAACCCAGCGAGCCAGCCACACCTGAAACGGTGGCGAAAGCGATACCTGCAAACCAGGTCGTTCCCAAAGGTCCACCCGTGACGATGCTCGAACACGTGGTGGTAAAAGGCGATTCCCTCACCGTGATCGCCCGTGCCAACGGCGTGACGGTGGATCAGCTCAGAATTTTCAACGACCTGAAGAATGACCGGATCGTCATCGGCCAGGTGGTGAAGGTTCCGGGGGAGAATGACATCAAGGCAATGATCGACGCCGCAGTTGCTGCTGAAAAAGAAGCGGCCAAGGATGCGACCAAATCGAAGGCCAAAAAAGCACCGCCTCCGGTTCGGGAGGTGGCACCGGTGCTTATCGCCACCAAGCCCCACCGCTCGCTGCCTCCTGCGGCCTGGGGGGCTGCGTCGTTGGTGCTCATCCAGGCCTTTCTAGATCGGCAGGGCTTCACCATCGGGCCGATTGATGGCACTGCGGGGCCGGTGTATGACGCGGCATACAAGGCTTTTGAAAAAGCACATCCTGGAGAGATGCACACCCCTGAAGGCCAGCCTTCGGCTGCCATGAAAGCCATCGGTGGTCCCTACGTCGAGTATGTGCTCACCGCCGCCGATATGCGCTGGATTTCACCGCGCCCCAGCACCGCCGCCGGAGGCAAGGCGAAGGCCAAGACCGTGGAGCCGCCGCCCACCTTCGAGGAACTGACGCAGGAGTCATTCATGGCCTATCGCTCTGGGTGGGAATTTGTAGCGGAGCGTTTTCATGCCGCCGAGTCTTTCCTGCGCCACATCAATCCCGGCGTCAAAAATGCCAATGTGCCAGGTGCGGTCTTTCTCGTGCCGAATGTGCTGCCGTTCGAAATTGAAAATGCGCTGTCGGAGCCCCTGCAACCTGTCGCCGATCCTGCGGCCCCCATCTCCGCCAGCATGCTGGGAGTGAACCGGCTGGTCATTCGTCGGGGGGAGGTCGTCATTGCCAGCATGCCCGTCTCGTCAGCGCGCCCGGGATTGCATGGGCGCAAGATCTGGAAAATCCTCGATGTCGTTACGCGTCCCCGTCTTGCCAGCACTGGCGATGCCGCTGCACCCATGACTGTGCCATACCGCTTGGCTGCCGGACCCAACAACCCCGTGGGCATCCTGTGGATCAATCTGGCCAAAGGCGGCGATCCCCAACCACTGCCCTACGGTCTGCACGGCACCAGCATCCCGGGTACCATGATGAAGCAGGAAAGCATCGGCGGCTTCCGCATGACAAACTGGGACATCGCCCGTGCGGTGCGGCTGCTTCCCTCGGGCACTGAGTTGAAGTGGGAATAAAGGTACCGTTCTTGTTTCACCCTCGCTGGCTCCGATGGCTGCCGCACCTTGCCAGGATTTCTGCATTGCCGCCGCTGCCATGCGTGCAATTTTTGGTTGCCGCAGTGCCGAAGCCCGCTTAAAGACTGCACCCCCACGATTTTCGCGCGATTAGCTCAGTGGTAGAGCATTGCCTTCACACGGCAAGGGTCGCAGGTTCGAACCCTGCATCGCGCACCATTTGAACAGTTCGCCACGTCGCGACATTCTGAGACAATTGGTTCAAAATCAACGTTGTGAGGATCATTGCCCCCAGTGTTCACTTGGACATCTCGCGCCATGTTTTGACGCCCTGGGACGAAATCTTGCCACGTATTTTGCCCGGAAGAATTCAAGCCAGGAAGGCCAGGCAATGAGGCCACCGTTTGCGCCAGAGGAAGCTGCCCAGCGTCTGTGTAAACCTTCGCTGTCAGCCTCATGTCGCTATGACGCATCAGCTCCATGATCTCGCGTTGCGGCTTGCCGTTCAGCGTGAGGATCGTTGCAAAGGTGTTCCGCAAGGAATGGAAAACCGCCATCCTTCCCTGCTCATCAGTTGGGGCAATCCCTGCGGCTTTCAGGTCCGCATAGAAACGCGGCATGCGAGGAATTAGCCCCTTAAAAACGCGGTCACCTCTCGCGACCGTTGCAGGTCGGACAGACTGCAAAAGTTGAACCACGTTCGGGTGCAGCGGCAACAAAGCCTCTTTGCCGTTTTTCGTGGTGGAAGCTCTGGCACGAATCAACGGGTTTACTGCGGCAAGTTCGATGTCACGCCACTCGAGCTTTTGCAGTTCGCCACGCCGCAACCCCGTGAAAGCTGCAGTGACATAAACCACAGCACGCCTGCCGGAGACTTTCCGCAGCCGTTCAACCTCATCGAGAGTGAAGGCTCGACGCTTTAGCGACTCTGCGCCCTTCGTCGCCATCTTGGATAAATGGGCAAGTGGATTCACTGAAAGACGGCCGGCACCGAGTAGCCAATTCACGAACGAAGAAAGCGACCAGTGATACTCGTTGATCGTCTTGGGGTGAAGGGCCTGCTTGCCGCGCCAAGCCTCGAAGCCATCGCGCCGAATGTCTTTCGCAAACGTCCATGCGCACTCCTTAAAAAGTGTGGTCAACTGCTTCTTCATCCCTTTCACATACTTGGAGGCCTTGCCCTCCTTTTCCTTGGCATCGAGGAAATCGTTCAGGAGCAAAAGAAGCTCTTTCTTGCTGGCGTCTCGCTCTGTTTTCGATGGGCCGAGGCCATCACGTTCAAGCTGAGCCTCTTCGAAAAGCTGCTTGGCATACTTCGTCGCAGCTTCTTTTGTGCTGCGTCTTGTTGAGCCTCGGACACGCTTCTTGGAATCGTCAAAATAATACGAGTAGCGGTAATAGCGCTCTCCCTTTTCGCGATGAACTGAAAATGGCATAGGTCAGAAATTGGAAGGAAGTTTCTTCAAAAAGGACTCCAAATTTTCAGGCTTCACGACCCACCGCCCGCGCAGTTGATGCGCTTTGATTTGGTGATCATGAATCAAGCGTAAAACAGTGCGGCTGCTGCGGTCAATGACAGCGCCAACCTCGTGAAGTGTGAGAAAGGATTTTTGTAAAATAGACATGGATCATGGGTGTGTGATGCATGCCCTCGACAGATCCACAATGCAGGCATGCAAGTTCGACCAGCATCGTTGTGACTGTCGCTGGTCTCCTAACACGTCCCTTTTTTAAAGCCTTCGACAGCGAGGAACTTTCGCTGAAAGGGGTGACCCAAAGGTGTCTGAGGGCGCGGGTCTTGTACGCACTGCTCAGCGAATCCGTAATGGACTCGGACAAATTGATACATACTCAGACGAACACGTCAATCAAAATTTAAAAAAAGCACATCAGCAATGCCGCCTTCGAGTTCAGTTGTAATAAACCGTGCTCCAATGGTGCTCATTATCGTTGTCACGTATCTGTAGGGTTCTTTGCATCGCTTTAAATTTAGTCAGCTGCACCCCTGTAATTTTCCAAGGCATGTAGGCCAATATGCTTTCGACTTTTTGTCTTATTCCTCGGCCTTCAGCGAACAAATCTGAATACTTTTTACATGTTTCACCATCAAATGCAGAATGCTCAGTATCGTCAATGATACTTTGATATTTAGCCATAAGATTGGCTAATTCATGGGCCGCATCCGGAGAAGCAAATTTTCGCCACTCAACAACAGTGCGAGCATCCAAAAGATCGTGCTCACAGCAAAAGCTTACTTTTTTTGACACGCCCTCAGTGGAGTAATCTTCAAGAGCGGTGATCTGCTTCCAGAACACCCTTTCAGTAGCAAGACAGACGCCGCAAAATATCACGGGCGTGCAATGGCGTTGCCAATAATTTATGTGCTCTTCAGAAGTCGTAATCGAAAACGATTTCCCATCTACAGACGCGACACTTTTTATCTGCAACCTGATGGTATCTCCCGTGGTGTTACCGTCTTCGGTTAAAATCTCTGTTTCAGCATCAATCCCAAGATCAATGCCGAGAAGGCGACAGGGCCATTTAAAATCTCGCATGATTCTAAATGCAACAAGATGTTCGCCCACATCTCCATGCCTAATGCGTTTCGTGTATTCCATTTCAATATTGGTTGTCAGAAGTGAATATGGCAGTGGCACCAGCGTTATCCAAAAGGCTATACGCGACTTGCTATTTCAGCGACTTTCAAAACCACATTTTTAATTTCATTGTCTATATCGACTCCCAATCCTTTCATTAGCTTAACACCTTTCAATCCTAATACGGTCTTAAAGTAAGAGAGTCCCTTTCCGCATTTACGCTCATGCATCAGACGCGAGATTGCACTGAGTAACTTTTCGCCACACAAGCTATCAGGAAGGTCTTTTTCTGTGATCTCAGGGGAAGCATTAAAATCCTCACCATTCAAAAGCTGACGTATCACATTTTTCGGAAAATAATCTTCCATAGTCCCCTGACTAAGCACAAAAATCTGCTCAAGGTTTGTAAGCTCATGAGAACGTGCCCTCTCAAGATCCTCAGCACACTTTTTTGCATCGGCATCCAACATTACAACCACCGCAATAACAAACGCATTTAGTAAAGTGCAAATCCGCCCGATCTTCTAGAAATCCGAACCTCCCGCCTTAATAATTGAAATGCCCAATTCAAACTCACTTTTTTTGCACATTTCAAAGCAATCAGGAAGAGCCTCTTCTTCGGTATCCCCTTCAACTACCAGAGCACAATTCCCCCCTCCTTTCAACAATGCATCCGAAGGCCTAATACCCAATTCATTACGAACTTCCGAAAGCATTTCAGCCGTAAACACTTTTGCATCTGATCTTCCATCCTTTTTACGAGTAATCAGGACGTTACTTTCAAATTGAGTGCGTTCAATAAAGACCGGTGAATGAGTCGTGCAAATGACCTGGTGTTTCGCAGCAAGTTCAAGAAGCACTGAAAGTAATTGTCGTTGAGCCTTGGGATGCAGAGAGTTTTCTGGCTCCTCAAGGGCAATTATTAAATTATTTGTGGTTTGCCTCTCAGCAAGATAGCGAAACAGGGCAATTACGAGATTGTTCTGCGTTCCTGCACCTCGATTGGCAAGCGGTAGAGAAGATACGCGATCATCCGAGAGTCCCGGGGAAAATGATACACCGTCAACTGGGTCCACCTTAACGTCATCAAAATTTAACATTAACGCGTCGTTATGCATCTGCTGCCTCAAGTGTGCTTGGAGTCCTTTACGGGGTTCCTCGATTGCAACCTTAGTTTGCTCCACCAGAAGGTTAAGCGACCTTTTGGCTTCTTCATTATCCTCGATGCACTTTCTCACGCACTCTCGCACTAATTTTCCTAACAACGCAGTTTTTGTCATAGCAAATTGGACTGCGATGTCTCGGTTTACTGGAAAGAAGAAAAATCTCTCTGCGCAAGCTTCCGAAATATCTTCTTTGGATGCTTTCTTGAACTCTCCATCTTTCAAGATCGAGGTGTCGGGAGTTTTGCCAAATTCAAATGTTCGCCGGACAGTTGTTTCGATTTTATCAATGTCGAACGTTAGCGTGATTACCACTGGCGTTTCGCATTCGTGCAGATGGAAATCATTTTTATCGTCCAGTTTTTTGTTTATAAAAAAGACCTTTAAAGCGCTCAGAACACTTGTTTTTCCGACATCGTTTTCACCAATAATCACAGCCATTTTCCCCAGCGAGAACTCGATCAGTTTTAGAGCACGAAAATGCTCTACTTTTATTGTTTTTATGTAAGTCATATGGTTCTCTTTATCGCTTTTTTTGCTTAGGTCCACTAGGCGTCACGTGGATTTAGACCTTGGAGGCTAGTCGCGGGGTGTCAAAGGGAACCTTTTCGACTGCCGACCACTATTCCCTTTGACACCCCGCTCCATACGCCTCCAATCGGTAAGGAGGAGGTTTGAGCACCTCTGGCATCGCCAGTGAAGTAACGAATATCTCGTCACCCGCTGCCGATAGACCAAGCGCGGAAAGATGAATCGGGGCTGTCCAGACGTTCGATCCCCTTCATGAACGCGACTGCGTCGCACATGATCCTTACGCGGTCATTGTTTCGCGCCTTCCATCGCTTGGGAAGTTGGCGAACATCGCGGCGCAGCAGGTCCACAGAAAAGGGCAGCTCATGGAGTGCGGGAGCAGAAAAATAAATCTCTCCATCAACTTCAACTGGCCAGCCGTCTTTGAAAGACCATTTCAGAAAACGCGGCTTTCGGTAGCCCTCCTCATCAAACTTGTCCTTTGAGCTGTGCCGCCGGGATTTCAGCGTCTCCCAAAACAACCGCCCGCCCACTCGCGAGTACTGCTCACGCTCCTTCTCCAGAAACCGCTTCCAGCGGCTGTGCTCCACATCCTTCTGCATTTTTTTACGTGCAATGCGTCGCACAAGAAGCGCCCGCTTTTCCTCCTGTTCCACGATCACCGGCTCCACCTCAGGAAGATAAGGCTTGTTGATCTTGCCCCAATACCGCCCGCTGAAATTTCCCGGCATCGTCTGGTCATCTTTGCTCAGGTACTTGATCAGGTAGCACACTGCTCCTCCCACGCTCTTGATTGGGTCCACCTGCGTTGCTCTCATTCCCAAATACTTGTCCCCGTTATGCGCGAGACGATACCAGGTCTCGCGCACCCAGGCTCGCACGGCCTCCAACTCCGCACCATGCAGGCCATAAAGCATCAGATGATAATGCGCGGCACCGCGGCTCTGAAACTCCAGCTTCCAGATGCCTGAACAGGCAGGCCACCTTCTCCGCAGATAAATCTGGAAGGTATGCAGATGCCCCTTGTAAACGGCGTGATCTTCCGGCGCTGGAAAGTCGTCAGGGTAGGTCAGGGTGACAATCAAGGCGTGTGCCAGTTCTTCGCGTCGTAGGGTGCCTAGAAAGCATTTGAGGCGTGCGCGGCTGGCTGCACTCCATTCCTTGATCTTCCCGCGTGGCTTGGTGTCTTTACGCGGCTGCTGCGGGTGCAGGCGTGGCACGTTCACATCCACCAAGGATGCACCGGGATACCAGGTGATGCTTGGCCTCGGCGTCTGGCATGCCCCTCCTGTTCTAATATGCGGCTTAGACAAGCCCGCCGCACCCTGCGGGCCGCCATCGGCACCGGCGGTTCGGCAAGCCGATTCCGCCGGTGCCAATGGCTGGCCCTCTAGTGGTGTCCACGTTTTATATCCAGGCGCACTCCTTCCCTGGAGGGAATATTCCTTGCCCATGGTGGCGGATGGTTAGGAGTTGGAACCGCTCAGACCATGGCTTCTCACGACGGCCAGCACCGCAGCCCGTAGAGGCAACGGCAGTTCAGGCCACGCTTTGACAACCTCCGCCAAATCCGTCATTTCAGCGCACAGACACGCATTTTGCCCGGATGAAACGCTCCCGCCCTTGTGAATGCAGGGCAAGCTTCCAGTTCGAACCCTGCATCGCGCACCATCTGAACAGTTCGCCACGTCGCGACTCTTTGAGTTCAGCGGTTCACAAAGCCATACTGCTCTTCAGCGGCTAAACCTGCGGAATCAACTCGCTTTCGCGCACCACCTTGGCGCGTTGCAGGAGGAGCTGGCCTTGCTTGATGGTGAAGAATTCAAAATGAGGATCGACTTGGTCGTCGTCGATTTCGCAGCGCAGTTCGCCTTCGGCATCCATGAGCGTCTTGGCGACTTCCATGAACAGTTTCAGGATCGCATGATCGCGTTCCATGCCCATCCAGGAGAACTCCAGGGATTGCAGGGCCAGGTCCACTTCAATGCCGCTCTCTGCGAACAGGTCGTCCAAATGGTCTGCTTCCTCGCGGGACAGGATCTTGAAGGTGAAATAGCCGTCGTAAGTTCTGATTTCGTTCATGCACCGGATGCTTGGCAGCTTTTTTCCCGAGAACCACTGCTTCCATTCCATTCATCTCGAAAATTTTGGCTACAGCGTTTTCCAAAGCGGATTTCCGAAAAGGGGGCGTGGATCCAACCGGCGGCGGTTGGAGGACCACCTGCCCCTACCTTCGTGCCATAAACACTCGCAGGCCAAGCGCGAGGTATGGCTGGCTGTTCCCAGCCGGCCTTTCGTAGTTCGACGCAGAAGAGCGAAGACGGAAGTCCATGCCTTCGAGCAAGACGCAGCCTGCTCAACGGAAAAGAGTTTCACGACATGCTCTAGCACTCAAGGGGCAAATGTTGCGGAACGTGCCCCCGTAGGTGCCAGAGTGGCGGGGCCTCACTATCTCCCGAGCATCAGCTCTTCCACTTCTCACGGCCTTTCAGCCTCGTGGTACGGGGCATACCAGAAGCTGGTTTCTGAGAGCGGGGCATCCGACCACGAACGGCCAGGCAGGGTAGGGTTTCACCCCGTAGCAGCTCGATCAGGATCCACCTATCCATGGGCTGAACGTGTGGGCAGAAACCCGGACGTCCTAAGCGAAAAAAAACGAACCAATAAATAAAATAAACATGAGCAAACTCACATCGAAGAAAAATAAACTGCGAAATAGGGGCTCCTGCAGCGGCCTTTTCTCCGCAGCCCTGCTGGCACTCGGTAGTCTTGGCCAGGAGGCAAAAGCGGACCAAGTCTGGGATGGCGGTGCGAGCGGCTTGTGGTCCAACAACGTCAACTGGGGCGCTAACACGCTGCCCAATTATGCCCTCGGCCTTCAGTTTGATGGGCTGTTGAACCTCAACGCGACAAATGACGCCACGGCTGCCTCAGCCGGCATCACCTTCAATGTGGGGGCTGGCGTTTTCACTCTGGATGGGAATGCGATTACTCTCACCGGAGGTATCACCAACAATTCCTTCAGCGTGCAGACGCTTAACTTTGGCACTACCGGCATCAAACTGGGTGCAGGACAGACCTGGAATTCAGGCATTCTCTTGGGAGGCGGCCTGAATGTGAGCTCAGCGGTCGATTTGGCAGGTCAGTCTCTTGCGATCGATGGTACCAACAACACGAACATCTCGGGCACGATCTCAGACACCGGTATCGGCGGCGGACTTGTCAAGAATGGTGCAGGAACACTCACGACGTCGGCTAACAACACCTATGCAGGCACCACGGCTGTCACTGCGGGCACCCTCAACGTACTGGGCACCCACCTCGGCGCTGGAACTTACACGATAGACCTAGGATCTGCGCTGGCAGGCACCGGTGCCATCACAACGACCCTGGGGGAATCCATCAACAACAGCGGATCCATCATTGTGGGAGATGCCACAGTGTCTCCTGCCGCATCCACACTCACGCTGTCCACCTCAGGTGCCATCAATATGTTGGGCCTCGGCAGCACTTTGGCGGTCGATCTCTTCTTGGGAGCTGGTCGTGGCAACAATATCCTCCTTCCGGGTGCTTCTGACCTTCTCGACCTCACCGGCAATCTCAACTCTCTCGCCGGCGGCACCTTGGTCATTGGCAATCCCACCGGACTGACAGGCTTCACCGGCGGAGACAGTTGGAAAGTAGTCAATCTCAATCTCGGTGCCACCATCACGGGCAATCTGGGACTCACCGGCAATCTCGACACCACCGCTTTGAATCTCAGGGCCACTCAGGTGGGAAATTTCAGCCAGACCTCCGGTGTTTTCACCGTCATCGACACCATCACCGGTCTGCAAATGGCCAACGTCCTCGGGCAGGCCGTGCTCGCCAGTGCTCAGAGTGTCCTCACAGATGTGAACGGACGCCTGTTCTTCCTCCGCGCGGGTCAGGGCGACCAGTCCGATGACAGCGAGTACAATAGCGGCATGGTCGATGGTCAGGGCGACGGCCCAGGCAAAAACCCAGCGCCGGGTCCAGTCGCGCAGAGCCGTCCGCGCTCCAGTCAGTGGGAGGTTTTTGCCTCGATGAATTACAACAACACCCGGCTCGGTGCTCTCGGCAGTCAGCAGGCGGGAGTCCAGTCTGACAGTTGGAGTCCTGGTATCGGTGCTGAGGTTCATGTCACCCCGAACGTCGCCCTTGGTTTCGCCATCAACTGGCTGGAGTCCAAACAGACCTTCGCGAACAACGTCGGTTCCATGGACATGAATGGTTATGCGCTGAGCGCCTACACTTCGTATGTGAAGAAGGCATTCTGGGCAGATCTGCTTTACAGCTTTGGCAGCTACGACATCGAGACAAACCGCAACCCCATCGGCTTCGGCATGGCTCGCGGGAACACAGACGCCTACACCAACACCGTGCAGTTTAATACAGGCTGGAACTTCCGTTTCCAGAACAACAGCCTGGTGACCGGTCCGTTCATTGGCCTCGACTACACCCACGTCTCCATTGACAGTTATGGCGAGTCCAGCGGTGGCCTTGCCGCCCTGGCCTACAACAAACGTAACGCCGAGTCCCTGGTCTCCCGCATCGGCTGGTCGGTTAGCAAGTATGTCAAAACAGACTTCGGCGTCCTCACCGCCCAGGCCCGTCTGAGCTACGAGCGCCAGAACTTGAAAAACAACAGCGGCACCACCGTGGGCCTCATCAACCAACCCTTCGTGGTGAGCAGCTCCGGTCAGACCTTTGGCCAGGACTACATGGTCGCAGGCGCTGGCCTGAACTGCCAGTTCACCCCAGCCTTCGGCATGCTGCTGAACTACCAGGGTCAGTTCTTCCGCCAGTCCGTGCAGGCCCATTACGTCGGCCTGCGCTTCAGCTACAAGTTCTAAGACATTAACGTTAGTCGTTCAATCGAGGGAGGCATTGCTGAAAGGCAGTGCCTCCTTTTTTTTCAGGCGGGTCTGAAACGATCGGAGTAGCTTTTGAATCCTCAGATTCGCCGCCACGCAGGCCGCCCTACTGGCTCACCCGGAGGCGCATGAAGCGGCGGGGGTGGGCCGGGTCGGTGGTCTGGTAATTGTCAAAAACTGAAACGGAATGAGGGTTTTCAAGGACTGTTTCAACGATGAAAACACCTGGCACGAACACGCTAATGAGATTGTCTTTGGCAAATTGGGCGGCATCTGTCCATGGGCCAGCAGGGTCGTCAGCTGTCTGCACGGTGATAGTTACGTCATTGCGGTCCAAATAGCGTTTGAAATTAAGCTGCAGGAGATGCGCCCCCATGTTCACCTTGGCCTCGGGCAGCATGCTCGTTCCGGTGCCAGCGCCCACAGGATTTCCTCCCAGCACGTACTCCAGGAGATTGGGAATGCCGTTGTGATTGGGATCGGCATCCGGTGCGGCGTCTCCCATTCCGGTGATGACGCCGAAGTGCTGCTGCTGCCAGCCCTGGTTTGGCGTCACGCCCATGCCCGTGAGCGCGATGTCGAAAGGGTTCTTGGCCCCGTTGACATTGCTGGCGATGTGAAGCGCCGCGCTGCTCGTGGCGAGCGCGCCGGGGGTGTAAGTCACCGTGAAGGTGAGCGAGTCTCCGGGCACGAAGCTGGTGGCTGTGAGAGTGCTTACAGCAAAGTCAGCGGCATTCGCGCCATCAAGGCTGAGGCTCAGGCCGCTGAGCGCCGCATCGCCGGGATTGGTGAGAGTGAATGTGAGCACCGCACTGCTGCTGCCGGAGACTACCGGACCAAAGTCAACACCACCCGCGCCATCGCTCAGAGCGGCTGATTGCGCCACGGCGATGTCTGCTACCGGCGTGGGCAGATTGGCCTGCGCGAGAAAGGGTGAGGTGGTGCCATTGCCGAAGGTGGCAAATCCATATCCTCCCACAAAGAGATGATGGCTAGTATCCAAGGCCAATGAAGTGACGGCGGGCACGACACCAAAAAACAATATATCATTGGGATCTCCCACAGTTAGTCCCGTCCAGGAGTTCCCATCCCATTTGGCGACGTTTCTGAAAGTGCTGGAGCCTGCCCCACCTACATAGAGATTGGTTCCGCTGGCTCTCATCGTCAAAATGTTTGGGACTAGTCCTTCCGGGATGGCCGACCAGGAACTGCCATCCCAAACACTGATGCTGTTCCCTGCGGCATAGAGGCGCGTTCCGCTCACTGCCAGAGCAGAAACGTGGCCTGGAACACCCGAACCCAGCGAACTCCAGGTGGAACCATCCCATCTGGCGATGTTGTTTGCATTCACTCCTCCAGCGGTGGTAAAACTACCGCCAACATAGAGATCCGCCCCGATCACAGCCAGCGCGGCTGCGCTGACGGACGTACCACCCAACCCTGTGCCGAGAGAGGTCCAGGCATTGCCGTCCCATTTGGCCAAGTAATTGGCAGATGGATTGCCAATGACGGTGAAACTGCCTGCGGCATACAGATCCGTCCCGATCATGGCCAGTGATTGCACACTCTGGTATGATGTGCGGTCAAGTCCCGATCCCAAGGCGCTCCAGGCAGCGCCATCCCATTTCGCGATGTTGCTGACCATTGCGTCTCCGGCCTGGGTGAAGAGTCCTCCAGCATACACATCCATGCCGTTCACAAGCAACGCATTGACACTCCCGTTTATTCCTGAGCCCAAATCGGTCCAGGTGCTGCCATCCCATTTTGCGATGTTGCTGACTATTGCGCCTCCGGCCATGGTGAACTTCCCGCCGGCATAGAGGTTCGGACCACTGACCGCGAGCGCATAAACGGGGCCGTTGAAGCCCAGTTGGAGCTGTGTCCAGAGGCTGCCATTCCATTTCGCCAGATTTCTGGCGGTCTTGCCACCCGCGCCTGTAAAGGATCCCCCAACATACAGATCCGTCCCGATGGAGACCATGGCGAAAACCCTCACATTGCTCTGGCCAAAGCTGCTGACCAATGCTGGGCTCCCTGGAGTGGTCCAGAGGTTGCCATCCCATTTCAAAATGACGGAACCCGAGGCTGGATTTCCACCGATATAAACATTCGTGCCACTCACCGCCAGCGCCACCACCTCGAAGCTGACCCCCGGCCCGAGCGGGGACCACGCATTGCCGTCCCATGTGGCGACATTAAAGAGGTCTGGCCCCCCTCGTTCATTGGTAGTGGTGAAGTTCCCTCCTAGATAAAGCTTCGTTCCGCTGACCTTCAGTGCATTAACTGTCCCGTTCAAGCCGCCGCCAAGGTCTGACCACGCAGTGCCATTCCATTTCGCAATGCCATACACTGCCATACCTCCTGCCGTGGAGAACTGCCCTCCGGCATACAGATCCGTGCCCATGACCGCCAGAGCCAGAACGATGGTGTCCATGCCTGTGCCAAGCGCCGACCACGCAGTGCCATTCCATTGCGCGATGTATTTGGCAGAAACACCGCCAGCGATGGTGAACGAGCCTCCGGCATAGACCGTGCCACCGCTCACAGTTAGCGCAGACACCGAGTTGTTCATTCCCGCACCCATGGCCGACCAGGCGCTGCCATTCCATTTCGCCATATAGTTCATCGCCACCCCGCCTGCGGTGGTGAAGGAGCCGCCAGCATAGACGACCGTGCCGCTGACCGCCAGCGCAGCCACCTTGCCGGCCACCCCCGTGCCTAGAGCGCTCCACACTGTGCCATCCCATTTGGCGATGTTGCTGGCGGCAGCACTACCCGCCATCGTGAAAGTCCCGCCGACATAAAGATTGCCGCTGCCATCCACAGCCATGGCGTAAACGGTGCCATTCGTGCCCAGGATGCCGGGGTTCAGGCTCACCCAGTCGGAGTCGCTGAAGGTGGGATCAATGCGCACGGGGTAGGCTGCGGCGGCGTCCTCCACACATACGGCGATGCGATCTGCCGCCAGTACCTCCAGCTTGGCGGTGAGTTCGCGGCCGGTGGCATCGGTGACGTGCAGGCGGCTGTAGCCGACCTCACGCCCGCTGCGGGGCAGGGTGAGCTTGACGCCGTAATCTGCCGCTGAAACCTGCGCGCCGGTGACCGCCAGCGTGACGCACAGCGCACCCGCTCCCTCCGGGCGCTGCAGCACCACAAAGTCCTGGCGCACACCGTCCATGCTCACGCGGTACTCTTCCAGCAGGCCGGGGCGCATGAAGGCCGCCGCGTCAGAGGTGGATGTCACCATGCCGATGGCTGGCAGCAGCTGCGAAGCAGTCGCATTCGCCGCCGTGCCTGCACATCTGCCGAGCGCAGTGGCCAGCACGCGAAACCGCTCCGGCCGACCAGCCGCCGCCGTGGTGGAAGACAGCCACAGCCCCTCCCCGGTGGCCTCGCCTGCCAGCTTCTGAAAGTCGGCCCGCAGGAGTGCCCCCTGCGCCGTGGGCGTGATGCCGATGCCATCCCCCGTGTAGTGTTTCTGCGCCTCAGCGCCAAGCTGATCCAGCGGGATGGCCTTTCCTGAAGCCTCTGCCGCGACACCCGGCTGGAGGCCCAGCGCTACAAAGAGAAGAATAAAAAGATAGGCAGGATGGCAAAGGGATTTCATTGACTTGAACCAAAAACATCCGCAAGCGGCGTGAGAATGTTTTGTATACTCTCTCCTCGGGAGCATTGGCAAGATGAAATCGGTCACATTTCGGTGAGGCATGTGCGGCATGATCTGGCAGCGGCATCACGGCAAATGCCGGTGGCTTGGCGCATCCGGTCAATCCAGCAGCACGCGCTTCGCCCGCAGCACCGCCTCCACCTCACCAAGCGGCAGGCAGTTGATCACATCACTGCGCGTCAGCCAACCTTTGCGGGCGGCTTTGATGCCGTAGATCACGGCCTGCAGGCCGTGGGTGCTGTGGGCATCGGGGTTGATGCTGCACTTCACGCCTTTCGCCTTCGCGTACTTCCACCAGCGCCAGTCCATGTCCAGACGCCAGGCGCTTGCATTGAGTTCGATGATCGTGCCGGTTTCCGCCGCCGCATCGATCACTGCAGCCACATTGACGTGATACGCAGGCCGTTGCAGCAGCAGCCGGCCAGTGAGATGCCCCAGCATGGTGACGAACGGATTTTCAATCGCGCGGATGATGCGCTTCGTCATCTCCGCCTCGGGCAGATTGAAGACGTTGTGTACGGAGGCCACCACGTAATCAAGCTGGTCCAGGATCTCATCGCTGAAGTCGAGGCTGCCATCCTTCAAAATGTCCACCTCGCTGCCTGCGAAAATACGGAAGCCCTCTTCGGCCATCTCCTTATTCAGCGCCTTGATTTGTTCGATTTGCTTCAGCAGACGTGTTTCATCCAGCCCGTTCGCCTGGAATGACGACTTGCTGTGATCGGCGATGCCGAGGTACTGCAGGCCAAGCTCATGCGCCGCCTCCGCCATCTCGCGCAGCGTCGCGCCACCGTCGCTCGCGGTGGTGTGGTTATGGAAGACACCGCGCAGATTCTCCAGCAGAATGAGGCGCGGCAGACCGCCGTGCTCAGCGGCGTCGATCTCGCCCGTGTTCTCCCGCAGCTCGGGGTCGATGAAGTCGAGATCCAGCGCGCGGTAGAGTTCCGCTTCATCATGGACCGGCGGAATCACCGGCGCATCGGCATGATCCGGCACCGGGGTGAAGGCATACTCATTGAGCGACCACCCACGCGCCAGCGCACGCTGGCGGATGGCCACATTGTGCTCCTTGCTGCCCGTGAAGTACGCCAGTGCAAAAGGGAACTCCTTGTTTGAAACAGCGCGCAGATCGCACTGCACCCCATGCGTGACATGCACGCTGGCTTTCGTCGGCCCTTGGGCGATGACATCCACCACCAGCGGCAGCTTCACAAAGTCTGCGATGACTTCCTCGGGATGCCGGGTTGAAACGAGGAAGTCGAGATCATGCACCGTCTCCTTGCCACGGCGGAAACTGCCGCAGACCTCCGCATGCGACACCTCGGGGTGCTGTCGTAGCGCCTCCAGAATTTCCTGCACCAGCGGCTGCACCACATCCAGACGAAACTCCGCCGCATGCTGTTCACGAAAGGCGATGCTTTCGAGGATCTTCTCCACCGATTTGCCACCAAAGCCGGAGAGCTTCGCCGCCTCGCCGCTCTCGCACGCACGCTTCAGATCCGCGAGGGAAGAGACGCCCAGCTCCGCATGTAGCGCAGCCACCTT